>JBIIJX010000015.1:0-23500 GCA_044233495.1 Candidatus Nanopelagicales bacterium
TATCCCATGACGTCACCCAGTCCAGGTGCCCGTCGAATCGCCATCCGTCGGATGTGCGGGTCGCGATCGGATCGGGCGGGCCGGGTCGGCGCACATGCGCGAACGCCACGGCCGCCAGGCGTGTCCCCCGGCGCAGGTGGGGCACAAGCTCGGCGCGGAAGGCCGCTCCCGCGGGTGCGATCACACCGGGCACCTCGCCTTCGAGGATCGCCACCGGAGTCTGGTGCTGGACCCAGCAGAACCACGTGGAGGCGTCCGCCTTGGCCAGCTGCTCCCCCAGCTCACGCTGGATCCCCGACGGCAGCCTCTCCCCGAGCAGGCCCTGCGCGGCCAGGGCGTCGATCACCTCGCGACGTACGCCGTGCGCATCCACTTCTGCCGCCTGGTCGGCGATGCGGGCCACCAGTGCACCGGCATCCGGGGCCAGCCCTTGCGCATGGGGGCCGACGAGATCCATGGCCCAACCATGCCACGCCCAGCCGGGTAGGTTCTCCCACGTGACATCGCCGCTGGTGCCCCGCATGGCCGAGCACAGCACGTCGATCTTCGCCGAGATGTCACTGCTGGCCGCCGAGGTCGGGGCGGTCAACCTCGGCCAAGGCTTTCCCGACACCGATGGTCCGCACGAGCTCGCCGAGATCGCCGCGGGGGCGATCCGGGACGGGCGGGGCAACCAGTACCCCCCGGCGCACGGCCTGCCCGAGCTCCGCGAGGCGATCGCCGCCCATCAGGCACGCTTCTACGGCCTGGACGTCAACGCCGGCACCGGGGTCGTCGTGGGCACCGGTGCATCGGAAGTCCTGCAGTCCGCGCTGATGGCCCTCGTCGACGACGGTGACGAGGTCGTGATGTTCGAGCCGTGGTTCGACATCTACGGCGCGGGCATCTCGCTCGCCCGCGGCGTCCGTGTCGGAGTTCCACTGGCCGGGCCTCGTCTGCGACCAGATTTCGATCGACTCCGCAGTGCCATCACCCCGCGCACCCGCGTGCTGCTGCTCAACTCGCCGCACAACCCCACGGGAATCGTCATGACCCGCGAGGAGCTGGAGGGGATCGCCGCGATCGCGATCGAGCACGACCTGGTCGTCATCAGCGACGAGGCCTACGAGCACCTGTGGTTCGACGGGCATCCGCACATCCCGATCTCCACCCTTCCGGGGATGTTCGAGCGCACAGTGACGGTCGGCTCGGGCGGCAAGAGCTTCTCCTTCACCGGATGGAAGGTGGGCTGGGCATCGGGTCCAGCACACCTGATCAGTGCCGTGCGGGTCGTGCGGCAGCACCTGTCGTACGTCTCGGGCGGGCCCTTCCAGTTCGCGATGGCAGCGGGGCTGCGCCTGCCGGACTCGTACTTCACCGACTTCCGTGCCGACCTCTCGGACAAGCGCGACCTGCTGTCCACAGGTCTCGCCGGTCTCGGTTTCGGCGTACTGGAGAGCGAGGGCACGTACTTCCTGACGACGGACGTGCGCCCGCTCGGCTACGCCGACGGCCTGCAGTTCTGCCGCGACATGCCGCATCGGGCGGGCGTGGTCGCGATCCCGCATCAGGCCCTGTGCGACGACCCTGCGATCGGAGCGCCCTACGTGAGGTGGGCGTTCTGCAAGCGCCCGTCGGTGCTGCAGGAGGCTCTCGAGCGGCTCGAGCGCGGGCTGCGCTGATGGCGATCCTGGTCGACGAGGCCCACTGGCCCTGGCGCGGCCGGATGTGGGCTCACCTGGTCAGCGACACCTCCATCGAGGAGCTGACTGCGTTCGCGGCGCGGCTGGGCCTACCGCCACGGGCCTTCCAGGGCGACCACTACGACATCACGGACGAGTTGCGCGACTGCGCGATCGCCGAGGGCGCGCGTCCGGTGGATTCCCGCACGATCGTGCTGGCTCTGCGTGACGCGGGCCTGCGCAAGCGTCCGGCTCCGCACCACCAGCCCTAGCGTTGCTGCGTCAGCAGGTGGGCACTTCTCCACGCGGGAAGGCCACCTACTGACGCAGCAACGAGGCTCAGTCGCGGGCGACCGTCAGGGTGAGGTCCTCGCCGCTCGGCTCGGTGCCGATGAGGACAGTGCTGCCGTCGTGCACCTCGCCCGCCAGGATCCCCTTGGCCAGCTTGTCGCCGACGGCCGTCTGCACGAGGCGGCGCAGCGGCCGTGCCCCGTAGACCGGGTCGAACCCCTTGTTGACCAGCCACTGCTTGGCCTCGTCCGTGAGCTCGAGCACGATCCGTCGATCGGCAAGTCGCTTCTGCAACTGCTCGATCTGGATGCCTGTGATACGGCTCAGCTCGGCACGGTCCAGCGGCTCGAACATGACCATCGCGTCGAGCCGGTTCAGGAACTCCGGTCGGAACTGCGTGCGCACGACGTCGAGCACCTTCGCCTTGCGCTCGTCGTACGGCATGTCGGTGTCGATGAGGAACTGCGAACCCATGTTCGAGGTGAGCACGAGGATCACATTGCGGAAGTCGACCGTGCGCCCCTGGCCGTCGGTGAGCCGGCCGTCGTCGAGCACCTGGAGCAGGATGTCGAACACCTCCGGGTGCGCCTTCTCGACCTCATCGAGAAGGATGACGGAGTAGGGGCGACGCCGGACTGCCTCCGTGAGCTGGCCGCCCTCCTCGTAGCCGACGTAGCCGGGAGGCGCACCCACCAGTCGCGACACCGAGTGCTTCTCGGAGTACTCGCTCATGTCGATGCGCACCATGGCGCGCTCGTCATCGAACAGGAACTCGGCGAGCGCCTTGGCGAGCTCGGTCTTCCCGACGCCGGTCGGGCCGAGGAACAGGAAGGAGCCTGTCGGTCGATTGGGGTCGGCGATGCCTGCACGTGCACGACGGACGGCGTCGCTGACCTCACGAACCGCCTCGGTCTGGCCGATGACGCGACGGCCCAGCTCCTCCTCCATGCGCAGGAGCTTCTGGGTCTCGCCCTCGAGCAGACGTCCCGCTGGGATGCCCGTCCAGGCAGCGACGACCTCGGCGATGTCGTCGGAGGTGACCTCCTCCTTGACCATCGTGGCCTCGCGGTCGTTCACCTCTCGGGTGACGCGCTCCAGCTCCTCCTCGAAGGTCGGGATCTCTGCGTACAGGATCCGTGATGCCTGCTCGAAGTCGCCCGCACGCTGCGCCCGCTCGGCCGTGGCGCGCAGGTCGTCGATGAGCACCTTGATCTCGCCGATGCGGTCGAGCCCCTGCTTCTCCGCGTCCCAGCGCGCCCGCAGGCCCGACAGCTCCTCCACCTTGTCGGCGATCTCCTGGCGGATCTTCTCCAGCCGTGCGGCCGATGCCTCGTCCGTCTCCTTGGACACCGCGAGCTCCTCCATGCGGAGCCGATCGACGGCGCGCTGCAGGACATCGATCTCGACGGGGGACGAGTCGATCTCCATGCGGAGCCGTGATGCGGCCTCGTCCATCAGGTCGATCGCCTTGTCGGGCAGGAAGCGTGAGGTGATGTAGCGATCCGAGAGGGTCGCGGCGGCCACCAGCGCGTTGTCGGCGATGGCGACCTTGTGGTGGGCCTCGTACTTCTCCTTGATGCCACGCAGGATCGAGATGGTGTCGGCGACCGACGGCTGGCTGACGAACACCTGCTGGAAGCGCCGCTCGAGGGCTGCGTCCTTCTCGATGTACTGCCGGTACTCATCGAGGGTCGTGGCACCGATCATGCGCAACTCGCCTCGCGCCAGCATCGGCTTGAGCATGTTGCCGGCATCCATGGCGCCCTCGCCACCGGCGCCCGCGCCGACGACGGTGTGCAACTCGTCGATGAAGGTGATGATCTGACCGTCCGACTGCTTGATCTCATCGAGGACGGCCTTGAGCCGCTCCTCGAACTCGCCCCGGTACTTGGCTCCGGCGACCATGGCACCGAGGTCGAGCGAGATGAGGCTCTTGCCCTGCAGGGACAGCGGCACATCCCCCTCGACGATTCGACGGGCGAGACCCTCGACGACGGCGGTCTTGCCGACGCCGGGCTCACCGATCAGCACCGGATTGTTCTTGGTCCGCCGTGAGAGCACCTGAATCGTTCGGCGCACCTCCTCGTCCCTGCCGATGACGGGGTCGATCTTGCCCTCGCGCGCTCGTGCGGTGAGGTCGACGCCGTACTTCTCGAGTGCCTGGAACGAGGCTTCAGGGTCCTGAGTGGTGACGCGCGCGCTGCCGCGCACCCGCGGCAGGGCGTCGACGAGCGCTGTCGGGGAGGCGCCTGCCTGAGCCAGCCGGTCGCTGACGCCCGGTCCGCCGTCCTTCGCCAGCGCGATGAGCATGTGCTCCGTGCTGACGTACTCGTCTCCTCGCTCCTTCGCGAGTTCCTGAGCAGTGTTGATCACCTTGAAGGAGGCCTGGTTCAGGTTGGGAGACGCGACGCTCGAGCCCTGCGCCGAGGGTAGCGCCGCGAGGGCCTGCCGCACCTGCGTGGTCAGGCCGCGCACGTCGACACCGACGGCTTCGAGGAGCGCGACGGCGATTCCCTCCCCCTGCTGGAGCAGGGAGTCGAGAAGGTGGAGCGGCTCCACCTGCGGATTGCCGTTCGCGGCTGCGATGCGCACGGCAGCACCGAGCGCGTCCTGTGCCTTGGTGGTGAATTGAATGTCCATGTCTGTCGCCTTCTGTGGTCTATCGGTTTCGCTGTGGTCGCCAGACCACGAGTGACGTTGCGGACTTCTCCCGGTGGATCTCCTCCAGTCGCATGCGCAGGAGCCGCACCTCCTCCTGCAGCTCCAGGATGCGCCGGATGCCTTCGAGTGAGAGTCCCTGCGCGGAGAGATCTGCGATCTCGCGAAGTCGCACGACGTCGTTCATCGAGTACAGCCGATTGCGGCCTCCGACCCTGGTCGGTGTCACGAGTCCCATCCGGTCGTACTGCCTCAGCGTCTGCGGGTGGAGGCCGGCGAGCTGGGCGGCGACCGAGATCGCGTAGAGCGGCGCGTCGTCGGTGACCGCGTAGCCCGTGCGCTCGGGAAGACGCGCCCCCTCGGTCGGGCTCATGACGGACTCCCGGCTGCTCCCCCGGACGTCGAGAAGAGGTCTCTGCGCGGGTCGAAGTCAGCTGTCTGCAGAGCGAATGCCTCCAGCGCCTCGCGGGCCTCACTCGACAGGCTCGACGGGACGGCGACTTCGACGGTCACGAGCAGGTCCCCGTTGGTGCCGTCCTTGCGTCTGATGCCCTTGCCTTTGACGCGCATCGTGCGACCGTTGGCTGTTCCGGCAGGGACCTTCAGCGTCACGGAGCCGCCACGAGGTGTCGGGACCGAGATCTCGCCCCCGAGGGCCGCCTCAGTGAAGGTCACCGGGACCGTCACCGTGATGTTGTCACCCTTGCGGTCGAAGACCGGGTGCGACGTCACGGTGATGTCGACGAGGAGGTCGCCATTCGGGCCACCGCGCTCGCCCTTGCCACCCTTGCCCTTGAGCCGGATCTTCGCGCCGTTCTTGACGCCAGCGGGGATGCGCGCCTGGACCGTGCGCGAGCTGAGTCCGCGACCGGAGCCATGGCACGACGAGCACGGATCGTCGACGAAGAGCCCGCGACCGCGGCACGTGACGCAGGGCTCGGCCAGAGCGAAGCCACCGGCATTGCGCGAGGTCTGCCCCGAGCCGCCGCACGTGGGACACATGCGCGGCACGGTCCCCGTCTTCGCGCCGGTGCCATGACAGGACGAGCAAGGGGCATCCGTCGACAGCCGCAGCGGCACGGTGACACCGTCCATCGCATCGTCGAAGGACAGCGTGAGCGAGCTCTCCAGATCCTGGCCGCGGCGCGGCTGGGGAACGCGTCCCCCGCCGCGACCGCGGTTGAAGATGCCACCGAGGAAGTCGCCGAAGCCACCGGAGTCCGCCCCGAAGAGGTCTTCCATATTGACGTCGTACTGCTGGCCGCGGAAGCCGCCGCCACCGGGACGGAAGCCTCCGCCGGCGAACAGCGTGCGCGCTTCGTCGTACTCCTTGCGCTTGGCATCGTCGGAGAGGACGTCGTACGCCTCCGAGACCTCCTTGAAGCGCTCCTCGGCCGCCTTGTCACCCGGGTTCTTGTCCGGGTGCAACTCGCGGGCGAGCTTGCGGTACTTCTTCTTGATCTCGTCGGCGCTGGCGTCCTTGGACACGCCGAGCACGGCGTAGAAGTCCTTCTCCAGCCAGTCCTTGTTCACGCTCTCCTACCTTGCCCCGTCATGTGAGGGGTTCGTCTGCTTGGTTGTGTGCCACTGCTGATGCGTGTCACTGATCGCCGGCCACGGCTACCCGAGCCGGGCGCAGCACGCGGTCGGAGTAGCGGTAGCCGGGCTGGTACACGGCCACCACGGTTGGCTCGGACACTTCGTCCGACGCCTCATGGGTCAGTGCCTCGTGGATGTTCGGGTCGAACGGCTCGCCGGCCGTCCCGAACCTCTCGAGGCCGAGCCTGGTGACCAGCGACTCGAGCGACTCGCCGACGCTCTTGAACGCGCCGTCGAGCTCGCTGTGCTGCCGAGCCCGGTCGACGTCATCGAGGATCGAGAGCAGCTCCGCGAGCACGCCACCGATGGCGTTGCTCTTGATGAGCTCTCGATCGCGCTCGACGCGCTTGCGGTAGTTGGCGTACTCCGCGTGCACGCGCTGCAGATCGGCAGTGAGCTCGGCGAGCTTCTCCTCGGCTGCTCCGACCTCCGCCTCGACGAGTGCCGCCTCGACGGCCTCCGCCAGGAGGGGGTCGGGTGCGCCAGCCGGGTCGGCCGGCTGGCGCACCTCACCGGAGTCCGGATCCACTCGGCGACGGTCAGTCACACGCGGGCCCTGGTACTCCTCGTCGTTCACTTCGACTCGCCCTCATCCACGATCTCGGCGTCGATGACGTCGTCCTCCGCGGTGTCGGCCGCAGCATCGGCGGCGTCTGCCGCATCCGCCGAGGCGCCAGCCTCCTGCGCCATCGTGTACATGGCGGCGCCGAGTGCCTGGCTGGCCTGTGCGACCTTGTCAGTCGCGGCACGCATGCCCGGGATGTCGTTGGCCTCGATGGCCTTCTTCAGCTCGTCGAGCGGGCCGTCGACATTGGCCTTGGCATCTGCCGGGACCTTGTCGGCGTTGTCGGCGAGGAACTTCTCGGTCTGGTACACCAGCGCCTCGGCGCTGTTGCGGACCTCGACCTCCTCACGACGCTGCTTGTCCTCCTCGGCATGCTGCTCGGCCTCGCGCATCATGCGATCGATCTCCTCCTTGGACAGCGCGCTGCCGCCCGAGATGGTCATCGACTGCTCCTTGCCCGTGGCCATGTCCTTGGCGGACACGTGCACGATGCCGTTGGCGTCGATGTCGAAGGTGACCTCGACCTGCGGGATTCCGCGCGGCGCCGGGGGAAGACCCGTGAGCTCGAACGTGCCCAGTCGCTTGTTGTACGCCGCCATCTCGCGCTCGCCCTGGTAGACCTGGATCAGCACGGACGGCTGGTTGTCGTCGGCCGTGGTGAAGATCTCAGAGCGCTTCGTCGGGATGGTCGTGTTGCGCTCGATGAGCTTGGTCATGACACCGCCCTTGGTCTCGATGCCCAGCGACAGCGGGGTCACGTCGAGCAGGAGGACGTCCTTCACCTCACCCTTGAGCACACCGGCCTGGAGCGCCGCACCGATGGCGACGACTTCGTCCGGGTTGACACTCTTGTTGGGCTCCTTGCCCGTCTCGGCCTTCACCAGCTCGGTGACGGCCGGCATTCGGGTGGATCCTCCGACGAGGACGACCTGATCGATCTGGTCGATCGAGATGCCGGCGTCCTTCATGACCGCCTTGAACGGCGCCTTGGTGCGCTCGAGCAGGTCGGAGGTCATCGACTCGAACTGTGCACGGGAGAGGGACTCCTCCAGGTGCAGCGGGCCGTCGGCGCTCGCCGTGATGTACGGCAGGTTGATCGAGGACTGCATCGAGCTGGAGAGCTCGATCTTCGCCTTCTCCGCAGCCTCACGCAGGCGCTGCATCGCCATCTTGTCCTTGGACAGGTCGACGCCATGCGCGTTCTTGAAGCCGGTGACCAGCCAGTCGACGATGGCGTTGTCCCAGTCGTCGCCACCCAGGTGGTTGTCGCCGCTCGTGGCCTTGACCTCGACGACGCCGTCGCCGATCTCCAGCAGGGAGACGTCGAACGTGCCACCGCCGAGGTCGAACACCAGGATCGTCTGCTCGGTGTCACCCTTGTCGAGACCGTAGGCGAGGGCCGCCGCGGTGGGCTCGTTGATGATGCGCAGGACGTTCAGGCCCGCGATCTCACCGGCCTCCTTCGTGGCCTGCCGCTCGGCGTCGCTGAAGTAGGCCGGCACGGTGATGACGGCGTCGGTGACGTCCTCGCCCAGGTATGACTCGGCGTCGCGCTTGAGCTTCATCAGCGTGCGCGCGCTGATCTCCTGCGCGGTGTAGGCCTTCCCGTCGATGTCGATGGTCCAGTTCGTGCCCATGTGGCGCTTGACGGACCGCACTGTGCGGTCGACGTTGGTGACGGCCTGGCGCTTGGCGACCTCGCCGACCAGGACCTCACCGTTCTTGGCGAAGGCCACGACGGACGGGGTGGTCCGGGCGCCCTCCGCGTTGGCGATGACGACGGGTTCGCCGCCCTCGAGGACTGAGACGACAGAGTTGGTCGTGCCCAGGTCGATGCCGACTGCTCGAGCCATGGTGGTGGTGCTCCTTCTTCGTTGTGTTCCGGTGTTCCGGCGGGCTGGTGGCCGGCCGGGTGGTCTGCCTCGAGTCTTCTCCGCTCGCCCCCCTGATGCAAGTGCTGGCTCAGGAGATATGAGTGGTATCGACTCAAGTAATGATGGCAACGGTTCGCTGAGGGGATTCATTCCGAGGGTCGCGCTGTTGGATTGTGATCTGCATCACATTATGGAATGCCGGTCAGGCGAGGGGATTGACCCATCTGACGTCTCGGAAAGCCGCGAAGTCGGTGTCCTGGGAGTAGACAGTCCCACCGTGCTCGATTGCGAGCGCGGCCAGGTGGGCGTCGTTGACCAGGCGTCCCCCCCGCTGGACACCTGACAGCAGTCCGCGAAGCACGAGCAGGTGGCGATCCGTCGGTGCCACCCAGCGGACGACGGGCGAGCTGAACCAGACCTCGAGGGCCGACAGGGCCGCGTCGACGGTCACGGGGGCGAGGGCATCCACGGTCGTCGTGAGGCGAACGAATCCGGTGGTCACCACCGAGGCCATCCCGACAGGTTCGATTCCATTGAGCGCGGCGGACCACCAGTCCCGTGCCCGCTGATGAAAGGGGGACTGTCGGTTCGAGGCGTGTACGAGAACATTGAGGTCGGGGATAATCACGAGTCGACGTCCGAGTGATCGGCCACGCCGGTGAGCTCCCGCAGGCGTGCCTCATCATCACCCGCGAGGGTGTCCCAGGGATCAGCCGCCATGGCTGCCCCATACCCGAGATCGAAGACAGGCACCTCGATGCGGGGGCGGGGCGCAGTCGACGCGAGCAGGCCGCGGCGGATGGCGTCGTTGACCACGTCCCGGAACGGGCGATCCGAGGCCTGCGCCTCTCGCTTGAGCATCATGGCCAGATCGTCGTCCAGGGTGAGGGTGGTCCGCATCCGACCAGTGTAGTCCTGTGGACATCAGTGCATCAGTGGTCTGATGCACTGATGCCTCTGAGGTCGGCAGGTCAGCGTAGGGCGAGACCAGCCGCCGCCTCGAGCACGCACAGGGCGGCTAGCCGGACGGTCCTGCCGTCCGGGGTGTCGGCGTCGGCATCAACCTCGGTGAGGTCGAGTCCGCGCACCCGGGCATCCCGGCCGGCGACGAAGGCCGCACGGCGGAGCTCGTCGGCGCTGATGCCCCCCGGGGCAGCCGCGGGGCAGCCCGGCACCACGGCGCGATCGCAGACGTCCACATCGAGGTCGACGTGAACCCCCGCTGGCGCCGCTCCCGCGACATCCAGGGCCTGCGTCATGACGTCCTCGATCGAACGGCTTCGAAGTGCCGCCCGCGGGATGACGGTGATGCCGAGATCGCGCGCCCGGGCTGCGTACTCGGCGGAGTTGGAGAAGTCCGCGATGCCGATCTGGACGACGCGCTCACCGGGCAGTCCCGCTTCGATGAGGCGCCGGACCGGGGATCCGTTGCTGATGCCGTCGCGCAGGTCGTAGTGCGCGTCGAGGGTGACGAGTCCGGCTGCGGACAGGTCGGGGAACAGAGCGGTCATGACGCTGAAGGTGATCGAGTTGTCCCCTCCGAGCGCGATCAGCAGTTCGTGCGCGGGCAGGGAGGTGATGCGCGCATGGACGCGCGCCTCGCCATCGTGATGATCGGGACGATCGACGTCACCAGCATCGAGCACCCCGAGGGACGCGATATCGACGTCGTGGGCCAGCGAGTGGGTCGAGTAGCGGCGAAGGGCCTCGCGGATGGCGGCAGGAGTGAGATCGGCTCGGGTCGCGCTGATAGAGGTCTCGTGTGCCGGGACACCGAGCACGACCAGTCGGGGACGGACCGCCCCCGGATCGCGAAGGGAGCCCGCGAGCCAGGCGCTCGCACGCGGCCAGCGGGGATCGTCCGTCATGCCGACCGGAGAAGCGGAAAGAGGTCGTGCTCCATGGGCGCCCCTGACGGGATCTGAAGGTCGAGGCCGTCGAAGTTGGGAGACGTGACCCACGGTCGGGGGGCGTGCACCATGTCGTCTCCGAGGAAGCGCAGCGAGAACGCACGGCGCCGGTTCGCCCCCGGCACGCCATAGGAGTGGTGGATGGTCAGCATGTGGAAGAACACCGCGTCCCCCGGCTGCATCGACCACCCGAGGATGTCGAAGGATTCGCGGTCCTGCTCGATCGCCGGGATCTCGCTGAGTGTGCCCTCCGGGAACCACTTCGCCTGGTTGTCCAGGAACGTGCGCGGCATGAGCCAGCCCATGCGGTGGGATCCGGCGAGGAACTCGAGCGTCGACTCTGCCGCGACCGGATCGACCGGCGCCCACATCGACACGTTCCGTGCACCGTCCACGTTGTAGTAGGGCTGATCCTGATGCCACGGCGTCTCCTGCCGCGTGCCCGGTTCCTTGACCAGCACATGGTCGTGGAAGAGCCGCACGCTCCCGCCTCCCATCAACTGCTGCGCGGCGTCGGCTGCACGTGACGATCGGGCGATCTGCTCGATCTCCGTGACCTCCTGCCAACGACAGAAGTCCTCGACGAACCGACCTGGGTCGTCTGGCTGGCTGGCAACCTTGAACATCGGGCCCGGCGCGGACAGCACCCGCTCGATGCCGCGCTCGATCGTCGCGACTTCGTCGGGCGAGAAGAGTCCCCGGACGATCACGGCTCCGTCGCGGTGGAACTGCTCGACCTGCTCATCGCTCAAGGGGACGGCAGCGCGGGAGGCCATGACGCGACGATACTCAGCCGCCTCGACGTATGCCCACGTCCTGCGCGCACTGCACGACAGCCCGGGCCAGGAGTTCCCCCCGGCCTGCCGATACGTCGGCGGAGCGGAAGGTCAGGCCCACCGCGGCCACCGGCGCACCTCCGGCGCTCACCACGGGTGCGGCCACTGATGCGTAGCCGTCGGTGATGTAGCCCTCTTCGGTCGCGAACCCGTGACGGCGTTCCCGTGCCAGCAGCGCGGTCAGGGCTGACATGGTCCGCGGCCCCCGGCCGGTCCGATCGACGAATGCTCCGGGCACGGACATCTGGGCGCGCACCTGCGCCTTCGGCAGCTGCGCGAGGACTGCCCGACCCGAGGCCGTCAGGGCGGCGGGCAGGCGCACTCCCACCTGGGTCACGGTGGTGATCACCTGTTCCGACACCTCCTTGAGCAGGTAGACCGTCTCGTGCCCGCGCACCACCCCGAGGTGGGCGGCGACAGGAATGGGAGCCTGGGCAGCCAGTCGGCGGAGGAGCGGCTGCGCGAGGCGCTCGAGGGGCTCGTGTCTCAGGTAGGCGGCACCGACCTCGAAGGCGCTGATCCCGAGTGTCCAGCGCCGCTCGTCGGGCAGGTGGGTCACGAACCCGCGGTCGGCGAGCACAGCGAGCAGCTGGTAGGCCGTCGAGCGCGGGATCCCGAGGTCCCGCGCAATCGCTGCCGCCGAGACCGGGCCCGGGGCGCGGGCCATCGCAGACAGCACATCAAGGCTGCGCTCGGCCGCGGGAACACGGGACACCGGCTGGCCTCCTGTCTGGTATTTCAGACACTAACCTGCGGGAGTCACTTCCCGTCGCTCGTTCGACCGTCTTGCATGGGGCCATGACCTTGCCCGCATCCGGACCACGCACCGTCCGTGCCGCCCGTGGCACCTCCCGCACCGCTCAGGGCTGGCCCCAGGAGGCGGCTCTGCGCATGCTGATGAACAACCTCGACCCCGACGTCGCCGAGCATCCGGAGGAACTCGTCGTCTACGGGGGAACGGGAAAGGCGGCTCGCGACTGGCGCTCCTTCGACGCGATGGTGCGCACTCTCACCACGCTGAAGGACGACGAGACCATGCTCGTGCAGTCCGGCCGACCAGTCGGTGTCTTCCGCACCCATGAGTGGGCGCCTCGCGTCCTGCTCGCCAATTCGAACCTCGTCGGTGACTGGGCTACGTGGCCGGAGTTCCGCCGCCTCGAGCAACTGGGCCTGACGATGTACGGGCAGATGACGGCCGGGTCCTGGATCTACATCGGCACGCAGGGCATCCTGCAAGGCACCTACGAGACGTTCGCCGCCGTCGCGGCCAAGAGATTCGGCGGGACGCTCGCCGGCACCCTGACCGTGACGTCCGGCGCCGGCGGTATGGGCGGAGCCCAGCCGCTCGCCGTCACGATGAACGAGGGCACCTGTCTGATCATCGACATCGACCCCACGCGGATGCGGCGACGTGTCGAGACGCGCTACCTCGACGAGATCGCCGACAACCTCGACGATGCCATCGAGCGGGTTACGCGCTACAAGCAGCAGCGCAAGGCGATCTCCGTCGGCCTAGTGGGCAACGCAGCCACCGTGCTGCCCGAGCTGCTCCGACGCGACGTACCCGTCGACATCGTCACGGACCAGACCTCGGCGCATGATCCGCTCTACTACATCCCCGAGGGCATCGACCTCGATGATGCGCGCGAGTACGCCGACAAGAAGCCCGAGGAGTTCACCGACCGGGCACAGGCTTCCATGGCCAAGCACGTCCAGGCCATGGTGGACTTCATGGACGCCGGGGCCGAGGTCTTCGACTACGGCAACTCCATCCGCGACGAGGCACGCAAGGGCGGATACTCCCGCGCCTTCGCCTTTCCCGGGTTCATCCCCGCGTACATCCGCCCGCTGTTCTGCGAGGGCAAAGGGCCCTTCCGGTGGGCTGCGCTGTCCGGGGACCCCAAGGACATCGCACGCACTGACCAGGCAGTGCTCGACCTGTTCCCCGACAACGAGCACCTGCGTCGCTGGATCACCATGGCCCAGGAGCGCGTCGCGTTCCAGGGACTCCCCGCACGCATCTGCTGGCTCGGCTACGGCGAGCGCGACAAGGCGGGGCTTGCGTTCAACGATCTCGTTGCGCGCGGGGAGGTGAGCGCGCCCATCGTCATCGGCCGCGATCATCTCGACTGCGGATCCGTCGCCTCCCCCTACCGGGAGAGCGAGGGCATGCTCGACGGATCCGACGCGATAGCCGACTGGCCGCTGCTCAACGCGATGCTGAACATCTCGTCCGGTGCGTCCTGGGTCTCGATCCACCACGGAGGCGGTGTCGGGATCGGCCGCTCCATCCATGCCGGCCAGGTGAGTGTCGCCGACGGCACGGACCTCGCCGCGCAGAAGCTGGAGCGGGTCCTGACCAACGATCCGGGGATGGGTGTCATCAGACACTGCGATGCCGGGTACGACGACGCCATTGAAGTGGCGGAGGAACGCGGCGTCCGCATCCCGATGCTGGAGTCATAGGTCCGATGACCACGACGGTGTTCACCGGAATCGGCCTGCTGTCAACCCAGGGGGCCATGGGCGACATCCCTCATGCCGCTCTCGTCATCGACAACGACGAGGTCGCCTGGGTGGGCCCTTCAGCTCAGGCGCCGGAGGCCGACGAGCGCGTCGATGTCGAGGGGCAGTGCGTCATTCCCGGCTTCGTCGACAGCCACGCCCACCTCATCTTCGCCGGCGACCGGGCAGACGAGTTCGCGGCGCGCATGTCGGGGCAGTCGTACGAGGCCGGCGGGATCCTCCGCACAGTGCGGGCGACCCGCAGCGCCACGACGGACGACCTCGCGACCCACGCCGCGGAGCTCGTCGCCGAGATGCGCCGTTCAGGCACCACCACCGTCGAGGTCAAGTCGGGATACGGCCTGACCGTCGACGACGAGGCCCGGTCACTGGAGGCGGCGCTTGCCGTCACAGCGGAGACCACGTACCTCGGCGCCCACGTCGTGGCACCGGAGTTCGCTGAAGATCCCTCCGCCTATGTGGAGCTCGTCACCGGCGACATGCTCGAGGCCTGCGCCCCATACGCGAAGTGGATCGACGTCTTCTGCGATCGCGGTGCCTTCGATGCCGACCAGGCGCGTGCTGTCCTGACCGCGGGCGTGAATGCCGGTCTCATCCCGCGCGTGCATGCCAACCAGCTGCAGCACGGGCCGGGCGTGCAGGTGGCCGTCGAGCTCGGGGCCGCCTCCGCGGATCACTGCACGTACCTGACCGACGCCGACATCGATGCTCTGGCGTCGAGCACCACCGTCGCGACCCTTCTCCCCGGAGCGGAGTTCTCGACGCGCTCGCCCTATCCCCCAGCCCGACGCCTTCTCGACGCCGGCGTGTCAGTGGCCATCGCCACCGACTGCAATCCAGGGTCGAGCTTCACGACGAGCATGCCGTTCTGCATCGCGCTCGCCGTGCGGGAGATGCAGATGACTCCTGCCGAGGCGCTGACCGCCGCAACCCTCGGCGGTGCCCGGGCGCTGCGCCGCACCGATGTTGGACACCTCATGCCCGGGGCCCGCGCCGACTTCGTCGTCCTGAACGCCCCCGATCCCGTCCATCTGTCCTATCGACCCGGGGTGGATCTGATCACCCAGGTCTGGCACGGTGGAGAGCCCACAAGGAGATCAGCATGACCACCGTCACCCTCGGCACGTCGGGCGCCACCCCGGAAGACGTCATAGCGGTCGCAAGACAGGGAGCACGCGTTTCCATCTCGCCCGAGGCGCGCGACGCCATGGCTGTCTCTCGCGCCGGAGTCGACGCGCTGGCCGAGTCTCCTGACCCGGTCTACGGCGTCTCCACCGGGTTCGGCGCCCTGGCCAACCGGCACATCCCGGCTGAGATGCGCGTGCAGCTCCAGCGCTCGCTGATCCGCTCGCATGCCGCGGGAATGGGCGACGCGGTCGAGACGGAGGTCGTGCGGGCCCTCATGTTCCTGCGGCTGAAGACGCTCTGCAGCGGTCGCACCGGTGTCCGCCCTGTCGTGGCCGAGACCCTGGCCGCCCTGCTGAATGCGCACATCACGCCGATCGTCCACGAGTTCGGGTCCCTCGGCTGCAGCGGCGATCTTGCTCCCCTGGCCCACTGCGCCCTCGTGCTGATGGGCGAGGGTCGGGCCCTCGGCCCGGATGGTGTCGAGGGCCCCGTGCCCGACCTCCTCGCGGAGGCGGGCATCGAGCCGGTGGAGCTGCACGAGAAGGAGGGTCTCGCGCTGATCAACGGCACCGACGGAATGCTCGGCATGCTCGTGCTCGCGATCGCCGACCTCGAGCAGCTCGCCGATGCAGCCGATCTCACCGCGGCGATGAGCGTCGAGGGACTTCTCGGCACCGACGCGGTCTTCCGCCCCGAGCTGCATGCACCGCTGCGTCCCCACCCAGGCCAGGCGACCAGCGCGGCCAACATGCACCGCGCACTGATGGGCTCTGAGATCGTGGCCTCGCACAAGGAGAACGACACCCGGGTCCAGGATGCCTACTCCCTCCGCTGCGCACCGCAGGTCACCGGCGGCCTTCGCGACACGATCGCGCATGCACGAACCGTCGCGGAACGCGAACTCGCCGCAGCGATCGACAATCCGGTGGTGCTCGACGACGGCACCGTGTCGAGCAATGGCAACTTCCACGGGGCGCCGGTCGCCTACGTGCTCGACTTCCTCGCCATCCCCGCGACCGACGTCGGCTCCATGTCGGAGCGCAGGACCGATCGCATGCTCGACAAGGCGCGCAGCCACGGCCTGCCGCCGTTCCTCGCGGACGACCCGGGGGTCGACTCCGGCCTGATGATCGCGCAGTACACGCAGGCGGCCCTGGTCAGCGAGTGCAAGCGCCTGGCCTCGCCAGCCAGCGTCGACTCGATCCCGAGCTCGGCAATGCAGGAGGACCACGTGTCGATGGGGTGGCACAGTGCGCGCAAGCTCAGGAAGGTCGTCGACCACCTGCGCAGCATCCTGGCCATCGAGCTGGTCACTGCAGCACGGGCCATCGAGCTCCGGGCACCGCTGAAGCCGGCACCGGCGACAGGCGCGGTCATCGAGGCGCTCCGCGCGAGCGTCCCCGGGCCCGGCCCGGATCGCTTCCTGGCCCCCGAGCTCGCCACCGCGGAGGAGTTCCTGCGGACGCAGGTCCCGGCGATCATGGGCGTCTTGCGACAGTAGCCCGCCCCCGTGGCAATGGTATTTTTCTGCCATGACGGCTACCATCGACGCTGCTGGGCGAGTGGTCATCCCCAAGGCCCTTCGTGAGCGAGCCGGCCTGACGGCTGGAACTCGGGTGGACTTTCGATTCCATGAGGGGACGATCGAGATCACGCCAGCCGATGGGGAAGTCGACTGGGAGACCCGCCACGGCATCCGCTTCCCGTTGCCCCCTGGCCATGGCCCTGAACTGAGCATCGAGGACGTCCGCGGCGTCATCGACGACGTGCGGGGTGATCGGTCGGACAAGGCTGCCCGTGCAGGTCGTTGACACCAGCGTCATCGTTCGCGCAGTGACCACGTACGAAGCACGGGAGCGCGAGCAACTGCAGGATGTCATCGCCGAGAGCCCGGTGTCCATCGCTCACGTGCTGGCGGAGTCGTATGCAACCCTGACCCGACTGCCCCCGCCGTTCCGACTCGCGCCACGTGACTGCCTCACCTTCCTGTCGAGCGCATTTCGAGACCAGACCCTGACATTGAGTTCAGACGGTCATCTGCGCATCATGCAGATCCTCGCCGAGCGTGGAGTGGCGGGCGGGGCCATCTACGACTGCGTGATCGCCGAGACCGCACGCGAACATGGGGCGACCCTGATCTCGTTGGATCGACGTGCAGGAGAGAGATACTCCATGGTCGGAGCCACTCACCAGATTCTCTGACTGTCATTCTCTGACTGTCGGTGCGGCTGCATCCTCGTCACCAACCGCGTCGCAGACGTGCGCCTTCCGTGCGTGGCGGCGAGGCGATCGGCCGCAGCACGAACGTCTAGACCCTGCTCCGCAGCGCGGCCTACACTCCCATCGAGCCGGGCAAGATGCTGCTCGGCACGACACCCCAGGAGGACCCATGGGCCAGGACACCAACGAGCTGGAACCCCATGACGAGCCCCAGCTGGCCGACGATGAATTGACCGACGAGGCGGTTTCGGAGGTCGCCGGGGGGATGTGGAGTGACACTGACACTCAGAACGTATTGGGTGACATCGAAGTGATCATGAACCTTGAATGACGAACGACAGGGGGCACGCCCGAAAGGCGATTCACCACCCGCAGGCTGGGCGTGACACTGCTCGGCATGACACCACACGAGGACAAGTCACCATGACGCAGCAGGATCCGCAGGCACCTGAGGACGACCTGATCCCCGACGAGGGGCTGTCAGAGGTCTCCGGCGGCGTGACACCCGCCTCGGGCATCGACGCGATCGCGCCCATCAACTAGCCACGCACGTACGTTCCCGCCGTCAGGCCTGGATCCGCTTCACCAGCCGCGTGATGGCCGACGTGAATCCCTGCTTGGCGGCGAAGGCGATCGGCCGGGCCAGGAACTGCGGAGCGTAGGGGACGACGATCTCCTCGACCCATTCCAGACGTGACGTCGCCGGGCCGGTGCTGACCACCCGAAGGCGCACCTCGCCGGTGAGAACAGGGCCGATCTTCGTGATGCCGACCGTCATGGCCTCCGGATCGAGGGTGTCCACGCGCATCCGGTCGGGCAGCGCAGCCGGGCCGATCCCCGAGGTTGCGATGAACTCGGTGCCCGGCCCGCCATCGCCCTTCAGGATCTCGACCCGGGTCAGCGGAACCCACTCCGCATGCCCGGCCCAGTCGACGAGCTCGTCGAAGACGGCCCGCGCCGGCAGGGGAATCGTCCGCTCGACGGTGAAGTCGACCCTGGCCATCGGAACCTCCGTTGCTGGACTGGTGCTGACCAGTGACTATGCCCCGGTTCGCCCCGGTTCGCGCGCGCAGGAGTCAGGCCGTGAGGATCGGCTCACACCGAACTACTAGGACGTCCACGAAGCGATAGTGTCCCCTCGTGGAGCACATCTGGATCCGGGCCATCGTCGGCGCCCTCATCACGATCGTCCTGCTGGCCTTCGCCCTCAAGCGCGGCTGGTTCCTGGTCTCGCTTGCGCGCTCCGGAAAGCCGGCTGTGGGTCGCACGACGGATGCACCGAAGCGGGTCGAGGCCGAGGCCACCGAGGTGCTGGGCCAGAAGAAGCTGCTGAAGTGGACGATCCCGGGCATCGCGCACGTCTTCGCATTCTGGGGCTTCCTGATCCTCGGCATCACGGTGGTGACCGCATTCGGCGAGCTCGTGATCGAGCACTGGCACATCCCGGTCATCGGCACCTGGCAGGTCGTGCGCTTCATGGAGGACCTCTTCGCCGTCCTCGTCCTCGTCGGCATCGTCATGTTCGCGATCATCCGGCTGGCGAACAACCCGGCGAAGCAGGGTCGCGCTTCGCGATTCTTCGGCTCGCACACCAAGGGCGCCTGGCTGGTGCTGCTGATGATCTTCCTGGTCGTGGCGACGCTGCTGGTCTACCGCGGCGCCAAGGTGAACACGATCATCGACACCATCTATGCCAACGACATGGGTGGTGCCTTCGCCTCGAGCATCGTCGGCGGCTGGCTCGCTCCCCTGGGCGAGTCGAACCTGTGGGTCGAGACGGTGTTCATCTGGGCCCACGTCACCGTCATCCTCGTGTTCCTCCTCATCGTGCTGCACTCCAAGCACCTGCACATCTTCTCCGCGCCCGTGAACGTCTACACCTCGCGCCGCCCGAACGCCCTCGGCCCGCTGCTGCCGATCTACTACAAGGGTGAGCCGGTCAACTTCGAGGATCCGCCGGACGACGCGACGTTCGGCAAGGGCCATATCGGCGACTTCACGTGGAAGAACTACGTCGACTTCATGGCGTGCACCGAGTGCGGCCGCTGCCAGTCGCAGTGCCCGGCCTGGAACACGGGCAAGCCGCTTTCGCCGAAGCTGATGATCATGAACCTGCGCGACACCATGTTCACGCAGGCGCCGTACCTGATGGCCGCCGATGGCGGGCATCCCGGCCTCGGCGAGATGCACGAGCAGGCGCTGGCGTCGGTGAGCACCCAGGTGAAGGAGCAGGTCGAGCGGCCGTTCATCGGCTCGCGCGAGGGCTCCTCCCACGAGGGCGAGGACGGCTACACCTTCGACGGCCACCGCACCACCGGCCTGGAGCTGCCGGTCATCGACCAGGAGGCCCTGTGGTCGTGCACGACCTGCGGCGCCTGCGTGAACCAGTGCCCGGTCGACATCGAGCACATCGATCACTTCGTCGACATGCGACGCAACCAGGTCATGATCGCCTCGGAGTTCCCCACCGAGCTCAACGGCCTGTTCAAGAACCTCGAGACCAAGGGCAACCCGTGGGGCATGAACGCCTCCGGACGCAACGACTGGATCGCCGAGGTCGACTTCGAGGTCCGAGTGTTCGGCGCCGAGGGCGAGGATGTGATCCCCGCCGACGTGGAGTACCTGTTCTGGGTCGGGTGCGCGGGTGCCTACGAGGACCGTGCCAAGCAGACCACCAAGAACGTGGCCGAACTGATGCACATCGCCGGTGTCAACTTCATGGTCCTCGGCGAGGGCGAGACATGCACCGGTGACCCGGCGCGGCGCGCCGGCAACGAGTTCCTGTTCCAGATGCAGGCCATGCAGAACGTCGAGGTGCTCAACGAGATCAAGGCAACCCGCATCGTCGTCACCTGCCCGCACTGCCTGAACACCCTTGGCCGCGAGTACCCGCAGAACGGCGGCAACTACGAGGTCGTGCACCACACCCAGCTGCTCGATCAGCTGGTCAAGGAGGGGCGCCTCACCCCCGTGGCCCCGGTCGATCAGAAGGTCACCTACCACGACCCGTGCTACCTCGGCCGGCACAACAACGTCTACACGCCGCCCCGCGAGCTGATCAGCGCCGCCGGTGCCACGCGCGTGGAGATGGAGCGCCACGGCGACAAGTCCTTCTGCTGCGGCGCGGGCGGGGCGCGCATGTGGATGGAGGAGAAGATCGGCACCCGGGTCAACATGAACCGCGGTGACGAGGCCATCGCGACCGGCGCGAGCACCATCGCCGTCGCCTGCCCGTTCTGCTCCGTCATGCTGAACGACGCCGTGACCGTGCGGCAGCAGGAGGGCGGAGCACCGGGTGTGGAGGTAAAGGATGTCTCGACGCTCCTGCTCGAGGCCGCCAAGGGCTAGGGCTCGGACAGCTCCTCCGGCTACTACTCACGCTCCTCGAGCGCCTCGACATCGGCGAGGTCCTGAAGGCGGCCGACGGCTCGCTTGTTCGCCTTCAACCCCTCCAGCCCGATGAACGGGACCACAAGCCCGTCGAACTGGACATCGATGCGGTCTTCCCAGCACCTCTCGAAATCGACGCCGGTCGGTGTCGTCAGGATGTCGACGCGATTCGGCGGATAGCCCAACTGGACGACTGTGTCGGGGGTCAGGAAATCGTCCTCCGACAGGTCCGTCTCGCCGAACCCGAACTCCGTCAGGGCTGCCATGACGGAAGTGGCGTTGCCCGACTCGGGCAGGACCCAGACGTCGATGTCCTTGGTCATCCGCTGGACACCGTGTGCGGCCAGGGCCCAACCGCCGATGATCAGGTAGCGGACGTCATTGCGGGCGAAGCACTCGAGCAACTCGTGGAAGTCCCGGTTCAGTCTCAACGGTCCACCCCTCGAACTCTCGGCGCCACTCCACCAGGGCGCCGACCCGCTCCGCGACCGGCATGCTCAGCCAGAAACTGACGTCATGACCCGAGGACGACATTGTCCTGCGCGTGACTGTCTTCGACCGATCGACCACGCCACCAGAGTAACCTCACGGCCGACCCGCTACTAGGCGGCTCTCTGCGACGGAAGAGGCACTCGTGACCCTTCAGGCACATCCCACCGGCGCCCCCGCCTGGGTGGATCTCGGCACGCCCGACATCGACGCCGTCCGTGGCGTCTACACCGACGTGATGGGCTGGTCGATCAGCGAGGGAAGCCCGGAGTTCGGTGGCTACTGCATGGCGGTGAGCAGCGACAGCGAGGTCGCCGGCATCGGCCCGCTCGCCGAGGGTGCGCCGCCAGCATGGCTGCTGTACTTCGCCACCGAGGATGCGGACCGTACGTCTGCCGCCATCCTGGAGAACGGCGGCACGATCATCATGCCGACGCACGATGTCGGCGATGCCGGCCGCTTCGTCGTTGCCGCGGATCCGACCGGTGCCGTGTTCGCGCTGTGGGAGGCCGAGCAGATGCCGGGCTTCGGCGCCACGGGCCGAGCCGGGGCCTGGGCATGGTGCGACCTGCGCACCCCCGAGCCCGATGCGGCCCGCGAGTTCTACGGGGCCGTGTTCGGCTGGAAGTACGCCGCGGTGCCGATGGCAGGCGACGAGTACACGACGTTCACCCCGGCGAGAGGGTCCTTCCCCGCCGGCGGGGTCGGCCCCATGATGGGCCACGACGATCTCCCCCCGCACTGGCTCAGCTACTTCGCGGTCGCCGATGTCGACGCCTCGGTCTCGGCCATGGCCCGCCTCGGAGGCACCGTGCTCAGCCCTGCCTTCGACACGCCCTTCGGACGCATGGCCCCCGTACTCGATCCCGCCGGGGCCGCGTGCGTGCTCATGCAGCTGCCGACTGGCTGACGATCGCTAGCTCAGTCCACCAGCCCGATACCCATCGCGACCGCTGCCGAGTTGAGACTGCATCGAATCTCGCCAGCGTTCGTCGGGCCGAATCGAGCACGTAGCAGCCCGGCATGGTCGCCGCTGGGCTGCGGTGATCTGGCGACGTGGCCGGGCGGTGGGCATGGACAAGGGGTGTCACCCCGGGACCTGGGTGTGTCACCGCGACCCGGGCCAGACCATCTGTGGATAACTTCTGTACGTAGGGATTCAGATAGGTATACTCCACACATGCTCACGATCAAGGATCCCGAGGCCCACCGACTCGCCAAGGATCTCGCCGCCCTCGAGCAGACGACCATGACGGAGGCGGTGATCTCCGCCCTCCGTGCCGCCCTCGACGAGCACGGGCACGCACGCATGCGGAAGCGCCGGGCAATCGACGGGCTCATCGCGGCGGCGCGCGAGCAGGACGTGGCGGAGGCCGGCCCGGCCTTCGACGACCTCTACGACGAGAGCACGGGCCTGCCCCGATGATCGTCGACTCCTCGGCGGCCGCGGCCGTATGCCTCGGCGAGCCCGACGCGGAGGTCTACGCCGATGCCCTCGAGACGGCCACCGTGCTGAGGATGAGCGCCACCACCTACGTCGAGGCCGCCGTCGTCATCGACGCCCGCGCAGCGGGTGCTTTCGATCGGTTCGTCGAAGGCCTGGCCATCGAGGTCATCGCGGTCGATCGGCAGCAGGCCGAGCTCGCCCGCAATGCGTACCGACGCATGGGGCGAGGCAGCGGACATCCCGCCCGGCTGAACTTCGGCGACTGCTTCTCCTACGCCCTGGCGACGCACCTGCGTGAGCCGCTGCTGTTCAAGGGCGACGACTTCCGTCACACCAACGTGACACCCGCCATCCCACCGCAGTGACCTGGCGGAACGATCACGCGCGCGTGTGATCCCCTCCGGCGATCTGGTCGAGTGCGTGCAGAAGTACAGGTGAGAGCGCGGCGACGGTGTCCTTGGCACCACCGCTGGAGCCAGGCGCATTGACGATGAGCGTGGTGCCGGCGATACCGGCGATACCGCGCGACAGGATCGCGGTCGGCACCCCGTGGCTGACCCCGTAGGCGCGGATCGCCTCGGCCAGACCGGGTGACTCCCGATCGATCACCTGCTTCGTCATCTCAGGTGTGAGGTCGCGTGGCGTGTGCCCGGTACCGCCCGTCGTGATGACCAGGTCGACCCCATCCGTGACGGCTGCACGCAGTGCCTCGAGCACCGGATCGCCATCAGCGACGACAACAGGTGCATCCACCTCGATCCCGAGGTCACGCAGGCCCGCGACGATGATCGGGCCCGAGGTGTCGTCCCACTGGCCTGCTGCCGCGCGAGTCGAGCAGGTGATGACGCGGGCAGTGAAGGTCACGAGCCACGCACCCAGTGCCCTGACCGGCCACCCTTCTTGTCC
>JBIIJX010000238.1:0-3569 GCA_044233495.1 Candidatus Nanopelagicales bacterium
GCTGGCGGGCGTCGGTGTCACCTGTCGCCCGCAATCCCGGCATCGGGCAGCGCGCCATTGCCAAGTCCCTCGTGCGCCTGAAGGTCCTCGTGGAGGGGACGCGCGATCCTGACGGCGCACTGTGATCTCCTGCGGCCCGAAGGTGACTAGATTTCGGGCATGAGCTCCCTGTCACCCGGGCAGATCATGCTTGCGGCGGCACTGGTCTTCGGGATCGCGACGGCATGCCAGGTGATCGCCCCCCGCCTGCGGATTCCTGCACTCATCCTGCTCCTGCCAGCCGGGTTCGTCCTCGGCTGGATCGCTCCGGAGCTCAGTGCCGAGGCGATTCTGGGTACCGCATTTCCCGTCGTGGTGGATCTCGTGGTTGCTGTGATCCTGTTTCATGGCGGCCTGGAACTCAACACGATCACCCTCGCGGGGCCCGATCGGCGGATCGTGCGTCGTCTGGTGTGGGTGGGCGGTGTCATCACCTTCATCGGCGCTGCGGCAGCCGCGCACTTCATCGTGGGCATGGACTGGCCCATCGCCATGCTGCTCGGGGCGATCCTGATCGTGTCGGGCCCGACGGTGGTGACGCCGATTCTGGATTTCGTCGGCATGAAGGGAAGGGTGCGCGGAATCCTTCAGTGGGAAGGGACCTTGCTCGACCCGATCGGTGCACTCGTCGCCGTGGTGGTGTTCCAGGTGATCCGGGCGAGCGGGGCTGAGTCCATCGGGCAGGCTGCCCTGGATTTCGTCGGGGGTCTGCTGATCGGCGTCGTGGCGGCCGCGATCGGTGTGCTGCTCTTCACGGCCGGAGGCAGGCTTGTCCGGGGCAACGAGCTCCTTGGCACGCAGGTGCTCCTCGGCTCGGTGATCGTGGCGGCAGGAGTGGCGAACGTCGTTGCCGACGAGACGGGCCTGATAGCCGCGTTGCTGATGGGCATGGCGGCTCCTCGGATCGCACGGCGCTTCGGTGCCTCCCTGGACAGCTCGACGCCGTTCTTCGGCACGATCGTGTCGATCGGCATCGGGGTGCTCTTCGTGTCCATCGCGGCGCTCGTCGCACCGTCGACCGTCGCGCAGGTGTTCGTGCCCACGCTTGTCCTGTCGCTCGTGCTCATCCTCATCCTTCGCCCGTTCGTCGCGGTCGTGGGCACGGCCGGCTCGGATCTGACGCGGCAGGAGCGAACATTCATCGGCTGCATGGATCCCCGCGGCATCGTTGCGCCGGCGACGGCTTCGAGCGTGGGGGCGGCACTGATCGCGCTCAAGGTGCCGGGAGCCGAGCAATTGCTCCCCGTGGCCTTCATCGTCGTGGCGGTGACGGTAGCCGTCTACGGCCTGGGCGCTGTTCCGATGGCGCGGCTCCTGCGCTTGACCAAGTCATGAACGGCACGCATCCTGCCGCCTCGCGGCTCGCTAGGGTCGAGGTTGGCGGGCTCATCGCGAGGGTCGCCGATGTCGATGGGGATCCATGAGTCAGCGCCAGGCGTTCACCGACCAGCTGCGCGGGCTCGCGCTGCTCGGCATCATTCTGGTGAATGTCCCCTACCTGGCGATCAGTGGTAGCGGCTACACCGAGGCCTCGCTCGCGACGTCGTGGGATGCGATCGTGGCATTCCTCGTCACGATGCTCGCAGCCGGCAAGTTCTATGTGATCTTCTCCTTCCTCTTCGGCTACAGCGCCCTGTTCATTCTCAAGGACGGCTCGCCGCTCAATCGCAGGGTCTATCGCCGACGACTGATCGCCCTCCTGGTGCTCGGCATCGCGCACGTCGTACTGCTCTTCGTCGGCGACATCCTCGTGACCTATGCGCTGCTGGGGTTCGCGCTGCTGCTGCTGTTCCGGAGATCAGACCGCGCGCTGTGGGTCACCGCGCTCATCGCGTGGGCCATCGCCGCGTGCTGGGTCGTAGGGCTGGCTGCGCTTCTCGCCCTCGTCTCGGCCCTCTTCCCCGAAGCCGAGGTGGGTGAGCTCGCCGTGGTGGCCGGCTACGACACGGCCATGGCTGACGGCACGTTCGTCCAGGGCGCTGTCGAGCGCTTGCTGCTCTACCCCGCGACCCTTCTCGGCGTCCTCCTCGGACAGGGGATCCTGGCCTTCGGGCTGTTCTGCCTGGGCATGCTGGCCGCCCGCCATCGGCTCCTCGACCGACTGGAGGACTTCCGGCCGTGGTACCGGCGTGCGGCGATCTGGGGCCTGTCGATCGGTCTGCCCGTGCAGTTCGCCTGCACCTGGATCATGCTCGGGCCGGGACGTGGTGATGCCCTGGGCGGCGCCGCCGCCGGCGAGATCGCCTTTGCCGTCCAAATCGTCGTCGGGCCGGTCCTGTCGGCCGGGTACGTCGGAGCTCTGGCCCTGCTCACCCTGCGGCGACCGCGGGCACTTGCCGTCTTCACCCTGCCTGGCCGGGCGTCCCTGACGATCTATCTGGGGGAGTCGACGCTGCTGTGCTTCATCTTCTGCGGATGGGGCCTGGGCCTGTTCGGCACGCTCGGTGCGGCGGCGGTGACCGCCATCGCAATCGGATGCTGGGCGGTGCTCGCGTTGGCCATGAGCCTGTGGCTGCACAGATTCCGACAGGGTCCGTTCGAGGCGGCTGTTGCGGTGTGGACCAAGGCACCCCTTCGGAAGTCAGTCGCCCTGCAGGGACCCATGCAGACGTGACCGTGGGTTCTCACGGGTGCACCATTCATTACCCGCCGATCTCGGCGGCCTCTCCTGCGGTGATGCGCAGCAGTTCGTCGTAGGTGGTGGGAAAGACGTAGTGGGGATGGCCGCCGGCGGCCCAGACCTCGTCGTACTGCGACAGTGCGATGTCGACGATGGTGCGCAGCGGCTCGGGATGCCCGACGGGCGCAACGCCCCCGATGGCGAAGCCGGTGGCCTGGCGTACCTGATCGGCCGTGGCCTTCTCCACGTGGCTCACTTCGAGGACGGCGGCCACGGCCATGGTGTCGACCCGATGGCCTCCGGAGGCCATGACGAGGACCGCCTCACCGTCGGCCATGAACACCAGGGAGTTGGCGATCTGCCCGACCTCGATACCCAACGCATCGGCCGCCTCCTTGGCGGTGCGCGCACTGTCGTCGAGTGCGCGCACTTCGCCTCGGGCGCCCAGTCGGGCCAGCGCCTCGCGCACGCGGATGACGGACTGCTGCTCGGTGACCTCGCTCATGGGCCGGAGCGTATCCGGGCACAATGGCGCCATGCCTGCCGCGCGTCCCCCTGAGCGATTCTCCGGCTTCCCCGCGGAGGCGTTCGACTTCTACGCCGCCCTCGCCGACCACAACACCCGTGCGTGGTGGCAGGAGCACAAGCCGGACTATGAGCGCACCATCCGTCAGCCCATGCTGGCCCTTCTCGCCGAGCTCAGCGAGGAGTTCGGCACACCGCACGTCTTCCGGCCCTATCGCGATGCACGGTTCAGCAAGGACAAGAGCCCGATCAAGGATCACCAGGGCGGCGTGATCCAGGTCGAGGATGCGATCGCCTACTACGTGCAGGTCTCGGCTTCCGGTCTGCTGCTGGCCGGTGGCTGGTACGCACCGGAGGGGCAGCAGGTCGCCCGTTTCCGGGAATC
>JBIIJX010000241.1:0-3531 GCA_044233495.1 Candidatus Nanopelagicales bacterium
CCGCCCCCCTTCGCCGATGAGCAGGTGCTACTTGAGCACGACCTTGGCGCCGGCGCTCTCGAGCTGCTCCTTGGCCTTGTCGGCGGTCTCCTTGTTGACCTTCTCCAGCACAGCCTTCGGAGCGGCCTCGACGAGGTCCTTGGCCTCCTTCAGGCCGAGGTTCGTCAGGGCGCGAACCTCCTTGATGACGGCGATCTTGTTGCCGCCGTCCGCCTCGAGGACGACGTCGAACTCGTCCTGCTCGGCCGCGCCACCGGCGTCGCCGCCGCCGGCCGCCGGGGCAGCGACGGCCGCCACGGCCACGGGGGCAGCAGCGGTGACGTCGAAGGTCTCCTCGAACAGCTTCACGAAATCAGAGAGCTCCAGCAGCGTCATCTCCTTGAACGCGTCCAGCAGCTCATCGGTGCTCAACTTCGCCATGATGGCGTCCTTTCGGTCAATCCGGCCGAGGGCCGGGTGGGCATCAGCCCTCGGTGGTCTCCTCGGTGGCAGCGGCCTCGGCGGATGCCTCGGTCGTCACCTCCTCGGTGTTCTCTGACGCCTCGGCGGAAGCCTCGGCAGGGGTGTTCTCCGACGCCTCGGCGGAAGCCTCGGCAGGGGTGTCCTCGGCGGCTGCCGGAGCAGCCTCCTCGACAGGGGCGGGCGCCGCGGCGGCCGACGGGTCGGCCTCGAGCTTCGCCTGCAGCGCGCCCAGCGCACGGGCGGTCTTGGCCAGCGGAGCGGCGAACAGGGCAGCTGCCTGCGACTGCTTCGCCTTCAGGGCGCCGGCCAGCTTGGACAGGAGCACCTCGCGGGACTCCAGGTCGGCAATCCGCTGGACCTCCTCGACGGAGAGCGTCCGGCCGTCCATGTACCCGCCCTTGATGACCAGGGCGGGGTTCTCCTTGGCGAAGGTGCGCAGCGCCTTCGCCGCCTCAACGGCATCGCCCCTGACGAACGCGATCGCGCTCGGGCCAGCCAGGAGGTTGTCGACGCCGGTCACGCCGGCGTCCTTCGCAGCGATCTTGGTCAAGGTGTTCTTGACGACCGCGTAGGTGACCGTGGATCCGAGGGTGCGACGCAGGCTCTTCAGCTGCGCCACGCTCAGACCCCGGTACTCGGTGAGCACTGCCGCATTGGACTCGCGGAAGTGGTCGGCGAGCTCGGCGACGGTACTCGCCTTGTCCGGCCGGGCCATGGGGCTCCTTTCCTTGGGCCCCTCACGCAGAACGCCCCGGCGCAGGCGCACGGGGCGTGGACCTCCGGGCCCGTCGGGCCGGGGTCGAGCTCGTCACACCTGCGCGGGTCGCCCACCTGAGCGGGACCTTCGACCGTCGGCAGTCTCCTGCCGGCGGTGACCTGCGGTCTTCGGTAGGCCGAACAGTACGGCAGCAGGGATCCCGGACAAAATCCGGCCCCCGGGTCCGTGCGCCCAGGGGGCGCCGAACAGGACGCAGGCCCGCTCCCCAGAGGGGGAGCGGGCCTGCGATCGAGCGGAACTACGGCAGCAGCTTGCGCGTGGGCGCGGGCTGCTTGAAGGTGCCGACCTTGGCCGTACCCGTGGACGAGTTGCCCGCGAGGTACACCTGGTTGGCCTTGCCCTGACGGACGAGCACGCCGTCAGCGTCGTACCTGCCCATCCAGTAGCCGGTGAGGCCCTGGTGCGACGTCGCCGACACCACGAACGGCACCACGGCCGCGGACTTGAAGTTGCGACCCTGCTCCTGGATGGCCTTGATCAGGCCCTTGCGGGTCAGGTTCGGCCCGGCCGCCTTGATCGCCTGCGAGAGCACGTAGGCGGTGTTCATGCCGTAGTAGGTGTAGAAGTTCCACGGCAGTCCGGCAGCGTCCGCGAGCGTCTTCATCTGGCTCACGTACGGGTTGCCGATGTCGGTGATCGGGGTCAGGAAGCTCGGCGTGTAGACCCCGTTGAGGGCTGCCTTGCCGGCCGCCGCGCTGCCGACGATGCCGCTGATGATCGTGGGCTCCGAGCCCACCGAGGTGATCATCAACGTCGGCTTGTAGGACAGCGCCGCCATGGTGCGGAACAGCACGCCCGATGCCGACGTGACACCGAAGAAGACCACCAGCTCGCAGCCGGCCGCCTTGAGCTTGGTCACCTGCGCGCCGAAGCCCTGGGCGATCTGCGTGGGCAGGTAGGACGCCTGGGTGGCCCAGTCGGTCATGCCCGCTGCCGCGAAGCCGACGCCCGCGTTCTCGCCGAACTCGCCCTCCTGGTACATGAAGCAGCGCTTCTTGCTCGCCAGTTCCGGCGTGTTCTTGATGTAGTACGCCATGACCTTCGCCTCGACGAGGTACGAGGGGAAGTACGGGAACGTGGTCGGGTACTTCTTCACGTTGTCGAACAGGGAGGAGCCGGTGTTGACGAAGATGTCGGGCATGCCCTGCTTGTTGATCTCGTCGACGACGGCGAGGTGGTTGGCCGTACCGAGCGCCCCGTACATCGCGAAGATCTTGTCGTTCAGGATCAGCTCATTGGTCTTGGTCACCGTGGCGGCGGGGTTGTACTGATCGTCCTTGACGATGTACTTGATCTGGCGGCCATTGATCCCACCGCTCTTGTTCACGTAGTCGAAGTACGCCTGCGCCGCGACGGGGACGTCCTTGTAGCCCGGAGATGCAGGGCCGGTCAGCGGCGTGGTGGTGCCGATGACGACTTCGGTCTTGCTGACTCCGGGATCTGCGGCACGGGCCGCCCCGGCCATGCCGACGGAGACCAGGCCGACGGCCGTGGCCACCGCGACGGTGCGAACTGCCAATGACATGATCACGAGCTCTCCTCACGGATTGTGTGTCGTGGAGTGAACGATCGGGAAGATGGCTGGCCCCCGGGCGAACACTGCGTTGACGGCAGGCTACGGCGACCGTGGGGACTTCGCCGCCGGAATGCGGCAATTGGCCTCCGGTGTCGGGGTCAGCCCGAGTGCCTCGACGACCGGGAGCGAAGTCGTCTACTCAACTCCGCCAGGCCACCGGTGACGCCGCCCGGGGCGAGCAGGACGACGACGACGACGAGGAGGCCGTACAGCAGGTTCGGGGCGTTGTTCGTCACCTGGTCAGGCCAGCCCCGGTCGCTGGACAGTGAGTCGACCAGCTCGGGCAGCCATACGAGCAGCACCGCGCCGATGGCCGCGCCCACGAGGGACAGACGACCGCCCAGCACCACGCCGACGAGCAGGGACAGGGACAGTCCGAGGCCGAAGGCCCCGGACCCGACGAAGGTGAGGATCTGTGCCAGGACACCGCCGGCCAGCGCCGCGAACAGGGCGCTGACCACGAAGGCGGAGACCTTGGACCGCCCGGGTGCGATCCCCACGACGGCAGCGGCGACCGGATCGTCTCGCACGGCCTGCCACACCCGCCCCTGGTGCCCGCGTACGAGGTTCATGGCGACGAATCCCACGACGCAGGCCACCGCGATCGCCACGGAGGCCTGCCACTGCTGCAGGACGAACCCGTCGGCGAGGGCCGCGACCGCATCAACCCCGCCCTCATCGACCACGGGTGCTTCGACCACGGGCGCGTCGGAGG
>JBIIJX010000041.1:0-13867 GCA_044233495.1 Candidatus Nanopelagicales bacterium
TCCCCCGAAGGCCGACACCGGGTCCGTCGCGAACGCCCGGGAGTAGGCGTCGGCGATATCGGATCCGACCGCGACGCCACAGGGATTGGCGTGCTTGATGATCGCGACGGCGGGCTCGGAGTGGTCGAACGCCGCACGCCGCGCGGCATCGGCGTCGACGTAGTTGTTGTAGGACATCTCCTTGCCCTGGTACTGCCGGGCGCCCGCAAGAGCGGGCTCGTGGTGCGCCGAGCGGTACACCGCGGCCGACTGGTGCGGGTTCTCGCCGTAGCGCAGGACCTCGCCGAGCCGCCAGGCCGCACCCGTCCACTGCGGGAATCCGCTCTCCGCCGGAACGACCTCACTGCCCAGCCACGATGCGACGGCGATGTCGTAGGTGGCCGTGTGGGAGAAGGCCTCGGCTGCGAGCGCGGCCCGCTGCTCGAGCGTGAAGCCGCCATTCGCGACAGCGTCCAGCACTTCGGCATAGCGCACGGGCGACGTCACGATCGCCACGTTGGCGTAGTTCTTCGCCGACGCGCGCACCATCGCCGGACCGCCGATGTCGATCTGCTCCACGCAGTCGTCGATGCCCGCACCCGACGCGACCGTCTGCTCGAACGGGTAGAGGTTCACGACGACGAGTTCGAAGGGCGCGATCCCGAGGTCGGCCAGCTGAGTGCGGTGCGACTCCTTGCGCAGGTCGGCGAGGAGTCCGCCGTGCACATGCGGATGCAGGGTCTTGACCCGACCGTCGAGGCACTCGGGGAAGCCCGTGACGTCACCGACGGCCGTGACTGCGACACCGGCCGCGGCGATGGTGGCAGCCGTCGAGCCCGTGGACACGATCTCGACCCCCGCTGCCGCGAGGCCGCGAGCGAGGTCCTCGAGGCCGGCCTTGTCGTAGACGGAGACGAGGGCGCGGCGCACCGGGCGCCGGGTGTCGTCACTCACGGTTTCCTCCAGTCAGGCCCGCCAGCGTCCGGACGAGCAGCATGCGTTCGACGGTCTTGATGCGTTCGTGGAGTGAGTCCTCGTCGTCATCAGGCAGCACCTCGACGGCCTGCTGGGCGAGGATCGGCCCGGTGTCGACACCGCGGTCGACGATGTGCACGGTGCAGCCGGTCACCTTCACCCCGTAGGCAAGGGCATCGCGGACACCGTGCGCCCCGGGGAACGAGGGCAGCAGGGCCGGATGGGTGTTGATGATGCGACCGGGAAACGCATCGACCACCTGCGGGCCGAGGATGCGCATGAAGCCCGCACTGACGATCCAGTCCGGGTCGTCGGCTGTGAGCCGGGTGAGCAGCGCTGCGTTCCATGCGTCGCGGTCGGCGAACTCGGCAACCGGTACTGCGAAGACAGGGATCCCGGCCTGCTGCGCGCGCGAGAGAGCCGGGGCATCGGAGACGTCCGAGCCGACAGCGACGATGTCGACCGGCAGGTCACCGGCGCGCACGGCGTCGATCACCGACTGAAGAAGGGTGCCCGACCCTGAGGCGAGGATGACGATTCGCGCGGGCACGGCACGACCCTATCGGCCGCACCGCAGGCGACTCAGACGACCGGTTCGCCGATCAGCTGACGGTAGAGGTGCGCCGTCACCAGCACCGCGAACGGCAGCGTGAGCAGCATCGGCAGCCCGAAGAACAGGCCGCCGACCAGCTCGAGCAGGGCAACGAGGATCGTCACGACAAGGACTGGTCCGAGGTTGCGGGCTGCCAGCGACACACTCGCGCGGGCCGCGTCGCGAAGGCCCATGCCGCGGTCGAGGATGAAGTAGGGACCGAACTGGAAGAGGGCGAGGATGACAAGGCCGGGCAGCACGCAGAGGGCCAGTCCGATGAAGAAGGCCACCCGGAAGATCACCACGTACCCGGCGTAGGTGCCGAAACGTCGCGACTCGAGCATGTCCGCGAAACTCGGGGCCTGGCCGCGGGTGCGCCCCAGGGCTCCCCTCATCACGCCCACCTGGGCGACCGCGGCGGCGAACGTCAGAACCACCGACAGCAGGACAGGAGCCAGGGCCGACAGGCTCAGCGCCGCCTCGCAGGCATTGCGCTGACCCGGGGTCTGCGGGTTCACGCAGTCGACCAGCACGTTCTGGATCGACGTGGTGCCGATGCCCTGGGCTGCCGTCAGCACGGCGGGAATCGCTGCAAGAACCAGGAACGCCAGCAGGTCGCGGCGCAGGGTTCCCGCCGCCCATGTCAGCGCGGCGCCCACCTGCCCGCGAGGGGCACTGGTCGGATCGCTCATACGTCAGCACCCTCGCCGGGGATCGCCATGACCTCGGCATCCATGGATGGGCCATCAGCCGCGTATGCGGAGTCTGGGTCGGTGTCCGGTCCCGCCGGCGTTGCGGAATCGGCTGCCGGCTCGGCCACCTGCAGGGCCGGGCGGGCCGGAGGACGCGGGGCGAGCGCCGCAGGGACTGCGCCGATCAGGACGAGGACCATCGCGAGCATCGCGACAACGGCGGGATCGGGCCCCAACGATGCAAGCGCCGACGTGCCGAGGGCCCCTGACGAGAGCCAGGCGAGCACGGCTCCGCCGCCCCCGACGATGAAGGCAGCACCTCCCGCGGCCGCGATGCGCACCAGACGGGATTCCTGACGCAGGTGCCGGCCGATGAGCAGCCCGGCGAGCACACCGGCGACGACTCCCGCGATGGGCATGAGCCAGGCCATCGGCGGGGCCTGCCCCGGCAGTGCTGCCAGAAGCGGGAACGGCGGCAGGGCGATCGGCTCGCCCGCAGCGAGGAAGGGCGAGAGGGTCACGTCCGCTCCGAGCCACACTCCGGCACCCAGCAGGTAGGCCGCACCCCAGGTGACCAGCACGGGCACGTATCCCAGACCCAGCACGAGAAGGCCGAGGCCGTCGCCGAGTCCTGCATTGAGCGCCTGCGTCATCGTGATGGCGTCATCCACGTGAAGGACGAGAGACACGGTCGCCGCGATCGCCCCGATGCCCGCGATGGTTGCCAGCGCGACGAGACCCGCGCGCACCGGTACCTGAACGACTGCAGGCACGCGCCCGTCGGCGAGGATTCCCGACCCCTTCAGCGCGCCTCCCCCCAGGCCCACGATGGCGACGATCAGGGGGCCGAGTACTCCGTGCAGCAGATCCACGCGCGAGGACGCCTCGAAGGTGACGACGGTGACCACCGCCCCGATGGCGCCGTAGACGACAGCTCCGGGGATCACGAGTTGGAGGACACGTCCGGGGTCGTGCGCACGGGAGCGTCTTGCCGCCCAGGCCCCCGAGTACGCGAGCAGGACCAGTGGCACGAGCATGAAGCCCCAGGGCAGCAGGGTGACGGTCACCCCCGAGATGGCGATCGAGGCACCGTTCGCGACGAGCCACAGCAGGCCACCCAGCCGCAGCGACTCGACCGGACCAGCCTCGACCGAGCCGAGCCAGATGACGAGCATGGGGGCGCTTGCCAGGAGCAGCCCGATGAGCGCCGACCACGCAGCCGCCACGAGGCCCATGGACCATGGACGCAGGACGAGTCGACGGGCATGCCCCGACACCGGTGGCAGGGTCGGCACACGCACCATCCCAGAATCTCAGGCCCGACCGCTGCGATCCGGCAGCGCCACGCGCAGGGCATCGCCCCGCCTCGCCGCACGTGCGTCCGGATCAGGTGATCGGGGACTCCAGGTCGGGCTGTTCGACGTCCCGGTGACCGGTGCGCTCGGCGGCAATTCCCGCCGTCATGACGCAGCCGATGCCGATGAGATCGAGAAGGCCCGCGGCCTGACTGAGCAGGACGGCTCCGATGACCACGGCGAACGCCGGCTCGAGCGACATCAGGGTCCCGAAGGCCGCCTTGGTCAGGCGCCGCAGCGCGAGGAACTCGAGGGTCCACGGAATGAGAGGAAGCAGGATCGCCGCGCCCAGAGCGATGAGGAGGACCTCGACCGTCAGGTGGCCCCACGCCTGCGGCACGCCCACGACAGCAGTGATCAGGGCGGCGACCGGGATCGACACCGACAGCCCGAACAAGCCGTCGAAGCGGTCTCCCACCCGCTGGGTGACAATGATGTACAGGGCCCAGCCCACTGCGGCGGCGAGTGCGAACATGACACCGAGCAGGTCGACCTTCGCCCGCCACGGCTCGGTGAGCAGGAGCACGCCGAGGAGAGCAAGGAGCGGCCAGGCGAGCGCACGTCTGCTGCGACTGTTGAGGGCAGCGACGGTCAAGGGTCCGAGGAACTCGATCGCGACGACGGTGCCGAGGGGTAGCCGATCGAGGGCCGCAAGGAAGCTCAGTGTCATGCCGGCCGATACGACACCGAGCAGGATCGGTGCGCGGAGGTCGCCCAGCGACCACTGCCAGTACTTCGGTCGCACGAGGACGATGAGCACGATCGCACTCAGCATGAGGCGAAGCCATGCAGTCCCTGCAACACCGACGTCGTCGAACAGCTGGATCGAGACGGCTGCACCCACCTGCACGGACAGCATGGCCACCACAGCGAGGAGCCATGCTGGGACTCGCTCGAGGACCCGGCCCGTCCCACCGCTCATCCGTGAATCACCAGCCAGACGGAGACGAGGCCGCTCAGGACGAGCGCGGTGTAGGTGAACACCCGCTCGTTCATGCGACGGAACGTGAAGGCCCCCAGCAGCGCCCCGATCACGATGAGCGGGCTCAGCCACAGGTCCGCCAGCAGCGTTTGAGGGGTGAGGAAGTCCAGGCCCACGACGAAGGGCACCTTGATGACGTTGAGGATGAAGAAGAACCATGTCGACGTTCCCATGAAGGCCAGCATCGGCACCCGCATCTTGACCAGATACAAAGTCATAGCGGTCCCGCCAGCGTTCGCGGCCATCGTCGTCATGCCGGCGAGTGTGCCGAAGAACGCGATGCCGGTCCACGAGGTCATCGGTGCACGGTCACCGCTGTGCCGCTCCTGCCAACGTCGCCACAGTTCGAGCAGGACAGAACCGAGGATCAGCACGCCGATGATCCGGCCGAGTGCCTGCGTCGACAGGACAGCGAAGAGGGCAGCCGTGATGACGAAACCGGCCAGCACTCCGGGCACGAGGCGTCGGATGAGCGCCCAGTCGGCATGCTGCCGGTAGTACGCCAGACCGAAGACGTCGCCGAGGATGAGCAGCGGGACCATGAGACCGGCAGCCTCCGTTGCCCCCAGCGCAGCCGCGAGCAGAGGGCCGGCGAAAACCCCGGCAACAGGCATGGCCGTCTTCGAGAACCCGTACACGAGCACGCCCACGACGACGGCGCCGATGATCAGCGGCGTCCAGGTGTCGGGCACGGAGCCATCCTGCCGTTCACGGACGTGCACCTCGCACGCGGTCCGTCACCCGGACTGGGTCACCCGGTCATGATCTCCCGCATGAGCGCGGCAGTGGCGGACGGCGTCTTGCCGACTTTCACACCCACCGCCTCGAGCGCCTCCTGCTTGGCGGCTGCGGTGCCCGCCGAGCCGGAGACGATGGCACCGGCGTGGCCCATCGTCTTGCCCTCAGGCGCCGTGAACCCGGCCACGTAGCCGACCACGGGCTTCGTCACGTTGTCCTTGATGAAGGCCGCTGCGCGCTCCTCGGCATCGCCGCCGATCTCGCCGATCATGACGATCGCATCGGTCTCGGGATCGTCCTGGAACGCCGCGAGGCAGTCGATGTGCGTGGTGCCGATGATGGGGTCACCGCCGATGCCCACGCATGTGGAGAAGCCGATGTCGCGCAGCTCGTACATCATCTGGTAGGTCAGGGTCCCGGACTTCGACACCAGACCGATGCGACCCGCCTGGGTGATGTCAGCCGGGATGATGCCGGCGTTGGACTTCCCGGGGCTGATGATGCCCGGGCAGTTCGGGCCGATGATCCGCGTGGTGCCCGCGTTCTGCGCGTACTGGAAGAACTGCGCAGTGTCATGCACGGGCACGCCCTCGGTGATGACCACCGCAAGAGGCATCCTCGCGTCGACGGCCTCATCGACGGCATCCTTGGTGAAGCGCGGCGGGACGAACAGCACGCTCACATTCGCCCCGGTTGCCGCCATCGCCTCGGCGACGGATGCGAAGACGGGGATGCCGTCGACCTCCTCGCCAGCCTTCTTGGAGTTGACGCCGCCAACGACGTTCGCACCGGATGCGACCATGCGCCGCGTGTGCTTCGTGCCCTCGGATCCGGTCATGCCCTGCACGATGATCTTGGAGTTCTCGTCGAGCCAGATTGCCATGATGTGTCGTCCTCTACTTCCCGGCCGCGAGCTGCGCGACGCGGCGGGCCGCGTCGTCCATCGTCTCGACCAGCTCGATGAGCGGATGGTTGGCCTCATTCAGGATCCGGCGTCCCTCGATGGCGTTGTTGCCGTCGATGCGCGCCACGATGGGCTTGGTGAGGGCCACGCCCTTGCCTTCCAGCATCGTCAGCGCCTGCAGGATTCCGTTCGCGACCGCGTCGCATGCGGTGATCCCGCCGAACACGTTGACGAAGCAGGCCTTGACCTCGGGATCGTTCAGCACGATGTCGAGGCCGTTCGCCATGACCTCGGCGCTCGCACCGCCGCCGATGTCGAGGAAGTTGGCCGGCTTGACACCACCGAACTCCTCACCGGCATAGGCCACGACGTCGAGGGTGCTCATGACCAGGCCAGCGCCGTTGCCGATGATGCCGACTTCGCCGGAGAGCTTGACGTAGTTGAGGTCGAACTCCTGCGCCCGCAGCTCGATCGGATCGGTGTTCTCGCGGTCGACGAAGTCCGCGTGGGACGCGTGACGGTAGTGGGCGTTGCCGTCTAGCGTCACCTTCCCGTCGAGGGCGAGGACCGTGCCGCTCGGATCGAGGATCAGGGGGTTGACCTCGACCAGCGTGGCATCCTCCGCGACGAGCACCGTCCACAGCTTCTGCAGGATGACGACGACCTGGTCCGTGATCTCTGCCGGGAACTTCGCCGCCTCGGCGATCTCGCGTGCCTTGGCCTCGGTGCAGCCCTCGAGCGCGTCGACGCGGATCCGCGCCAGCGCCTCGGGCTTCGTCGCAGCGACTTCCTCGATGTCCATGCCGCCCTCGACGCTCGCCATCGCGAGGAAGGCACGGTTGGCGCGGTCGAGGAGGAACGACACGTAGTACTCGGCGGCGATGTCGCTCGCCTGCGTGACCAGGACCTTGTGGACGGTATGGCCCTTGATATCCATGCCGAGGATCGCACCTGCCTTCGCCTGCGCGTCGGCGGGATCGTCGGCGAGCTTGACGCCGCCGGCCTTGCCGCGACCGCCGGTCTTCACCTGTGCCTTGACGACGACGGCCGACCCGATCTTCCGGGCCGCCTCGTGCGCGGCGTCGGGTGTCGAGCACACCTCGCCCGGCGTCACGGGAATGCCGTGCGAGTCGAACAGGTGCTTGGCTTGGTACTCGTACAGATCCACGCGATCTCCTCCGGTGCACGTCCAGGTGCACGAACGACTGGGTACTAGGACTTCCAAGTAAGTGACCAGAGCGGACGATACTCGCCCGTCGGGATGGTCGACGTCCAACCCTCCCTCTCCGTGACCGCTGAACGCTACCGCGCACCCGGATGCCAGACTCTGGGACGTGACCAAGCCGACACTCCTCGCCCTCGGTGGAAGCACGACCCCGGACTCCGCATCGGAGCGGGCTCTTCACCTGGCCGTCGACGCAACCGGCCTGGACGTCACCTGCATCACAGGCCGATCCCTGATGCTGCCCATCTACGACACCGAGACGCGCGAGCGCACGCCCGCGGCGCACGCCCTGATCGAGGCCGCGCGCCGGGCTGACGGCCTCATCATCGCCAGCCCGGGCTACCACGGCGGGATCAGCGGAATGCTCAAGAACGCCCTGGACTACCTCGAGGACCTCAGGCACGACGAGCGCCCCTACCTCGACGGCCGCGTCGTGGGCCTGATCGGGGTCGCACACGGCTGGCAGACAGCGGTCGGGACGCTGGCCCAGCTTCGCGATGTCGTGCACTCGCTGCGTGGCTGGCCCACCCCGCTCGGCGTTGCGGTCAACGACTCCGGAGGGCTGATCGGCGCCGACGCCGCCCACTCCGACCCGCACGTGGTCGGCCAGCTCCAGTCCCTCGGTCGTCAGGTCGCCGACATGGCGACCCGCCTGGTTCGCTGAGCGGTCAGAGGCACCTAGAGCTTCTCGACCGGGGCGTAGCGCAACAGGAGCCGCTTGACCCCGGCAGACCCGAAGTCGATCGTCGCCTCAGCCTTGTCGCCGGCTCCCGATGTCGACACCACGGTGCCGAGTCCGAACTTCTGGTGCGTGACGCGGTCGCCGGGATCCAGTGACGCAACCGGGCCGGTGCCCACCACGCGGTCCCCGAGCCGCAGAGCCGCGCTGCTCGAACTCGGTGCGGAGCCGTACCCTCCCGCCGCGATCGCCCGGCCCACCGCTTCCTCTCGCCGCCACTGCAGGACGGTCTCCGGGATCTCATCCCAGAAGCGCGAGGGCGGGTTGAACGCCGGCGCGCCCCACGCCGATCGGGTGACCGCACGTGACAGGTAGAGCCGCTCGCGGGCGCGCGTGATTCCGACGTAGGCGAGGCGGCGCTCCTCCTCCAGCTCGCGCGGATCGCCGAGCGAGCGCACATGCGGGAAGACGCCGTCCTCCATGCCGGTGAGGAACACCACGGGGAACTCCAGGCCCTTGGCGGTATGGAGGGTCATGAGGGTCACGACGCCGCCGCTGCCGTCGGCGTCAGGGATCTCGTCCGAATCAGCGACGAGCGAGACCTGCTCCAGGAACTCGGCGAGGGTGCCTTCGGGATTGGCCTCGGTGAACTCCTGCGCGACCGACTCCAGCTCCGCGAGGTTCTCGAGGCGGGTCTCGTCCTGCGGATCGGTGGACGCCTGCAGCTCGGCGACGTAGCCGCTCTGCTCGAACACCGCCTGCAGTACGGTCGCCGGATCCGCTCCCGACTCCACGAGCGTGCGCAGATCGCGCATCAACTGGACGAAGGCCTCGATGGCCGTCAGTGAGCGCGTAGCGATTCCCGGCGCCTCGGCAGCCCGCTCAAGTGCAGCGTTGAACGAGATGCGTTCACGTTGACCGAACGCCTCGACCATGGCCTCCGCTCGCTCCCCGATACCCCTCTTCGGGGTGTTGAGGATGCGACGAAGCGACACTTCGTCGTCGGGATTCGCAATTGCGCGCAGGTAGGCCAGAGCATCACGTACCTCCTTGCGCTCGTAGAAGCGCGTGCCGCCCACAACGCGATACGGCAGACCGACGCGGATGAAGATCTCCTCGAGGGAACGCGACTGGGCGTTCGTGCGGTAGAACACCGCGACGTCCGAGGCTGACACGCCGTCCTCGTCGGAGAGCCGATCGATCTCTCCAGCCACGAAGGAGGCCTCGTCATGCTCGTCGTCAGCGACGTAGGCGACGATGGGCTGTCCGTCGCCGGCGTCCGTCCAGAGCCGCTTCTCACGACGACCCTCGTTGCGCGCGATGACGGCATTGGCGGCCGTGAGGATGGTCTGCGTCGAGCGGTAGTTCTGCTCGAGCATGATCGTTGTGGCGTTCGGGTAGTCGCGCTCGAACTCCTCGATGTTGCGAATGGTCGCGCCCCGGAACGCGTAGATCGACTGGTCGGCATCACCGACGACGCACAACTGGCCAGGTGGGAGATCAGGGGAGCCCGAGCCGACGAGCTCCTTGATGAGGACGTACTGCGCGTGGTTGGTGTCCTGGTACTCGTCGACGAGCACGTGGCGGAAGCGACGGCGGTAGTGGTCGGCGACGTCCGGGAAGAGCTGGAGGACAGCCACGGTTCCGGCGATGAGGTCATCGAAGTCGAACGCATTGGCAAGGCGGAGTCGGCGCTGGTACTCACCGTAGGCCTCGGCGAGCTGCTGCTCTGCGGGGTTCGCGGCCTGCCTCGCGAACGCCTCATGGTCGATGAGCTCGTTCTTCAGGTTCGACACCTGCGCGAGGTAGGAGCGCGGAGGGAACTTCCGTGGGTCCAGGTCGAGGTCGCGCAGCACCATGGTCATCAGGCGCAGGGAGTCGGCGGAGTCGTAGATGGTGAACGTGCTCTTCAGTCCGAGGCGGCCCGCCTCGCTGCGCAGGATTCGCACGCAGGCGCTGTGGAAGGTGGAGACCCACATGGCTCGCGAGCGCGGGCCGACCAGTTCCGCGACACGCTCCTTCATCTCGCCGGCGGCCTTGTTCGTGAACGTGATGGCGAGGATCTCACCGGGCGTGGCGTCGCCGCTCGCCAGCAGGTGGGCGATCCGGCGGGTCAGGACGCGGGTCTTGCCGGAACCAGCCCCGGCCACGATCAGCAGCGGGCCGCCGCGGTGCTCGACGGCTGCGCGCTGCGCCGGATTGAGGTCGTCGACGAGAGCCGTCGCAGAGAGGCCTGTCGTGGGGGTGCCTACCGGAGAGGAACCCGTCGCGGCCATGTGCGACGAGGAGGATGAACGCCCGCCAGGGGCACCGGCGCCGCCCGGGGGCGCGGGCAGGTGGAAGAGGGCGTCGCTCACCCCCGCATCCTAGGCAGGAACGGCGACAGCTCCGGCTGCTCGAGCACGGGCTTCAGGCACCGGTCAGCGACGCACCCAGCCCACGATCTGCACCTTGACGCGGGCGGCGACGGAGGGATGGATCACGACCTTTCCGTCGGTACCGATCTCCGTGACGACGAGGCTCGACTTCCGCAGTGTCGGCTCGACCGGCGCAGACCTCGTCCCCGGTGCGGACTTGTCGAGCCCATAGACCCGCACGCTGCCGGCGTCCGGTCCCTTGGTGCGGGTCGTCACCTTCAGGATGACCCCGGTGACGCGCTTGTCGCGCTTGGGGAGGCCGGCCACCCCGGTGAGTGGACCGACGACGAGGGGAGTCTCCGCTGCCATGGCACCCTTGGCGATGCGCTGGCCCTGGGCCTGCCGCACCTTGATCGGGGTTCCGTTGACGGAGTAGCCGAGGACGTCCACGCGCACCTGGACGGTCCCCTTGCCGGAGTTGGCCACCGACAGCTGTCCGCCGCTCACGGGCACCACCATGACCGAGGACCTGACCTGGCCCTTGGGGTAGGCGAGTGCGGCAGCGACGCTCTTGTCCGGAGTGCCGAGCTGCACCTTCCCGCGCTTAGTCGACTCGCGGGTGGTGACCATGACCAGCGCCGCCGTGGCCTGTGCCGGCACGGCGTTGAGTCCGACGACGCGCTCCTCAGTCGGTTGCAGGGCCCCCTGGCCGGTCGACTCGTAGCCGACCTCCGAGCCCAGTGCGATGAACTCATCGGAGGGCTCGGGTGGCGGGCCGGGTGGGGCCGGTGGCGGGCTCTGCGGCTCGGGCCCGAATGTGGGGGCCGGCGCCCCCGCCCCCTCAGGGCTCATGTCGACGGCCTCGCCAGGCGTGCCCACCGTGGCGTTCGGCACGTTGCCAGCCGGGTACCAGCCGAGGACGTCGACAGCGACGTCGGTCGCGCCGGCACCGTTGGCCAAGGCGATCGTGCCGTCGTTGGCCACCGGCACGATGGCGGTGCCGGTGGCGTCCTTGTTCATCGGGACCTTGACGACGATGTCGCTTCGGCCCTCCCCCGGACCCCAGATCCTGATGCGGGACGGTGCATTGGCGCCCAGGGCGGCGACCTTCACGGCGACAGCGGCGACTCCCTCGGCAGGGATCCCGCCCATGCCGGTGACCTTGGCGTAGATGCGCTTGCTGTCGCCGGAGATCGTGTCCTGCTGCAGGCGGCATCGCTCCGGCACGCCGAGGGCAAGTCGAGTGGCCAGCACCCGCACGGGTTCGATCGGCACGACGTCGGCCGCACGGCCCGCACTGGCCAGGGAGGCGGACGAGCGCGCTCGAGGGCAGTAGGGCGCGTCCATGGCTGTGCCGTCCCAGAAGGAGGTCCGGCCGCTGGCCCCGTCCCACGTCAGCGAGATGTGGATGTGGTCACGATGGCAGGTGGTGTCGTGGCCGGTACTCGGAGTGGCGAAGCAGCCCTTGAGCTCGGTCCACCCGCGATCGATGTCGTAGCCGCGCCAGATGCGGTCGTTCCACCCGATGTACATCACGCCCAGCCGCATGGCGTTGCCATAGGGATTGCCGAACTGATCAGGACCAAGCAGCCAGGCGAGGAAGGCCTCGGCATTGGCCCGCTGCTGGGGCTTGCGCACGTCCGTCATCCAGTCGAGGGCACGGCCCTCCTTGTGCTCGCTCTGGCCGCCGACGTCACAGGCGCGCGGGATCCACACCGTCTGGTCCTGCCCGTAGGTGGCCTTGATGAGGTCGGCGAGCCTCTGCGTGCCCGCCTTGGCCTGCGGGTCGCACTGGGCCTGTCCCTCGTAGGTGGGCGACACGTCGTAGCCCTCGGGCAGGGGCTGCTGCACCGCGGGTGCCGCGGCCGGCGGCAGTCCGGTGCCGGGCACCGGCGGACCAGCCACCGGACCGGTCCAGGTCGAGGGCTGCCAGGAGTCGCCGCTGGCGCTCGCCGACGTCAGCGGTGCGACGAGAGCGACGGCGCCGCAGGCAGCAAGGGCGACGGCTCCCCCCACGAGGCGGCCCGGGACGCGGGCGCGACGGGGTAGGGCACGGAGACCGTGCCGTCGGGGAAGCACCCGCATACTCTGACACGAAAGCGTCGGGAGTTACCAGTGTGACTCGTGTGATTAAGAAAATTCGGACTTATCGCCCACGCGATGCCATCCATCGTCGAGCGCGCCGCGTGATGCCCCCGGGGGCCGCCACCCCGGACTCCCCCGTACGCGTGGCATCCAGTGCACCGAGAAGAGCGCTGATCGCCGCATCCGTCGGCAACTCGGCGGAGTCGTCGACCGTCTCCTGCGGTCCGGTCATGCGCTCGCGGAGGACGGCCGGGTCCCCGACGATGCGGGCGCCTGACGCCTCGATCCGCCCGACCATCTCATCGGCGATCTCGGCGGCGCGGTCCAGGGCCCACTGCGGCGTCGCCAGGCGCGCCTCCTCCGGACTGGGCGTGCGGCCCTCCACCAGCTGCTTGACCATCTGCGCCTGGACCCGATTCGGATAGGCGCGCCAGCCCGCAGCGCCGCCGACGGCAACGTTGAGGCGCCGCAGGAAGGCGGCCTCCGCCAGGGTCATCGAGCGGTTCGAGACCTCCCCCCGCCGGTCGTAGAGCGTGTCGCGCGGCAGGTCGAGCAGGTCCTCGAAGTGGTGGAAGATGCCCTCCCGCACACGGTCATCGACGACGACCACGGTGACGTGCTCGGGCCCGGCAGCCGCCACCCACCGCTCCACCAGCTCGTCATGGCGGTGCCTGCGCCAGAAGATGGTGTTGCGCGTGGCCTCGTCGTCGGTGAACAGCATGCGGCGGATCCACGGCAGGTACGGCGTCTCGAAGCCGGACTTGAGGTTCTGCTGCCAGGCCGACGGCAGGATCCGACCCAGGTTGCGCAGGGTCACGACCACCTGCAGGTGGTCCGCCCCGACATCGGCAACGATCCTGCGCACGACATCCTCGGGGGACTCCGCGAAGAACTCGCTGGAGACCACGGTGGTCCCGCGGTAGGCCCTCGCGTCCACGACCGTGCGATCCCACAGCCCCGCCTTGGGGGGCTTCGCCCCGTCCGTGCGCCATCCGAGCGGACGACCTATGACGGAGGACGCGACCTCGCGATGGGCCATGAGCCGACCCGGATAGCGCACGTGCCAGGTGTCGAGGATGTCGCGCGAGTTGGCCAGCGCAGTCTGGACGGCAGTCGTGCCCGTCTTGTGCACACCGATGTGCAGGAGCATCGAGCCCGGACCGGAAGCACCCCTCGTCCCACCGCCGGCCACGCCGGAATGGTAGCGCCCGTCGGGGCGACCACTGCCTGCCGAACCGCCCGGGGGCAGGCGGGCCCTCTCGAGGCGTGACGTATCCTCATTGGGCGGTTCCCCTGCCGGGCCG
>JBIIJX010000243.1:0-3501 GCA_044233495.1 Candidatus Nanopelagicales bacterium
CGATCGCATCCTCAGCTGGGTCGGCGGCGACTGGGTGGAGGGGGATCGCGAGCTCTACGTCGTGGCAGGCATGCAGCTGTGGGGCGAGAACCGCGTCACGCTCGAGCCCGTCATCACTCCCGACGACGCCACCCGGCTGGACGCAATCCGGCCGACGATGCTCGCCATGTACGCACCAAGCATGCCCCTGCTCCTGCAGTTCTGGGAGAGCATTCCGCAGAGGCTCCGCCCGACAGCGCCGGAGTGCTACGACTTCGCATGGCAGCCCAACCCGGCGAGTAGTTTCGACTACACGCAGGGGCACGCCTGCCTGACGACGCTCGACTGGAGTGAGCAGTGACGACCACGACCCGCAGCACACGGGCCCGGATCGCCCTTGAGGCGGCAATCACCGCCGCCATTGCGTTCGCGCTCTCGCTCCTGGTCTTCGCTCCCCTGCTGAACAACCTCGACGACGGCTGGGGCGGCGGCGACATGCTCTCCACCTACGTCAACGCCGACAACTGGGGCTGGATCCGCTACGTGCCGACCGAGCAGTTCGGCTTCCCGCTCGGCATGAACCTGAACTACTTCCCGGGCATCGACATCACGGAGAACACCTTCGCGATGCTCGTCAATGCGATCACCGGCGGGACGTTCACGGGCATCAACCTGCTGATCGTGCTGACGTTCCCGCTCGTCGCAGCCCTGGCCTACGTCGTCATCCGCATGACGGGCCTGAAGGGTGCACTGGCGATCGCCCTTGCGGTGGCGTTCACGTTCATCCCCTTCCACTGGGGGCGCGCCCTCGGCCACACCTACCTCGCGACCCTCTACTCCGCAGTGATCGGCATGGGCCTGGTGCTCGCCGTGGGCAGTGGCACGTTCTCCCGGCTCGCAACGCAGCCGCGCAGGAAGCAGCGCATCTGGTTCTGGGTGGTCATCGCGATCATGGTGGTCGCAGTCGCGTGGACGGGTGTCTACTACGCGGCGTTCACCCTGATCCTGGGCGCTGCCGCCCTGCTGTGGCGGTTCGGGCAACGCGCCCCCTGGCGCACGCTGGGCCGCGAGTGCCTCCCCTTCGCCGGCATCATCGTCGTGGCGATTCTGGGGTTCCTGCCCTCGGTGCTCACCACCCGCGGCGATCCACCCCTGGCGATGCTCAGCGAGCGACTGCCGTACGAGTCGGTGACATTCGCGGGCAACCTCGCCATGGCCTTCCTCCCCCTGCCCCAGAGCCAGCTGCCGGGCCTGGACTTCTACAACCGCAGCATCGTCGAGGCGATCGGCGCTGCCCCCTACGGCGAGAGCACCGCGATCACCAACCACGGCACGTGGATCACCAGCCTCGCGCTGCTCGTCTTCGTCATCGGACTCATCGTCCGCGCACGCACACCGCGCCCCGTCGATGCGACCGACACCCGCGTGGGGCTCGGACTCGTCGCCTACCTGACGGTCGTCACGATGCTGTTCTTCGTGCCGTGGGGGCTGAACTACCTGCTCGCCGGCACCGTCACCGCGCAGATCCGTGCGTGGAACCGGCTGGTGCCCATCCTGCTGCTGCTGTTCATCGTCGGTGCGGCAGCAGCGCTCGCGAACACGCGCATCGCCAGCCGGGCGAAGGTCGCCATCCCCGTGGGCCTGGGCGTGCTCGCGCTTACCGCCGTCGATGCCGTGCTGCCCTTCAAGGGCCCCTACACCGACAGCGTCGCCCGCGGCAGCGAGCTCAGCACGGCTGCTCGCACATACGCGCAGGCCACCCAGCAGGAGATCCCGGAGGAGTGCGGCGTGCTGCAGCTGCCGTTCATGCCGTATCCGGAGTACGGCAAGTTCGGCGAGGTCAACGACTACGACCACTTCTGGCAGTCGATCACGAACCCGGGCAAGGGCTGGTCGTACGGGGCGGTGAAGAACACCGACGCGGGCGTGTGGGCATCGCAGCTGCCGCAGGTGCCGACCGACGAGCAGGTCGCCCTGCTGCGCGGGGCAGGGTTCTGCGCAATCCACCTCGACACCCGCGGCTACATCACCGAACAGCTGATCCCCCTCCAGCAGGACCTCCAGGCCCGATTCGGTGCGCCCGTCGCAACCGCCCTGCCGAAGGACGGCAGCGACCTGTGGGAGTTGTACGACATCCGCAGTGCAGACCCATCACCGACCGAGCAGAGCCAGGCCTTCCTCCACCAGCCCTTCATCGAGCTGGACTACAACACGGCCACCCCGCGCGAGACGGCCCTGCAGGCGTCGTGGACGTGGACGCGCGAGAACGTCGCGCTCCTCGACGTCATGCCGCTGGGCCCCGACTGGCCGGTCACCGGCATCTCCGGCGCGATCGCCGCACCCGACTGCGGGCCCGTGCCCGTCACCGTCACCCTCACGGCGGGCGATCAGCAGGTGACGACGACGGTGCTCGGCAGGCCAGGTGAGCCAGCCGCATTCGACCTCGCCCTCGACAGGCCTGCCGACGGTGCCGCCATCCTCACGGTCGACACCCCCGGCGACGGCTGCCCGGTGGGAGAGACGATGGAGCGCCGGTTCGCCCAGGTGATGAACCTGGTGCCGCGGTAGAGCTCAGTCCCCCAGCCACTTCCCCACGACGACCACGCACGGCAGATTCGGGTGCGTCGGCTCCGAGAGTGCGTCACCCCAGTTCGGCGGCCAGTACGGGCTGAAGATGATCCGCTCCTGCAGGGCCGGATCGCCCTTGCAGGCGTTCTCGACGCGAAGGACCTCCTCCTGCCACGGTGGCGCCGGCATCGTGCGGAACCAGCTCGCGGGCAGAGCCGGCCACCACATCGCCCCCACGATCACGACGACGATCGCCACCATCCAGGGCCGCGACCGACGCGCCAGGGGGTCGAGTGCCACCATGGCCGCCGCGCCCCACAGCAGCAGAGGCACGACGAAGTAGCGGTTGTTGCTGCCGCCGATGATCGTCGGCACCGCACCCACGACGATGCCGGTGAGCAGCAGCAGGCCGATCGCCACCATTCCGTCGCCGCCGCGGATGACGAGCACCAGGCCGCCGATCGTGATCGCGAGAGCGACGATCGCGCCGGTGATGGGCAGGGGTGTGACGGGGAAGACGCCGAAGAAGTCGAAGGCCTCCAGGCGCATGCCCGGCCAGAAGGTCAGGATCGTCTCCGGCACGCTGTCGACCCACTGCCGGAAGGAGTCCGCGGAGGCCGCGATGACACGCGGCTTCTCCGCGTTCGCGGCCGTGAGCCACTGCGCCACGAGCCCGACGACGATGACACCGGCCCATACGATCCCGGATCGCACCGGCACGACCCGTCGCACGACCTGCACGACGATCAGCGCGAGGAAGACTCCGGCGGTGGGGATCGTCAGCGTGGTCAGAAGCAGCAGCAGCGCGACGGCGACGGTAACGAGCCAGCCACTCGACGAGGACCGCACCGGCAGCGCAAGCACGAGCGTGGCGAGATACAGCAGCAGCATGTAGCTCGAGCCGAGGGCATTGATGGCCTCGAAGCCGACGACGGGCACGATCACCGGCAGCAG
>JBIIJX010000245.1:0-3492 GCA_044233495.1 Candidatus Nanopelagicales bacterium
CTGCACCACTACTACGGGGCAAGCGAGCTCTCCTTCGTCGCGTGGGCTGCGCAGGATCCGGCCCTCGGGATCTTCCCGGGAGTCGAGTGCCGCATCGACGCAGGGGAGATCTGGGTGCGTTCGCCGTACCTGTGCCAGGGGTACCTCGACGACGCCGATCCCGGGCCGTTTCGTCGGAGCGCCGACGGCTTCGCGACCGTGGGGGATCGCGGTGAATGGCGATCGGGCTCTCTCGTCGTGATGGGACGGGGGGATGCCGGCATCACCACCGCCGGCGTGACCGTGGTGGTGGCCGACGTGGAGGCAGTCCTGCGTGAGGCCGCCAAGGGTGACGTCGTCGTGGTGGGCATGCCGGACGACCGGCTGGGCGCCGTGGTGTGCGGGGTCGTCACGAATCCCGAGGAGGTACCGCGATTGCGTCAGGCCGCGCGCGCTCGGCTCGAGGCCGCCTGTCGCCCGCACCGCTGGTACGTCGTGCCCGACATCCCGATGACGGCTGCCGGGAAGCCCGACCGCGAGGTCCTTGGATTGCTGCTCGCCCGAGGAGACGTGGAGCCCGTGGGTCGTGGGCCTGGTGGGACGATGAGGACGTGACCGCTGACCCCAGGCCCGTGGTGATCGCCGCTGCGCGCACGGCCATCACCGCCGCTGGCGGCCGGCTTGCACGGTGCACCGTGGAGGACCTCGCGGCACCCGTGCTGGCCCGGGTCGCAGACTCATGCGGCCGAGGTTCCGGCGACTCCGGACCTGTTCGTGCTGCCGTACTGGGCAACTGCATGGGGCCCGGGGGCAATGTCGCGCGCGTGTCCGCTCTCGCGGCCGGGCTGCCGACGGACGTAGCCGCCCTCACGCTGGATCAGCAGTGCTCGAGCGGGCTGGCGGCCGTCGTGACGGGGGCCGCACTCGTGCAGGTGCACGGTGGTGCCGTCCTGGCCGGCGGAGTCGAGTCGGCCTCCACGGCTCCCGTGCGCATGTGGCGCGGTGACCACGGTGGACAGGGTCGCGCGTACGAGCGTGCTCCGTTCACGCCCGCAGGCTGGCCGGACCCCGACATGGGTGAGGCTGCCGACGTGCTGGCCGATCAGAGGCGCATTTCGCGGTCCCGGCAGGACGAGTACGCAGCCCGGTCCCACGAGCGCGCCGTCCGGGCACAACAGCAGGGCCACTTCGATTCGGAGATCGTGGAGGTCGCCGGTGTGTGTCTGGACGATCGCCCGCGTACCGGTTTCGATGCCACTCGACTCGCTCGATTTCCGGCTGCCTTTCGCGAGGGTGGCAGTGTCACGGCGGCGAATTCATGCGGCGTCAATGACGGAAGCGCGGTCGTTGCCCTCGTGGACAGCGGGCACTACTCACGCAACCAGGTCCCCGGCCTGCGAATCGTGTCGTCTGCCGTCGTCGGCGTCGATCCCCAACTTCCCGGTCTGGGCATCGTCCCCGCTGCGCGCCGTGCGCTGAATCAGGCCGGACTCCAGTGGGACGACATCGACGTCATCGAGTTCAACGAGGCCTTCGCGGCACAGATCCTGGCCTGCTGCGACGAACTCGGCATCGACGACTCACGCGTCTGCCCGCAGGGAGGTGCGCTTGCCCTCGGACATCCCTGGGGCGCGTCGGGTGCTGTGCTGATGACGCGACTGTTCAGTCAGCTCGTCCTCCAGCAGGAAGGCCGAGTGGGACTTGCAGCGATCGCAGGAGGTGGCGGTCAAGGAGTCGCGGTGGTGGTCGAGCGATGCCCGTGATCGACGTGCGAGGCGTCACGCACCGGTTCGACGACCGGCCGTCTGCAGCGGCCGTACTGAGAGACGTCAGCGTCACGATGTCGGAGCAGCGCGTGGGTGTCGTGGGCGCTAACGGCTCGGGCAAGTCGACTTTCGCCCGGCTCATCAACGGCCTGGTGGTGCCGACGCAGGGGGAGGTCACGGTCGACGGCCTTTCCACGGCCCGGCAGGGTCGCGAGGTCCGCCAGCGCGTCGGCTTCTGCTTCACCGACCCGGACGCGCAGATCATCATGCCCACCGTCGGCGAGGATGTCGCCTACAGCCTCAGGTCCTCCGGCCTGCCTGACGAGGAGGCGTCCGCGAGAGTGGAGGGCATTCTCAGCCGCTTCCAGCTCGCGCACCTCTCCGATCATCCGTCGCACCTGCTGTCGGGCGGCCAGAAGCAGCTGCTCGCGCTGGCCGCCGTGCTGATCCGTGATCCGGATATCGTCGTGATGGACGAGCCCACGACGCTGCTCGACCTGCGCAACACGCGCATGATCGGAGAGGTGATCGCGGGGCTCCCGCACCAGGTGGTCCTCGTCACGCACCACCTCGACCTCCTGGCCGACTTCGAGCGAGTCCTCGTGTTCGACGAGGGCCGGATCGTGTGCGACGACGTGCCGGCAGTTGCCCTTGACCGGTACGTGGAGCTGTCGAGGTGAATCCGCTGGGCCTCTACGTGCCGGGGGACTCACCTGTCCATCGGCTCCCTGCCGCTGTCAAGCTGCTTCTCCTCGTTGCCCTGGGAGTCGCCTCGGTGTTTCTGCGTGCGCCGGTCCCAGTCGGGGGCGCCATCGTGATCGTGATCGCGTGCTACGCCGTCGCTGGGTTGTCTCCGGTCGTTGCCATCCGCCAGGTGTGGCCCATGAGATGGATCCTGGTGTTCATCCTCGCCTTCCAATGGTGGGTGCGGGGGTGGCAGTCCGCGGTCGTCGTCGTCGGCGTCATCGCGGTGCTCGTGATGGCAGCGGCCCTTGTCACCCTGACGACCCGCACGAGTGCCCTCGTCGACGTTCTGGTGTCGGTGTGTCGGCCCCTGCGCGTCGTCGGTGTCGACCCAGACCGGGTCGGTCTCGTCATTGCCCTGGCGATCAGGTCTGTGCCGATAGTCGCGGGGTTCGCGACGCAGATCCGTGATGCGCAGCGGGCACGTGGCGCTCGTCCGAGCCCCCGCGCATACGCCGCACCGCTCATCGTGCGATCGCTGCGGCACGCGGACGCGGTCGGCGAGGCCCTCGCAGCCAGGGGGCTGGATTAGGGATGCGGCCGGTTCGGGGCTTCCTCGCCGAGCACGAACCGCAGCACATCCGCCATGTCCGAGGTCCCGTATCCGCGGGCACGTGCGGCGCTCACCTCGTCGACGACCCCGGACAGCACGGGCAGGGTGAGTCCCCGGTCCCGTGCGTAGTCGAGGATGAGGGACAGGTCCTTGCCTGAGAGGTCGAGAGCCATGGCCACGGGAGCTTCCGTGCCGAGGAACGTCTCGCGCTTGTAGGTCAGGTACGGAGCGCCCACCGAACTTGCGGTGAAGACTCCGTAGGCGAGTGACGGATCGATCCCGGCGCGGATCGCCAGCGCCAGGCCCTCGGCCACCGCACTGTTCAGCGTATGCACGACGAGTCCGGCGCACAGTTTCATGGCCTGGCCTCTGCCGGCCTCTCCGAGATAGACCACCTCGCGGGCAAAGGACCCGTACACCGTCGAGGCACGCTGCACCGCTGCCTCAGGC
>JBIIJX010000042.1:0-13732 GCA_044233495.1 Candidatus Nanopelagicales bacterium
GGAGGGCCAGCCACCTCGTGTCCAGTTCGCACCGGTCGACGTCATGCGATGGGAGGGCGTGGACGTCGACGTGACCGGGATGACGGATCTCGACGATGTCCTCGGTGCACTGCGCAGGAACGTGGCCGACACCGTCGCCCGAGCGGGTGGACTGCCCGTACTCACCCACATTCGGCTGCAGGGGACGTCGCCGCTGGCCGGTCGACTCCAGGACGTCGAGGCGCTCGAGGCGCAGGCCAGCAGCATCGCGATGAACGAGAACGCCATTCTCGCGCGGGCACGTTCGGAGGTGGTGGCGCCTTCAGCCGCCGATCCGCAGGACGAGAGGGCTCGTGAGCACCTGCACGAGGTGGCGCGCGAATTGGCGGACAATCCCGAGGCGCTCAAGCCCCACCTGAAGGAACTCGATCGCGAGATCCGTGATCTGGTGCTGCAGGCGCCGGGAGCCGAATCACTCGACCTCGATGATGCTGCGGTAGTTGCGCGGCTCCTCGATCGCGCTCAGCAGGGTCTGGACGCTCAGCTTGCGGGGGGACCGCCATGATGCGGCTTGCCGACTTCACCATGCGTGCATACGGCTCGTGCACCGATGTCGAGGTGCCACTCGGACGGGGACTGACAGTCGTCCTCGGCGGCAACGAGTCGGGCAAGTCGACGGCGCTCGACGCCCTCAGCGACCTGCTGTGGGGGATTCCGCTGCGCTCCCCTCGTGCCTACGTCCATGCCCGCGGTGCGCTGCGCGTCGACGCGACGATCCAGGATGGCGAGTCGACGAGCGTGGTCGTCCGTCGCGCCGGCGGTCTCTTTGCCACTGACCTCGTCACCGAGGTCGCCAATCCGTGGGATCCGACCGGCAGCGGCTCCGCCGACTGGTGGCGCATCCGTCTGGGACTGACCCTCGACCAGCTGAGGTCAGGTGGCCGCGAGGTGTTCGCCGGAGGCGGCGATCTGTCGGAGGCTGTGTTCGCCGCCCGAGAGGGCCGCAGTGCGCGCCTGCTGCTGCAGTCGCTCAGGGAGCGACGAGACTCCCTGTTCAAGGGGGACCGGCGGGCGAAGAACGTCCGCATCCGTGAAGCGCTCGCCGCTTTCGACGACGCCCGAGAGCGTCGGGATGCGACGGTGACCCGATCCGGCTCGGTGTCGCGGCTCAGGGAGCAGGTGGAGCACCTGCGGCGAGAGCTCGATGCGGCTCGGCGTATCGAATCCGATGCGGATCGGCGCGTCCGCATCGCGGAGGAGGACGCCCGTGCCATCCCGCACGTGCGGGCGATTGCCGCCGCGAGGGCGGACCTCGCGCAGATCGAGGCGGAGGGAGCGAGGGTCTCCGATGAGCACCTCGCCGACCTCCGTGAGGTGACCCGCGCGGCAGCAGGCGCCCGTCTTTCGGCCCTCACGCTGTCGCAGCGCATCGAGGAGCTCGAGTCCGTGCTCGACGGCCTGGTCGTCGACGACGAGATCCTGCTCGACTCTGCCGCGATCGAGCGGCTCAGGCTGAAGGCCGGGGAGCGGATCAGTGAGCTCCGGCGTGCCGATGAAGAGCATGCGCCGACCGTGCGTGCGCAGGACGCGAAGCTCGGTGTCCTTGTCGGCCGGCTCGGTCTTGATGCGGTCGGTGTCGGTGATGCCGTGCTCGAATCCCTCGAGATTCCCGCTCCACTGGTGGCCGACGTGACGGACGTGGCTGATCGACTGGCCCGGGCCGACGGCTACCTCGCGGAGATGCGTGCGGCCAGAGACGAAACCGTCGCACTCCTCGAGGGACGGGGCCTGGTCATCGATGCGGGCGCACGGCCGCGTCCGGACGTCTTCGAGGCCTTGCGCTCCGCCCTGGTCGATGCGCACGCCAGGGCCACGATGTCAGCCGGTGTCCTGACGCGAGCACGCTTGCGCCTGGAGGGGCTGCACGCCACCGGTGCGACCCCTGCTCCCGCGCGGACCGTCGATCACGCGGACGTGAGTGCCGCCCGTGATCGACGCGATGGCGACTGGCGTCGCGTGCGTTCTGCGTGGACGGCCGGCGAACTCCCGGCCGACGATGCACGCACGGAGTGGGCAGTGGCGGTCGACAACGCGCTCGAGGCTGCTGATGCACTTGCCGATCGTGCAGCCGACGAGAAGGCCACGACCAGTGCCCACGATGCTCGGCTCGAGGCGGAGCAGGCCGGCGTGGCGGGAGTGGCTGCAGAGCTGGCGGAGGCAGAGCGGGACCATGACGAGGCCGGAGTCCGCCTTGCCGACGCCGAGCGCTCCTGGAGCGCGGCGTGGCTCGAGCTCGGCGTCACCCGCGCCCCGAGCCCTGACGTCGCGGCGGAACTCCTGGGCCTCATCGTGCGGGCCGTGGAGCAGCAGGCGCTCGTCTCGTCGGCTCAGGAGTCAGGGGAGCAGGCGCGTCGTGCCTGGCACGAAGCGTGTGCACGTGCGTCCCTGCCTGAGGGCACGACACCATCCGGTTGGTACGCACGGGTGGCGCTGGTTGCCGAGATCACCTCGAGTCGCGAGGAGCGAGAGGCCGCTGCGCTGAAGGAGGATCGGCTCCGCCAGTCATGGGCGGCCTTCTGCTCGGAGGTGGAGGAACTTCTTGTTCGCCACGGGGTCCTCGACGACGCCTTGGCCGGGGAGGAATCCCTGGGCGCGGTGTCCGTCGAGCGGGGGCTGAGTCTGCTCGACAAGAGGTGCAGCGCCGCCGCCGAGACTGAGGCACGGCGACGAACCCTCGACGACAGACGGCGTGAACTGCTCGCTGAGCGGCAGGAGCACGAGCGGATCGTCGCCGACGAGCAGGCGGTGCGACGTGCTCTGGCAGCGGAGTACGGCATCGAAGAGGGCCCGGGCCTCGATGACCTCGTGGAGCGCGCGGAGCGCGCCGCGGCGCCGCTCGGCAGGCTGGCGGATGCGCGAAGCCTGCTCGAGGGCGCTCTCGATGCAGGATCGACGGTCGACGCCGTGATCGAGCGACTGGGTGGTGCCGATCAGGAGTCGGTATCCGTCGTCACGCAAGCGGCTCGTGATGCACAGCAGGCGGCGCGCGACGCCGCTCTCGACGCGGCAGGCTTGCTGTCGGAGGCCGGTGCGAGGCTGCGCGACCTTGAATCCGCCGGGAGCGCGGCCGATGCGGAGGCCGCCGCCGCCGAGCGGCTCGGTGAGCTTGTCGCTCTGACCGAGGAATGGTCCGTTGTGGCCCTGCAGGTGGTGCTCCTCGAGCGGACACTCGAGCGGATGGGCACCGAAGACACCGGGCCGCTGCTGGATCGGGCAGGCCGCATCCTTGAGCGCGTCACCGATGGTCGCTATCTCGCACTGCGCGCCGATGAGACACCCGCCGGGCGGACGCTGCAGGTTATCGGGGCAGCAGGCGATCGCATCCTGCATACGGAGCTCTCAGAGGGCACCGGCGACCAGGTGTACTTCGCGCTGCGGATGGCCGCAGTGGTGGAGCTGCACGAGCAACGACTCGCTGCATCCCTGCCGGCGCTGCCCCTCGTATTGGACGACGTCCTGATGGCGTTCGACGACGAGCGTGCGCTGAGTGCGCTCCAGGTCCTGCATGAGCTGGCGCCGGACCTCCAGGTGGTCGTGTTCACGCACCATGCGTCGATCGCCGAGGCAGCGCAGGCCATCGGTGGCATCACGATCACCCGCATGCCTGCCCCGCCGACGGTCGACACGCCGCTCGACGGCGCGATCGTTCGCGCCACGGTGCAGCAGGAGAGCGTCCCCGCGCCGGTCCCCGCACCCGTGCGCGCCGCCGTCGCCCGGGACGCGAAGGACGAACGTGCTGCGGCCCGGGAATGGGCGCAGTCGCAGGGGATTCTGGTGTCGGCACGGGGTCGACTGCCGGAGGAGATCCTCAAGCAGTACCGCGCCAGTCGTTCCTGACCTCCGGATCAATACCGCTCTCATGGGATCACGTGACCGCGCTCGAACCGGCATGGCCAGCTCGAAAGGTCAGTGGGCCAAACTCGGCTAGACGATGTAGTACATCAAGTTCGGCAGCAGGAAGCCACGCTGCATCGAGCCGTTCGCCATGTCGCTGATCTGATCGCCGATGCTCGGGCCGATCTTCCAGCCCTTCTTGATGAGTGCATGTCGCTGATCGGATTTGCGGGTGGCTGCATCTTGGGTGTTGCCCGTTGGCTTGAGTATGAGATCGCCGTAGCCAGCGATACCTGCCTCAGCCAGGCAGGTCGCGGTGGAAACACGATCAGCCTCAGGTCGGCCGGTGATGATGAAGGAAGTGACCCCGAGTCTTGTGAAAGCCTCGTAGAGCGCCCGGACTGGTGCTATGACTGGGCGGGTGCAGTTCGCATTCGCTGCCGAAGAGTCGACCGTTGATGGAATGCTGAATTGCGGATCGGCCTTCACGAACAGTTCGTAGTTGCTCAAGAGCGTCTCATCAATATCAAAGACGGCTGCAGCCCTGCATGCGCGAACCTTCGCGGGTTTGGTGCTCCCGCATTCCTTCTTCACCCAAGAACGTGTCCACTTGAGCGCCGCGGCGGATATCTCGGACTGATCCTTCAGTGCCTGTCCGGAGGAGTAGTAGGAAATGACGAGGGGTGCCGGGTGTGGACCAATGGTCCAGACGCCGGTCGTCGTACCCATTGACGGCAGGTTCTGCCCGGTGCCGGTGATCGGCAAGCTGCCGCTCAAGTTGCTGCCGGCATCAACCGTGATGGTTTCGGCGCTTGCCGAGATGACTGGCGCGACGAGCGCGCACGCGGCAATTGCAGCAATGGCGGTGATTCTTGCGATTCTCTTGGTGCCAGGCATCACCCAAATCTATCAAGGCTCAGCTGCGTGGCCGGGACAACGGTCAACGTTGCAGCAGAGCCGTGCCAGGCACAGCCCAACCGTTGGCACCTGTGCACGGGCCGTCTTGGTACACGTACCCGCCTCCGGCCTTCACATTTCCGTCTACCAGAGCTCGCACCGGAACCGTCACGGATCCTGGCCAAGGCGGTTGGACCTGGCGTGCCTGCTTTCGACGACGCGAGAAGTTGCTGCCAACGCATCAAGGAAGGCGGTTCGCACACCATGTCGATCTGCTGCGCGCGTGAGGGCCAGTAGGCCCGAGATCAATCCTGTGAGTCACTTCCTGCCGGCGACATGGGGGCGGCTGCCGTCCGCTCGTTGCTGAAGACGATCTGGTCGACGGCGGACCCGGGCGACAATGAACTGACGGTCGCAAGTCCCGGCGATGGCGGCACGCCGGGCTGTTACTTGACGATGGCGCTGGCCAGCGCGGTGATGGCCTCTCGGCACGCGCTGACCTGGGACGTCGTCATTGCCGTGTTCTCCCGGGCGACGTAGCACGAGGCGTCGCCAAGCCTGCCGGAAGCGGTGAAACGAGAAGTCACCCGCTGTGGCCCGCCTCCGACGTTCGGTTCGTTGCGCACACCCAGGGAACCGAAGACCGGATCCGGCAGCCGCGACAATTCGCACCTGTTGCTGCTGACAGCCTCCTTGGTGCATGTGGACTGCGCCCACATTCGTGCCGGTGCATCGCCCCTGACCGCCGCCACCTTCGCGTTGAGCACCAGCTCGGGGAACTTGGATACCTCGTACTGCAGTGTCACGGCGTTCTTGCGGGCCGACAGCGCCCGCTCCAGGGAAGGAGGTGGACCGTAGCCGGCCCACAGGGCCTGCGCTGGCTCGATGGTGAGTAAGAGCGGCAGGAGACCAGGGGGCGTCGACGGAATCAATCCGCGGATCGAGCCCTGCTCGGCGACCACAGTCGAGGGTGGTGCGGTCACGGCACCCAAGGTCAGCGCCTCGACATTCGCCGGCTGGCAGGTGACCGAACCCCGCTCAGTACCCACCTGCATGCAGATCCCGCGTGCGAGTGCATCGCCACTCGAGACGTACGAGAACGTCCAGGAGGCACCCTTGTCATCGGCGGTGGCCTGCCACACAGTCGCCCCGTCAACGCTGCGCGGCGCTGAGAGTGACCCTCCCTCGTAGCGTGCGAGATCGGCGGCGACCAGATCGGGAATGTCGGCACCCTGCCGGATCTGTGCCAGATGGAGCGTGAACGACGAGTAATCGGAGGCTTGTCCACCCGCGCTCTCGCTGTTGGTGGCGAAGTTGGTCCAATGCTTGTTCAGCTTTGCCTCGAAATACGGCGAATCGGCGAAGACGCCGCCTCGCGCAACATCGTCACCCACGTAGACCGTGGGGCCGAGCTCAGCCACAGTCAGGACTCCACGTGTGCACCGTGCGTCTGAGCAGCGGACCTGTAGGGACGTAGGCATTCGCCCCACAGTGAGGGTGGCGGTCGTGCCGAAGATGGGTGCATCGAAGTCGGCGGGGGAGGCTGGTCCCGGAGCAGCCGACGCTGGCCCCGTGGACGCCAGCCCCAGAGCCACCACCGCGATCAGCACCATCCCCCGACGGGCCCAGTGCACCATCCCAACCGCCCCTCGTTCTCGTGGACTGCCCCGCCGGACTGCCTCGTCCTTCGCGGTGGGGAACGTCCGCTCGATAAAGGCATTCGTGGAGCGGGTGACCGGGATCGAACCGGCATGGCCAGCTTGGAAGGCTGGGGCTCTGCCATTGAGCTACACCCGCGTGGTGCCCGTACAGGCTATCTGACAGCCGGGTTGGCGGTGTGGGGGCAGCCGGTAGGTTCCGGGTGTGGCCCGTTCCCGTCCCCTTGCGCAGGTGCCCGGTCCGGATGACCCCCTGCGCATCGCGTGGCTCGTCTATCGCGGCAATCCGCACTGCGGGGGGCAGGGCGTCTACACGCGCTACGTAGCCCGCGAGGTGGCCGCGCTTGGCCACGAGATCTCGGTCTTCTCCGGCCAGCCGTGGCCCCACCTGGACGACCCGACCCGGCTCGTCGAAGTCCCCGGTCTCGATCTCTACCGGCAGCCTGACCCGTTCCGGGTGCCGCACCTTCGCGAGTTCCGCGACTCCATCGATGCTCGCGAGTTCGCCCTGATGTGCACTGCGGGATTCCCTGAACCATGGGCCTTCTCCGAGCGCGCCTTCCGGCTGCTCGCGACCCGGCGCTCAGACTTCGACCTCGTACATGACAACCAGGCTCTCGGCACGGGCGCGCTGAAGATGCTGCATGCTGGGTGGCCCGTCACCGCGACCATCCACCACCCGATCACCGTCGATCGCGAGCTCGACATGGCGCACGCATCGGGGTGGCGCCGTCGCCTGTCGCTGTGGCGCTGGTACGGATTCCTGCGCATGCAGCTGCGCGTGGCGCCACAGATCCCACGGGTCGTGACTGTGTCCGAGTCATCCAAGCGCGACATCGCTGCTCAGATGGGTGTGCCTGTCGACCACATGACCGTCGTGCCGATCGGTGTCGACGAGGAGCTCTTCCGCCCACTGCCGCACGTGGCTCGAGTGCGAGGGCGCCTGATGACGACGGCCAGCGCCGACGTGCCGCTCAAGGGTCTGACGGTTCTGCTGGATGCCCTCGCGAAGATTCGCGTGGAGCGACCGGACGCCCACCTGATCGTCATCGGACGGCTGAAGGACGGCAGTGCTGTGCCGGCGCTCGTCGATCAGCTCGGCCTTGCCGGAGCGGTCGAGTTCGTGAGCGGCGTGACCGATGAGCGCATCGTCGAGCTCTACGCCGAAGCCGAGGTGGCCGTGGTTCCCTCGCTCTACGAGGGGTTCTCGCTGCCCGCGGCCGAGGCGATGGCGTGCGGCGTACCGGTGGTCGCCACGACCGGGGGCGCGCTTCCGGAGGTCGTCGGTGCCGATGGTGAGTGCGCGCGCACGGTGGTGCCCGGTGATCCGTCTGCTCTGGCAGCCATGGTGCTGCAGGTGCTGGGCGATGAGCATGAGCGGGCCAGGCTGGGAACGTCCGGCCGCGCCCGCGTGCTCGAGCGGTTCACCTGGCGTACCCATGCGGAGGGCCTGGTCGCGATGTGGCGGGCGGAACTCGCCGATCATGCAGACCGTGCGGACCGGGGTCAGCATGCTCACCGTTGACCTCGACCTGTTCGGCATCGAGCCCGGCCAGCACGTACTGGACATGGGCTGCGGTGGCGGGCGTCATGCGTTCGCCGTCCTGCGTCGGGGGGCTCGCGTGGTGGCCTTCGACGCGAGCCGGGACGAGCTCGACGGTGTGCGCACCATGGCCGCCGCGATGGCCGCGGCGGGCGAGGTGCCTGCGGGCGGAGAGCTCCTCTGCGTCGAGGGTGACGCTCTGGCGCTGCCCTTCGACGACGCCTCGTTCGACCGCATCATCGCGGCCGAGGTGCTGGAGCACATCCCCGACGATCGGCGTGCCATCGCCGAGCTCGTCCGAGTCCTCGCGCCAGGTGGCCGCATCGCCGTGACCGTGCCGTCGAGGTTTCCGGAGCGGGTCAACTGGCTGCTCGACTCCGACTACCACGACACGCCCGGAGGTCACGTGCGCATCTACGCGAAGACCGAGCTCGAGGAGCGGCTCAGGGATGCCGGGCTGGATGTCCGAGGCTCTCGACGTGCTCACGCCCTGCACTCGCCGTACTGGTGGATCCGCTGCGCCGGCGGCGTGAAGCGTGATGATCGCTGGCTCGCGCGGCGGTATCACGACATGCTCGTCAAGCAGATCATGCAGGATCCGCCGCTTCTGCGTCGAATCGATGACACCTTGAATCCGCTGCTCGGCAAGAGCCTGATCCTGTACGCGGTGAAGCGGTGAGCCCGATCCGCGGCGACGTCGCCGGGCTGGTCGACGTCGAACTCACGGCGGCGGCGATCGCAGGAGTTCAGTCCCTGGATGGCCGGATCCCTTGGGTGCCGGCAGGCAAGGCCGATCCGTGGAACCTGGTCGAGGCGGCGATGGCACTCGATTCGACGGGCCATCACGAGCGTGCGCGCGCAGCCCTCGGCTGGCTTGAATCCCGGCAGCTGCCGCACGGGGGCTGGTACTCGTACTACATGGGTGACGAAGTCATCGACAACGCACTCGACACGAACATCTCGACCTACGTCGCCGTTGGCGTATGGCATCACTTCCTCGCGACCGGCGACATGTCGGTCCTGCAGCGCCATTGGCGGATGGTCGAGCCGGCAATGGATCACGCGGTCAGCCAGCAGTTCGCCTGGGGCGGCATCGCCTGGCGGGCCGATGATCCCTCCGACGGCGCTCTTCTGACCGGCTCGTCGAGCGTGCACCTGAGCCTGAGGTGCGCGATAGCCATAGCGGCACGCCTCGGTCATGCTCGGCCGGAGTGGGAGATCGCGCTGCTGCTGCTCGCCGACGCCATCGCGAACAGATCGGATCTGTTCCTGGACAAGCAGCGATGGTCCATGGACTGGTACTACCCGATCCTCAGCGGGGTCATCGCCGGCGCAGAGGCGCGCGCTCGCATTGATGCCGGATGGGAGACCTTCGTCGTCGAGGGACTGGGTGTGCGATGCGTCTCCGATCGGCCGTGGGTCACGGCTGCCGAGACGAGCGAGCTCGTGCTCGCCCTTCTCGTGGCGGGCGAACGTGAGCGTGCAGAGGTCCTCTACTCGTGGGTGCAGTTCCTGCGTCATGACGACGGCTCCTACTGGTGCGGGATGAACTTCGAGGGAGGCCGGTTCGACGAGCCGGGGGAGTACTTCACCGCGGACCAGCCGACGTGGAATTCCGCCGCCGTCGTGCTGGCCGGGCAGGCGCTTGCCGGAGTCGAGAGCGTCCTTGGCGTCTTCAACCCGGCTTCACGCCCCCGCTGACCTGTCGATCAGGGGGCTCGCAGGATGCGCAGGGAGCCGGTGGTCGACACCGGGGTGAATCCCTCGCTCACGGCCCGGGACCAGACCGTGAAGGGCCCCTGGCCGCCGTCGGCCGGGTCCTCGAAGACGTCGTGGACTGCGAGCAGCCCCCCTGATGACAGGTGAAAGCGCCAGGCGGAGTAGTCCGCCATCGCGATGTCCGGTGCGTGGCCCCCGTCGATGAACACCAGGCCGAGTCCGGGAGCCATCATGCGGGCGATGGTTGGTGAGTCACCGATGACGGGGATGACGGTCTCCTCCAGCGCCGACTCCTCGAGGGAGCGTCGCAGGAACGACAGGGTGTCCACGCGACCGGTGCGGGGATCGACGACGTCCGGATCGTGGTGTTCCCACCCTGGTTGGGTCTCCTCCGACCCGCGGTGGTGATCGATCGTGACCAGGACGGTGCCTGCTGCGCGTGCGGCGCTACCGAGGTACAGGGCCGAGAGTCCGCAGTAGCTGCCGATCTCCACCAGCGGTCCGCGCGAGGCAGCGGCCATGCCGGCCTCGTGCAGCGCCCATCCCTCGGCAGCGGGCATGAACCCCTTGGTGCGTGCGATCACCCGGAGGGTGGCGTCATCGATCATCGTCGGGAAGCCCGTCGGGATCGGCCCTGCTCGTACCGGGAGATGAACTCGTCGACGGGAAGTGCCGCAATCGCCTGTCCGATGAGGTCGAGAGGGAGTTGATCGATCGACGTGAAGCGCACACAGGACTTCCCGACGTCCATACGCAGACCCGTCGCGCGGTAGGCGGCTTCAAACCACGAGCGGAGCGCGTCGTCTCCGTAGAGACCGCTCAGGTACACGGCCATGTGGCGCTTCTGGGAAGCGAGCGCGGCATAGGCGAGGGGTTGGCCGTTGTACGTGTTCGGGAAGCGTCGCAGCGGCACCTCGTAGGAGATCATTCCCCAGTTGATCGTCTCGACATATCCGGCCGGGAGGTTTCGGCGGATCACGGTGCGAACCCGCGCGATCTGGCGTCGTCGGTCGTCAGGGAGGGAGTCGACGTACTCACGGGGGCTCGACGCGCCGGGGTGCACGCTGCCTACCGTACGAGACGACCGCATGGCACGCGGCGACTGCGCGGTACGCGAACGGGTGAGCCGACGGAACGAAGGATGGCGATCGCCTGAAGGTCAGGGCACGGGCGTGAGCCGCACCTGCACCTGGACCCGCTGGCTGGCCGTCATGCCCCTCTGCACGGACGTCCGGATGGTTCCCTCGAGGCCGATCTGCCTCAGGTAGGCGACCACGTTGCGCGCCCGCTGCCGGGCGACCGAGACCGACGTCGCTGAGCCGCGTGCGTCGCTGAAGGTGCGGATGACGCCTGTGACCTCCTGGCCGATCAGCGGGTCGACCAGCTGCTGCAGAGCTGCCCGGGCGCTGCCGGACAGGGCAGGGGAGTTCGCCTTGAAGCGCACAGCGGTGAGTGTCTTGGCGCTCTCTGATGTCGAGTTCGAAGCCGGTGTGCTCGTGATGCCCACATCGGGTGTCGTCGGCTGAGGTGCCGCCGGGGTCGCGTCGGCGGCCCGGTAGACGTAGCCGCCGGGAGCGAAGGCGCGACCGCGGGCGGCGGAGAGGTTCACCGCCACGTCGGCCGACCCCGGGGCGCTGGCCGCCGGCATCGTCACCTCGACGGTGGCGTCGTTGATCACCTTGAAGGCCGCGGCCTTCCCGCCGATCGTGACGCTTGACGCGCCCGTGAACCCGTAGCCGATGATCGCCACGACGTTGCCGCCAGTGGTCGGACCGAAGGCCGGCCGCACCTCGGTGATCTCCTGCAGGGCACCACCGCCACCGCCATCGTCGGAGGACCCGCCGCCGGAGGACCCGCCGCCGGAGGACCCGCCGCCGGAGGACCCGCCGCCGGAGGACCCGCCGCCGGTAGGAGGAGGCGTGTAGGCGGCGAAGGACCGCGCGTACAGGAGTCGGTTCACGGAGCCGGCGGTATCGGTGATGACATCCGTCGTCGCGGCGCCTGCAAGTCCGGCGGCTACCGCGCTGGTGGTGGCCGAGGGGTTGAGGGCGAGGTATACGGCCGCCGCTCCTGCCACGTGCGGAGAGGCCATGGACGTGCCCGAATACGTCGCGGATGCCGACGCGGACGTGATGCCGGCGGAGAGCACGTCGACGCCCGGTGCGAAGAGGTCGACGAGCGAGCCGTAGTTGGAGAACCAGGCTCGTGCGTCGCCGCTGTCGCTGGCCGCGACGGTGATCGCGTTGGGCACACGGGCCGGACTGGAGTACTGGGCGTCGTTGTTGTCGTTGCCAGCGGCGACCACGACCGGGATGCCGGCATTGATCACTGCGTCCACTGCGTCATCCAGAGACTTGCTGGCGCCGCCGCCGAGGGACATGTTGGCCACCGCCCGCTGACCCGGGTAGTTGGACGCATGGTTGGTCGCGATCCAGTTGAGGCCTTCGACAACATCGGAGGTGTTGCCCGAGCCTGCGCAGTTGAGGACCCGCACTCCGGCGACGGTGGCCAGGCGCGCAACGCCGTAGTTCGCACCCGCCACGGTGCCGGCCACGTGGGTGCCGTGCCCGTGGCAGTCCTGCGGAAGGGTGTCACTGTCGACGGCGTCGTACTGGGCACTGCCCATGCGCCCGGTGAACTCGGTGTGGTCCTGGCGAACTCCGGTGTCGACGATGTAGGCGACGACACCCGATCCGGTGCCCGCCGGCGTGTACCGCTGGTCGTAGGTGCGCGTTCGGGTGTCGATGCGGTCGAGTCCCCATGTCGCGCATCCGTAGGTCCCCGCGGGCACCGAGTCACTGCACGAGGTCGTCGACGTCGGAGTCGGCGTGGGAGTCGGGGTCGGCGAAGCCGTGGGTGCGGCACCCGGTCGGATCTCCTTCACGAAGCGTCCTTCGACCGCGCCGCTGGTATCGGTGTGCGCATTCAGGGCGCTGGCCCCGAGGTCGACGTAGGGCGCTGTCGAGTCCGAGGAGGTGACGTAGCTCCAGGTGTTGCCTCGACTGCTGGGGCTGGCGTAGCCGATGACGAAACGTCCGTTCGACGTCGACGTCGGCGTCAGGACGGAGTTGTAGTTGAACTCCAGGTCCACGTTGCCGCTGCCCTGATCGATGATCACCAGCTGTGCGCTGAACTTGCCCGTCGTGTTGCTGTACTCGCCGACGTTCACCCAGTTGACGCAGAAGGCGTCCACGTCGGCGCTTCCGTCGAGGTCGGTCACCTGCCCGTACCGGACGGGTGTCGTTGCCGGGTTCGTGGTGTCCATGTCCGTGAAGAGCGGAAGGATCAGGGGACGGATCGTGGTTGCGAGGTTGATGCCGGTGTAGCTGTTGAAGGCCCCGCGGCCATCGTCGAGTGAAAGGCCCCCGTTGTTGTTGATGATCACCGACGTGTACTCGGTGCCGAACCAGTTGATGGGAAAGCCCACGGCGATCGAGCCGCTGGAGGTGTCGTCGGCGCGGCCGAGAGAGTTGGCGGTGCAGCCGGTGTAGTTGCGCACGGCCGAGCCGGGGGCATCCAGGCTGATGGGCAGGTCCTCTTCCACGTACGCCACGCCCGGCATGTCCTCGACCGCCGCGACCTGCGCGGGCGTCATCTCCCCGGCGAACCCGTCGACCGCGCCCACGAGCGTCTTGTCGATCTCCGCTCCGAGGCGGACGGCACGCGCCTTGACCGTCTCGGTCGCATCGCCGTCCTCGGTCACGACGATGTAGCGGACCTCGGCAGACATTGCGGAGGGGGACTCGGAGGACGAGGGGCTGGGGCTAGGGCTCTCGCCGGGCAGGGAGCTCGGGCTGGGCGTGAGGCTGGGCTGGGGAGTGGCGGTGGGGCTTTCCTGCTCCTCCTCGGCGGCCGGACTGCTGCTGGAGCCGCTGCTCATGGTGGTCTCATCAGCGGCCGCACGGGTCGCCGCGACGCCGCCGAGTGCGACGGCCGCCACCGTGAGGGTGACGGCCAGCGGAACGCGGCTGCGCCTGAGCATGCGGACATTGTGGGTCATGGGGATCAGACGGGCGTGCGGCGGAATGGTTCCGGGGAGTTT
>JBIIJX010000043.1:0-13594 GCA_044233495.1 Candidatus Nanopelagicales bacterium
AGGGCTGGACCACCGTCGCCGGTCGGTCACCCGTCGCGACCCTGCTGATGGGCGACGGACCGAGCACGTTCGAGCATCCGATGTTCCGGCTTCTGCTCGGCAACGCTCTGGCGTGGGTGAGCAGTGACGAGGCTCATGCCGAGGCTCAGGCACAACCCGTGGAGATCCCGCTGCCCTGAGGCCCCTCCTGACGTGCCGACGCCGGATCGCCGGCGGCCGTCGTCAGCCTCTGCGGCGTGCCGTACGAGCTGCGAGAGCAACCGCGATGATCAGGGCCGCTCCATTGAAGAGCTCGGTCACGTACGAAGGCGCACCCGCGAGCTGCAGACCCGTGACGCCCGTCGCGAGAAGGAAGATCGCGACGAGCGTGCCCAGGACGTTGACGCGACCCGGACGGATCTGCGTGGCACCGAGGAACACCGCGGAGAAGGCCGGCAGGAGGTACCCGCTGCCGGAGTCCGGGGTCGCGGTGCCGATGGTGGACAGGTACACGATGCCGGCGAACGCCGAGGTGAGGCCCGAGGCCACGAAGGACAGCATCACGATGCGGCCGACGCGCACGCCAGCCAGACGCGACGCGACCGGGTTGCCGCCCACTGCGTACAGGTAGCGCCCGCCCGGGGTGTACTCGAGGATCCACCAGAAGATCGCCGCGATCACGGCTGCGTAGTAGACCGACCTCGGCAGACCGAAGATCTCCTCGCGGGCGAACTCGAAGAAGGGCGCGTACCCCTCGGTGCTGAGCACGATCTGGCTGCTGTCGGTGATCATGTACGCGACGGCGATAAGGATGCTGCTCATACCCAGAGTGCCGATGAATGAATCGACTTTGAGTTTGACCACGACGAGCGAGTTGAGCAGGCCGACGAGAATGCCCAGTATCAGTGCACCACCAGCCGCGACCACGACGCCGTGGTGGTTGATGAGGGCCCAGGCGGTCCAGCACACGGAGACCGTGAGCGTGCCGGCGACCGTCAGGTCGAAGGCTCCTGCTGCCACCGGGATGATCAGGCCCAGCGCGACGATGGCGGCGATCGCCTGGAAGGTGACAACCTGCTTGAACGTGCTCACCTGCAGGAAGAGGTCAGGGATCCAGAGGGAGAAGACGAGGATCAGGGCGGCCCAGACGTACAGGCCGCTGTACTTGTCGAAGCCCAGGTTGATCCGGCGCTTGGGCTTCGTCGCCTCAGGCGCGGTCTGCAGATCGGTCATCACTGGCTCCGGTTTCTCTTACGTCGTTTCTGGTCAGGTGGAAGTCAGGCTGCCGGCTCGTCGGAGTCGCGTCCGATCGTCGCGGCAGTGATGGCATCGGCCGTGATCTGGTCACCGCGGAGGATCTCGCCGACCCGGCCGCGCCGCATGATGACCACGCGATCGCACACCCGCACGAGCTCCTCGTGGTCGGTCGAGCACACCAGGACTGCGGTGCCCTGAGCGGCAGCCTCGTCGATGAGACGGTGGATGTCAGCCTTGGCGCCGACGTCGACGCCCTGGGTCGGCTCATCGAGGATGAGCACCTCAGGCTCCTGCCTCAGCCATCGCGCGACGATCACCTTCTGCTGGTTGCCGCCGGAGAGCTGGGTCATGGTGAACTCTGTCTGGCCGCTCGGCTTGACGCTGAGCTTGTCGAGCCATATGCGCACGTCGGCGCGCTCAGGTCGCCTGCGCAGGATGCCCATGGTCATGTGACGTCCGGGATCGACGAGCGTGATGTTCTCCCGCAGGGTCTGCTCGAGCAGGGATGCGTTGGCGTGCCGCTCCGCAGGAACGAGGGCAATGCCCCGCTCGATGGAGACGTCCGGGCGGTTGGGCGGGAGCACCTGCCCGGCGACGTTGATCTCTCCCGCACGCTCGGCACCTCCGAAGACGAGCGGTGCGACGAACTCGCGTCCGGAGCCGGTGATGCCGGCGACACCGACGACCTCACCGCGGTGAAGGGTGAACGTGAGGTCGCTGACGGAGCCACCTGCGACTCCGGCGACCTTGAGCACCTCCTCGCTGTGCTCGCGCGCATCGGCACTGCCCTTGTCGTGCACCTCGAGCTTGCGCCCGACGACGAGCTCGATGAGCTCCTCCTCGGACAGTCCCTCGACCGGGCGAGTGACGATGTGCCTGCCGTCGCGCAGGACCGTGACCGAGTCGGCCATTTCGAATACCTCGTCGAAGTGGTGCGAGACGAAGAGCACGGCCACACCGGTGGCCGCGACTCGGCGCACCAGCTGGTAGAGCCGCTGCGCCTCCGCATTCGGCAGGTTGGCCGTGGGCTCGTCGAGGATGAGCATCTTCACCGGGCTGCCACGATCAGACATCGCGCGAGCGATCGCCACAGCAGTGCGCTCGGACATCTGCAGGGCGGCCACCGGGACCTTCACGTTGATGTCGTAGCCGAGTGCCGCGAGCGCGTCACGGGCCGCGGCACGCTCCTTGCGCCACCGGATCGTCTTCGTCGCGTTCGTCTGATAGCCCTGCCCGAGGGCCATGTTGTCGACGGCGTCGAGGTTGCCGACCAGTCCGAGGTCCTGGTGGACGAACCGCAGGCCCACGGCCTCGCTTGCGACCGGGTCCTCGAAGGCGAGCGCCTCTCCGGCCACCTCGGCCTCGGTGCCCGGCTCGGGAGCGTGGAATCCGGCCAGGATCTTGATCAGCGTCGACTTGCCGCAGCCGTTCTGGCCCACGAGAGCGCGCACCTCCCCGGGCTGCACCTCGACGCTCACGTCGTCGAGGGCAACCTGGGCACCGAAGATCTTCGTCGCGTGCCTCACGGTCAGTGCTGGCGTCATGCTGCCTCCCTCACGGTCGTGCGAAGACTACCGAGGTGGAACGGGAATGCAAGGCCTTCCAAGTACCTGCGGGCCACCCTCCCATATCCGGGCCCCTTCACGGCGCCGCCCCCGAGGCGGCGCGGGCGTGCGCCGCCGCGAGGCGGGCCACCGGGATGCGGCTCGGCGAAGCCGAGACGTAGTCCAGGCCGATCCGCTCGCACACCTCGATGGACCGGGGATCGCCACCGTGCTCGCCGCAGATGCCGAGCTTGATGTCGGGTCGCACACTGCGGGCCTTGGCCACGGCGACCTCCATCAGCGCCCCGACACCGTCCGGGTCGAGTTCGGCGAAGGGGCTTGCGGTCAGCAGCCCCTTCTCGAGGTAGGTGCCGAGCATGCGGCGCTCGACGTCGTCGCGCGAGAAACCGTAGGTGAGCTGCGTGAGATCGTTCGTACCGAAGGAGAGGAACTCCGCCCACTGGGCGAGGCGGTCGGCCATGAGGGCCGCGCGAGGGGTCTCGACCATCGTGCCGATCGAGAACGGGATGAGCAGACCCGTCCGCGACGCCACCTCCTGGTTGACCCGCCGGATGAGCCGCAGAGCCATGACCAGTTCGTCCGGGATCGAGACCAGCGGGATCATGATCTCCAGTTGCGGGTGGGCCTCATCGGCCTGGACCACGTCGACCCAGGCGTTGAAGAGTCCCTCGACCTGCGCGGGGTAGAGGCCCTCGTGGATGAGCGCGAGGCGCACGCCTCGAACCCCGAGCATGGGGTTCTCCTCGTGCAGGTGCTCGAGCATGCGGGCCTGATGCTCGTCCTGCAGTTCGTCGGCCGAGTTCGGCAGGAACTCGTGCATCGGCGCATCGAGCAGGCGCACGGTCACGGGCTTGTCGCCCATCGCCCGCAGGAGCTCGCGGAAGTCCTCGCGCTGCGCCTCGGCGAGCGCCGCCAATGCCTTCTCCTCTGCGTCGCCGTCGTGCGACAGGATCACGGCGCGCACGTACGGCAGCCGGTCACCGAGGAACATGTGCTCGGTGCGACACAGCCCGATGCCCTCGGCACCGTTGTCGACCGCGGCCGCGGCATCGACTCCGTTGTCGGCATTGGCCCGCACGCGCAGGCGGCGGGCGTCGTCGGCCCAGCCCAGGAGCGTGGTCAGGCTCGGGGACGGCGAGGGACGCTCGATGGTGAGCTCGCCCACGTAGGCGACTCCCGTTGCTCCGTCAATGGAGATCAAGTCCCCCTCGGAGAGGACATGCTCGCCTGAGGTGAGCGTGCGCTCAGTTGGGTCGAGTCGAAGGGTCGAGGCCCCGCAGATCGCAGGACGACCCATACCGCGAGCCACGACGGCCGCGTGCGAGGCCGATCCGCCGTTCGCGGTGAGGATGCCGGCAGCCGCCATCATTCCGGGCAGGTCACCGGGCGTGGTCTCGCTCATCACGAGGATGACCGGCCTTCCCGCGTCCGCCATCTCCACGGCGGTCTCGCTGTCGAGTGCGATGTGACCGACGGCCGCGCCCGGCGAGGCACCCAGCCCGGATGCGAGCGGGATCTCGCTGCCGGTGAGCCGGGGTTGCGGGTGGAGCAATTCGACGACGTGCACGGGATCGGTTGCCGCGACGGCATCGGCCTCCCCGGTGATGCCGCGGATGGCCAGATCGACGGCCAGGCTCGTGGCCACGCGGGCGTTCGGGCGACGCAACTCCTCGAGCCCCACCAGTGCGAGCCCGTCCGGGCCGTACTCGAAGTCGACCGTGATCGCGCTGCGCAGGCGCCCCTCGAGCTCGGCCAGGACGCCGGTGAGCATCTCGACGCCGCCGGGAAGCTGGGCGAGGGGGTGACCGACCATCTGCCGCTCCCCCGACAGGCGGAAGCCGTGCCGGAAGGCGCCGTTCGGTTCGAATCCGCCGCTGTCCATGGAACGTGATGTGGCGTAGCCGTGGCCCTCGTCGACATGCTCGGTGACGACGACAGTCTCCAGATGCAGGGCGAGCGGGAGGTCCGCCGGAAGGTTCTGCTTCTTGCGCGCCCGAGCAGCCCGGGGGGAGTTCCAGCGCTCGATCATCGCCTTGGCGCCGGCGGCGACCTGCTCGGACCGCTTGGTCGGGAAGGGTGCCGACCCTTGCTCCTCGCACAGCCGTCGGAAGGGCTCCAGCCGCTCCAGCGCGTCCGGGTAGTCGATGTCGAGTGCACCGAGCTCGTCGCCAGGCACGCCGAGAGCGTGCTCCGCGATGAATGCGGCGCTCTTCCACCACGCACCGGCGAGATCGGCTCGCGCCCGTGCACCGAGACCCTCGGGGATGACACTGCGCTTGAGCCCGAGGCAGACGAGATCAGGCGGGAGCCCTGCCGCCTCGACCGGGGCGCTCGCGCTCAGCCGCATCAGGATCAGCCCACCGGTGTCCGTGGTGCTGCTGATCGCTCGGCCCGCGATGCTCTCGAGCAGGTTCATCGCCGCCTTGGCACGGTCCGGCGACGTGAAGCCGGGCACGTTGGGAACGGGGATGGTCAGGCCCGCGCCAACCGGAAGCCCGAGGCCGGCGAGAGTCTCGAGCTGGACCCCGCGTGTGCACAGCGACCGGCTGTCGAGACCGCGTTCGAATCCCTTGCCGAAGGGCACGAGCCCGACATCGTCGATGGGCGGCGCCCAGGACGCAGGATTCACTCGCCCGCCCCTGAGACCAGGCGCTCCTCTAGCTCCTCGTCCTCCTTGCGCGACATGCCGATCGTGAGCAGGAGCTGCTGGTGCAGGTGCATCCAGACCGTGTGGTACGAGTCGATCAGAGGGGACGCGAGCCACGAGTCTTCGCCACCGTCGAGCTTCTCGAGAGCCTCGGTCAGCCGAGCCCGGTATCCGGCCATGGCGGGAATGTCCTCGGCGAAGCGCTTCAGCAGGGGGCCGACGGAGTCGTCGATGTCGTCCAGTCGGTCGCGGATCTCCGCGTCATAGTTCTCGTCGGAGTGGTCGTTGACACTGCCGTCCGGACGGACTTGCCAGGCCGTGCACAGATCGCGCAGCTGGCGATTGACCGGCAGGAAGCGGTGGAACGTCGCCATGATGCGCTCGCGCTCCGGAGCGTCGTCAGGCAGCCGCAGCAGGCCGCCGACAAGCTCGGTGCCGGCCGGGGTGGGCATGAGCACCGGGCCCTTGACCAGGATCAGGCCGGCGTCGGCCAGGCTCTGCTGCACGGCGCTGGCCTCGCCACGCGCCATCCCACGCACCACCAGGGTCACCAGCGCGTCGCGCTGCTCCTCGGTCAGGGTCACGTCGGACATGGGCTCCTCCGCAGGGTGCTGCCGACCCGATGCGGGTCGAGATCATGTGGACGTCCAACTATCGCAGATGTCAGCATTCGTTTCCAGAGTTTCCCTAAAGAAACCCCTCAGCCGGACGCCGAGCGCGGATAGCATCCCAGCGTCACGTCCGCGCCGCCCGACCGGGGCGTCAGGCACGAGAGGAACCCCATGAAGGCCGTACAGCTCCCCAACTGGAAGTCCAACCCGATCCTCATCGAGGTGGACGATCCCACCCCCGGTCCCGGGCAGGTCGTGCTGAAGATCGCAGGTGCCGGGCTGTGCCACAGCGACCTGCACCTGCTCCACGACTTCGAGGAGGGCATGCTCCCCTGGCACGTTCCCTTCATCCTCGGCCATGAGAACTCCGGCTACGTCCACGCCGTCGGAGCCGGGGTCGATCGCGTGAGCGTCGGCCAGGCGGTCGCCGTGCACGGCCCCTGGGGCTGCGGCAGGTGCGAGGCCTGCGGCCGCGGGCAGGACACCTACTGCGTGGCCCCCCTCGACGGCTACGACAGCGCGTTCGGCGGCGGCCTGGGTACGAACGGCGGCCAGGCGGAGTACATGCTGGTGCCCGACGCGCGCTTCCTCGTCCCGATCCCGGACGCGCTCGACCCGGTGGCGGCGGCACCCCTCACCGACGCCGGACTCACCCCCTATCACGCAGTGAAGCTGTCGGTTCACAAGATGGTGCCCGGCTCACGCGTCGTCGTCATCGGCGCCGGCGGCCTCGGCCACATGGGCATCCAGATCATCAAGGCCATGACCGCCGCCGACGTCGTCGCCGTCGACGTCAAGCCGGCCGCACGCGATCTCGCGCGGAAGTCCGGCGCAGACGTCGTGCTCGACGGCAGCGCCGAGGACATCGTCGCCCAGATCAAGGACGCCACCCAGGGAGGCGCCGAGGTCGTGATCGACTTCGTCGGAAACGACGCCACGCTCGCCACCGCGGTCGGCAGCTGCAAGTACCAGAGCGATCTCACCCTGGTCGGTGTCGGCGGTGGCAGCTTCCCGTTCAACCTGTACGCGCCGCCGTACGAGACTGCGATGCGTTCGATCTACTGGGGCACGCGCACGGAGCTCAAGGAGGTCCTGACCCTCGCGGCCAAGGGCGTCATCACTCCCGAGTACCGCACGTACGCACTCGATCGCGCCCTCGACGCCTACGCCGACATGGAGGCAGGGAACCTGACGGGCCGCGCCGTCATCACCCCCTGATCACAGGAGCCTGAACGCCGAGACGCCGAGACCCGCGGGTCTCGGCGTCTCGGCGTCTGGTGGGTCAGGCCCGTCTCGGGGATCAGACCGTCTCGAGCACCTCGACGGTGCCCTTGGCGCCGTCGACGCGCACCCGGTCACCGGTCTTCAGGATCGACGTCGCCCCGACGAGGCCGCCGACGCACGGGATGCCTAGCTCGCGCGCGACGATCATCGCGTGCGATCCCATCGACCCGGTGTTGACGACGACACCCGAGGCGACCAGGAACAGCGGGGTCCAGGACGGATCGGTCTGCGGGGCGACGAGGATCTCGCCCGGCTGGAATGCGTCGATCGCATCCGTGCTCAGGATCACCCGCACGACGCCCTCGACGATGCCCTGCGACGAGGCCGCCCCCTGCATGACGTCGCCGGCCTTCGCCCGAGCGGCGGACGATGCGCCCTTGCGTGGAAGGTCCGAGATCGAGGGAATGGGCTTCGAGGCATCCACGAACGTCGGGATGTCGAGCTCCTTGAGGGCGTTCCACTGCTTCTCCCGCTCCCGCAGAGCATCGCGCAGCGAGGAGTCCTTCAGCGCCAGCGCGTCCAGCTCATCGTCCACGGCGATGAAGATCTGCCGCGAGTGGTCGAGCACACCCTCGGCAGCCAGGCGCTCACCCAGCTCGATGAGGGCCATGCGCGCCTCGTTCATGATCTTGATGCACGAGGACTTGCCCGACTCGCGCCAGCCGGCGAAGCGACGGGCAGATCCGATGGCACCACGGAACATCGCCTCGGTAGCCGCATCCATGCCCGCGGTCGCCTCGGCCATCGCCTTGTCGGTCTCGGCGGCATGGGCGGACTGCTTGGCCGACGGGGACTGCGTGTCGTCGAGCAGGCGCATCTTGTCGACCAGGGCGAGAGCCAGCGAGGGCTTGGACTCCCACGACTCGGTGCCGAGATCCCATTCTGACGGCCCTCGGTAGCCGAACTCGGCGATGAATGCGGCGAAGTCGCTCCAGAACCCGCCGTTGGCCGTCGGCAGTTGTGCGGCGACCTTGTCCACACCGCTGTCGAACAGTGCGGTGAGCTCGGGGCTGTTGCGGACGGTGCGCGACAGACTCCACAGTGCGTAGGTGGGTGCCGCGGACTCGACGTCGCCGGCGTAGCCGAGGATCGTGACGAGCAGGTGAGCCTTCTCCGGCGGGAGCATCTGGCCGGCGACGGCCGGGCCGACGGCGGCGTTCGATGAGCCGATCTGCTCGGAGCGCCAGGCCAGCCGCTCGTACGGCATCATCGCGCGAGCCCGTGCGACGAGGGCCCGGTTGCTCAGCCCCTTGAGGTTGGGACGGTTGCGACGAAGGTCATCGGAGAGCGCGGCGTCCTCGTCCGCGCCCTCGAACTTGCTGGTCGACAGCACCCAGCCGGCGCGCGCAGCGCCGAGCGCTGAGAGCTCCGGATTCTCGTCCTGCGGGGACGGCACGTGCGGCGGGGCGCCCGGGGAGTTGAAGAAGATCGCATCGATGATGTCCGCCGACATCCCCTTGCGGATGCCGAGCACGCGCACCGAGCTCTGGTTCACGTAGAGGTAGCCGTAGATGAATCCCGCGACTGAGGCCGGCTCAACCAGTTCCTGCGCGGTGAAGCAGACGTCCTCGACGTATCCCGACGCCCAGCCCGGCAGCACGTTGGGGATCCAGCACATAGTGGCGCCCAGTGGCGTGATGGGGTCGGCCATGACGTCGGCCGCGTTCAGCCGGGTGTAGACGGGGAAGCGGGTGCTGGGCTCGGTGTCGGTGAGCCAGGCCTTCTCAGACATAGGACGTCCATTCCAGTCGGGGACAACTAGCGTGGGAGTCTGCCACCGGGGCCGCTGGGCCACCACCGGATGCGGAAATCCGCTGCCAGGAAGCCGACCCGGCTACGGGACGACCTCAGTCGTGGACGGGCTCCCCCGCCATGAGCCGCCGCAGGGATCCGTGGGCGTGCTGAACCGCGATCTCGTTGCGGCCGATGATCATGTGCCCCTCGGGGTTGGAGGCCAGGCCGTTCTGGACGGCCGTCTGGGCCGTGTAGTCCTCGTCGCGGAAGGCCGCGAAGAACCACTCGGCCGTCTTCGCGGCCTCCTCGAACTCCTCCGGAGTCTGCGGCGGAGTGCGCAGCAGCGTCGTCTGCCAGGTCATCGACTCACCCCACGAGTCACCGGGAAGCATGATCGAGATGACGGTGCGCTCGCGCCATCCGCCCGCGATCGACATGCCCGGGAAGATCCAGTAGACGAGCCCCATCGCCGCTGCCGGATCCCACTCCTCGCGTGGCCTCTCCATCATCGCGTCGAGGGACTTCAGCGCGAACACATTGCGCACGTGCGGCCCGAACCGGTCGCAGGTCATGCGGTTCGAGTGGTTGGTGAGCGCGACCGTCGTCGGGTGCAGCGCGCTGAAGTGGTAGCCCTCGAGGTAGCCGTCGAGGGTCACCTTCCAGTTCGGGCCCTCGAGCTCCTTGGTCACGAAGTGCGTGCACTTGTCGAGCTCCAGCGCCTCGAGGTACGGCAGCACCGGCCCGAGCCAGGCGTCGATGTCCATCCCCAGGCCGGGGGTCAGGCACACGTAGACGATCCCCGCGCGCTCCTCGCAGGCCAGCTGCACCAGGCCGTAGTCGTCACGCGGCACATCACCGAAGGTGTTCTCTCCGGGCACCCCGGTGAGGCGCCCCGTGGTGTCGTAGGACCAGGCGTGGTAGCCGCAGACGAAACCGTGGCGGGCGTTGCCGCACCCCTCGGGCAGCAGCTTCATGGCTCGGTGCCGGCACACGTTCAGCATCGCGCGCATGTGACCGTCCTTGCCGCGCACGAGGATGATCTCCTTGCCCACGGCCCGGAGCGCCTTGTAGTCGCCGACGTTCGCCAGCTCGGCCGATGTGCACACCGGCAGGGGGATGCGGTGGAAGACGGTCTGGATCTCGCGCTCCCACTCGTCACGGTCGAGGTAGTACGAGATCGGGATCTGCATCTGCTCGGGCGCCATGTCGGTGGTGCCGTTGCGCAGGTGCTCGACGAGCCGGTCGAGGATGGCCATCGCCTCGTCGCGACTCATCGCCGCATGGGTCCCAGCCAGGTACTGCGGGACGGTGTCGGTCATGGTGCCTCCCCGGTGCATCGTGCGGCGGCCGGGGACGAGCAGCCCGGGCGCGCGCGACAAGTCATCTAGATGACTCTAGTTGGTCAGGATCCCGGTGTGAAGGTGCCCGCGCTCGTTAACCGACTGGATCCGCTTGCGGGAGCCCTTGATGAGCACCTCGCTGATCGAGCAGTGGTTGGGCAGGAAGAACATGTCGTCCTCGATCCCGAGGATGTCGGCAAGGTAGGCGTTGATGACCCCGCCATGGCTGATCAGCACGATGTGCTCGCCCGGATGGTCGGCCACGAGAGCGTCCACCTCTGACACTGCTCGTTTCCGGAACCGCGCTGACCCCTCACCGAAGTACATGTAGTCCCAGCGCACGTGCTCGGTGAAGGCCTCCTCGCGCGCCCGCCACTCCTCGGGGTCGACGAGCGACTGCGGGTCCGTGCCGGGCTCGAGTTCGCAGTACGACCTGATCTCCACCAGCTCCGGACGCACGACGGGCACGAGGTCGTGCGGCGAGGCGACGATCTTGGCCGTCTCGATCGCCCTCCGCATGGTGCTGCACGCCACGACGTCGACGTCCTGCTCACCCAGGATCGCCGACAGGGCCATTGCCTGCGTACGGCCGAGACCGCTCAGCGGCGGGTCCTCCCACTGGGCGAAGTCGAAGACCTCTCCCACGGGGTAGTCCTGCTGCGCATGGCGAGCAATGGTCAGACGCGTGACGCCCTCATCGAGCAGCAGGAAGGGGCGACGGACGGAGAACGGCGGCTCCGGCGGGACCGGTGGCCGGTTCGCCGTCACGGGGTACCGACCACCCGCACCGTTCCCGCAGACCCGTCGAGCTCGACCGTCGTACCCGTCGGCAGGGTCTTGCTCGCGTTGGCGAGCGACACCACGCACGGCACACCGAGCTCCCGGCTGACGATGACCGCATGGCTGGCCTGGGCACCGATCTCGCAGATCACCGCGCTGGCGATCATGAACAGCGGCACCCAGGACGGATCCGTGGTCGTGCACACCAGGATCTCGCCCGGCTCGAGGGAGTCGGCATCGGCGAGGTCGAGGATCACCCGCGTCTTCGCGGTGACCGTGCCCGGCGACCCGCCGATCGCCTTCATCTCGGTGCCGACCGGTGCCGCATTCCCGACCGCAGCGGCCTTGCGCTTCGGCCAGGAGCTGATCGGCGGCACGGGCTCCCCGCGCATGACGAGATACGGCGGCTCGAGCTCGCGCAGAGTGAGCCAGTCCTGATGGCGCTGGGCCAGCTTCGGGCTGAACGAGGCGGGATCGGCGAGGAAGGCGTCGAGCTCGCTCTCCAGCAGCTGGAACACGTGCATCGGATCCTGCAGGTGCCCCCGTGCGTGCATGCGCCGCCCGAGCTCGCGGAAGGCGAGCTTCGGCTCCTGCATCAGCTTGACGGTGGCGTTCTTGCCGCCCTCCCGAAGCCGGTATGACATCTGGCCCGAGGCGATGCCTGCCGCCAGGAGTCCGGCCGTCGCCTCGTCACCGGCGACCGCTGCGGTGAGCTCGGCGACCGCAGCTTCACGGCGCTTGGCGGCCTCCGCCGCGCGCACACGCGGCGACATCGAGTCGTCCTGCCGACGCACACGATCGATCATCTGGTACGCGAGGGTGGGATTGATCAGCCAGGTGTCAGCGCTGATCTCCCACTCGTTGACCCCGCGGTGACCGAACGACAGCAGGAGTTCGTCCAGCGCAGCAGTGAAGCCGGCCGCCTCGGGATTGCCGGCCAGGCGCTCGGCCAGCCCGTCGACGCCCGCATCGAACTCGGCCGTCAGCGCAGGTGAGGCAGTCACCTGGCGGGAGAGGTCCCACACGCGCTCGGGCAATCCCGCCGAGGCGACATCGCCCAGCGCCGCGAAGATCTGGATCGCGAGATCGGGCTTGCCCACCGCGTCCGCAACCCCCTGCACGATCTGCGGGCCGACCGTGGCGCCGATCACGACCTGCGCATAGGCGTCCCATCCCGGGCGCTGCCAGCGCGCCGACGTGCGCCCGTACTCCACGAGTTCGGCGTCAGAGATCGCGGCGAGATCAGGTCGGCTCGCCACCCAGGCTTCGGCCTGGGCGATGTAGTCGTCACCGAGCTTCTGCTGCGACCCGCCGAGGATGGCCCCGAAGGACTCTCCCAGCTTGGCGGAGCACGCCTCGTTGTCGTCTCGGGGGTCGTGCTTGTACGGCGGAACCGACGGGTTCTGGCCGAAGAACGAGATGTCGATCGCGTCCGGGGTCGCGCCCGGCATGCGGTAGCCGAACACTCGCCCGAGCGAGACCTGGTTGTAGAAGTAGCCGCCCCAGTTGCCGTACGTCTCCGGCTGCTCCCAGACGAACTCGTCAGGGGTGAAGGTCCCGAGGGCGATCCACGCATCGGCCGTGCCGGGAACCATGCCCTGCTCCCAGGTCAGGGTCCAGTTCAGCGGCGTGAAGGGGTCCGGTCCGACCTCGTCCGCGTTCGCACGCGTATAGAGCGGGAATCGCTCGCTCGGCTCGGTGTCGGTGATCCAGGTGTCCATGACTCTCCTTACGGGTGTGGCGGCTGGCCGTGACGACTGGTGCAGCGCGCGTTCTCGGACGTGGCTAGCCGGAGATGACGGCCCGGTCGCCCTGCTTCCACAGGCGATCGAGCCTTCGGTACGCGATCCGCCATCCCGCCGGCGTCCGGACGACGCGGTCAAAGTACTCCCCGCCGAGGAAGTAGTGCTTGACCGGTCCCGGCGCGGACTCGCGGATGTGCTGGGAGATCAGGTAGGTCCGGACCTCCGCCTCGTCGCCGTCCGATGAGAACTCGACGATGCTCTTGCCGACGAGGTGCTGCGTCGCGTCGAGGTGGCCGATCGTGCCCTGGATCATCTCCCGGATGGCCGCGGGTCCAGTGGGGCAGCCCAGGCCGCCGGCGTCGAAGGTGGCGTCGGCGGTGAAGATGCCGTCGAGGTCCTCGAAGGTGCGGTAGTCCAGGGCGCGGGCGTAGCGGGCGAGCAGGTCGTCGATCTCGATCCGGTCGCTGATCCGCTGGATGTCGAGGGTCACGTCCGAGAAACTAGACAGTGACTCCGGTTATTGCAAGGATTCGCCGAAAGTCCCCGACGGAACCGGAGTCCCGCCATGGCCGAGCAGGCGAAGAACTGGGAGGACGTCACCTCCTACACCCTCGACCAGGAGGATGAGCTGGCCCTGTTCGACGCCCAGATC
>JBIIJX010000065.1:0-11252 GCA_044233495.1 Candidatus Nanopelagicales bacterium
CGTCGCGTGGCGACCGTCATGACACCGGCATTCGTGCGCGGGACCACGCTCGTGAGCGGCCGCCGAATCCCCCGTGAGGTCGCCGCCGCCTACGCGGCCCCCTATCTCTCGGCCGATCGGCGGGCCGCCGTGGGGGACTTCGTGGCGGACATACCGCTCGAGGACGATCACGTCAGCGCAGCCACGCTCGCGACCGTCGCCGATGGTGTGCGCGGCCTGACGCTTCCCGTGCTGCTGCTGTGGGGTCCCGGTGACCCCGTCTTCTCCGATCGGTACCTGCACGACCTCGAGGAGCGCATGCCGCATGCCGAGGTGCATCGGTACGTGGGAGCCAGGCACCTCGTCATCGAGGACGCCCCGGCACTCGTCGAGGATCTCTGGACCTGGATCGGCGACGTTGCCGGTGACCCGGCGGGCGCTGTGTCGGATCCCGCACCGGCCACGACGGCCGAACCACTGTGGTCGGCGCTGGAGCGCTGCGCGGCGGAGGAGCCCGAGTCAGTGGCGATCGCCGAGCCGGTTGACGGCACCTGGCGGGCGATCACCTGGCGTCAGCTCGCGCGGACAGTGCACAGCCTCGCGGCCGGGCTGGCCGACATGGGAGTCCGGCGGGGGGACCGCGTCAGCGTGCTCGTTCCGGTGGGTGCCGATCTCGTCGCCGTCGTCTACGCGTGCTGGCGGATCGGGGCCAGCGTCGTCGTGACGGATGCCGGGCTCGGTGCCCGCGGCATGGTGCGGGCCCTGCGCAGTGCGGCGCCCGATCACGTCGTTGCGATCCCCCGCGGGATCGCGCTCGTCAGGGGAGCTCGAATCGGCCTGCGTGGCCATGTCGTTCCCGTGAGCCGACTTGCGTCGATTGCGCGCAGAGGATCGAACCTCGACCTGCCTGAAGGCCCGGGGCCCGACGACGAGGCACTGGTCGCCTTCACGTCCGGATCCACGGGTCCGGCGAAGGGCGTCGTGTACGCACATCGCCAGGTGCAGGGCACGCGCGACCTGCTCCTGCGGCACTACCGGCTGTCCTCGGCGGACTCCCTCGTCGCGGCCTTCGCCCCGTGGGCGGTGCTCGGGCCGGCACTGGGCATGGCATCGGCCATCCCCGACATGGATGTCACCTCGCCGCGCACCCTGACCGCCAGGGCGGTCGCCGATGCCACGCGTCAGGTGGGCGGCACGGTGATGTGGGCGTCCCCTGCCGCGCTGACCAGCATCCTGCGCACTGCGGTCGACCTCACGGACGGCCAGCTGGCCGACCTCCAGACCCTGCGCCTGGTCATGGGCGCTGGTGCGCCGGTCGATGCCGCGATCCTCCATGGCGTCCAGCGCCTGATTCCCACCGCGGAGGTGCGCACGCCGTACGGCATGACCGAGGTGCTGCCGGTGTGCGACGTGGCGATCGACGACATCGACGCCGCCGGGCCAGGGCCCGGGGTGCTCGTCGGTGCCCCATTGCCCGGAGTCGAACTGTCCATCAGTGCAGTCGACCCCGACGGATGCGCGACCGGACCCCTGACTACCGCACCCGGCGTCCTCGGCGAGGTTCTCGTGCGTGCGGCGCATCGGAAGGTGCGCTACGACCGGCTGTGGTCGACGGAGCGTGCGGCATCGCGCGACCGCGACTGGCATCGCACCGGCGACGTCGGCGTCCTCGACTCGGACGGGCGGCTGTGGGTCGCGGGCCGCCTTGCGCACGTCATCACGTCGCCGACCGGGCCGTTGGCGCCGGTTCCGATCGAGCAGGCGGTGCAGCGCGTGGCCGGCGTCGCGCAGGCGGCATGCGTGGGCGTCGGCCCGGTGGGGACCCAGCAGATCGTGGTGGTGTGCGTCCTGGACGACCACAGCACCGGGCTCGCCGGTCTACCGCTCGTCGACCAGGTGCGCCACGTCACCGGTGTGAACGTGGCTGCCGTGCTCCTGCGAGCCTCACTGCCGGTCGACATCCGCCACAACTCCAAGATCGACCGCACAGCTGTCGCAGCATGGGCGTCGGATGTCCTGGCGGGCCGTCGATGAGGATCCTCGTCACGGGAGGACGCGGCATGCTCGGCGCTGCGGTCGTCGCGGAGCTCGGACGTGATCATGAGGTCGTCGCCTTCCAGCGGCACCCGTCAAGGTCACACGCACGCGAGATCCTGGGCGACATCCGCGATGCGGCAGCCGTTCAGGACGCGATGGCCGGGAGTGACGCCGTGGTTCACCTTGCCGCGAAGGTCACGATGCACGGCGATCGACGGGAGTTCGAATCCGTCAACGTCCGGGGCACGGCAACTGTGGTCGATGCTGCCCGGCGAGCAGGTGTCGCTCGCTTCGTCCACATCTCGTCGCCGTCCGTGGCCCATTCGGGAGCCGCGATCATGGGTGCCGGAGCGGAGCCGGCCGACCCTTCTGGTGCGCGCGGCGACTACTCGCGCACGAAGGCCGCGGCCGAGCTCATCGCGCTCGCGGCCGATGACGATCGCATGGCCGTGGTGGCCATCCGCCCCCATCTGGTCTGGGGACCAGGCGACACCCAGCTGGTCGACCGCATCGTGGCACGGGCTCGTGCCGGCCGGCTCTTCCTCCTCGACGGCGGCACGGCGCTGATCGACACCACGTACGTCGACAACGCCGCCACGGCGATCACACGAGCCGTCGAGGCGTGCGCCGAGCCCGAGGTCCACGGCCGGGCCTTCGTCGTGTCGAATGGCGAGCCACGCACCGTCGCCGAGCTGCTGTCGCGCATGGCCGATGCGGCCGGGGCTCCCGGGCCGCGTCGGTCGGTGCCCTCGAAGGTCGCGATCGGTGCCGGCCATGCCATCGAGGCCGGGTGGCGCGCCGCCCGCCGCACGGATGAGCCGATCCTCACAGCCTTCATCGCGGAGCAGCTCGCGACGGCCCACTGGTTCGACCAGCGCCAGACCCGGGCGGCCCTGCGGTGGCAGCCGAGCGTCACGCTGGAGGAGGGCTTCGCCCGGCTGCGTGCCTGGTACTCGGCTGCCAGCTGAGCCGTCGAGGTCGTGCCTGGCACTGAGGTCGAACGTCCGTCGAGCATGCATCCCGGGTCGCGATCGCACAGCGAAGGGCCCCCCGATGTATGAGATCGAGGGGCCCCTCCGGCGTGCATCGCGGTCGACCCGCCAGCACTCGGGTTCGGTGGTCACCTTGCGATGGCCATCGACCGACCGTGCTCCACGCCCCGCACTTGTGGGTGCGGTGGGAGAGTTCTACTGCAGCTGGTCAGCGCGTCGCAGGATTTTCGCGGAATTCCGCTGCGGTGCCCGTCGAGGACCGGCCCTGCAGGAAGTCCACGACCAGGGTGTTGAAGGCCGATGCGTGCTCGATCTGCGTCCAGTGACCGCATCTGCCGAATATGTGCGCCTGCGCGTCGTCGATCAGGTCGAGCAGCGCGACGGCATTGGAGACGGGGATGATCTGGTCGTCCCGACCGTGGACGATCAGGGTGGGGCTGCGGATCCCCGCGATGTCGTCCGGCCGATGGGTGATGGCATCGAGTGCCTGCTGGCGGGGCGCGGGGAACATCGCCGCGAACGCCTCCTGCACGCCGGGTCGCGTACTGGCCTGGTACCGCAGCTCTGCGAGGTCCGGCCCGACCAGGGAGCGGTCGTAGGCGAAGATCCCGAGCAGCTCGGCCATGGCCTCCACCGAGGGCTCGTAGCCCCAGACGGCCTCCAGGCCCGGCGTGATGGTGAAGGGCACACCGGTGGCGCCCATCAGCACCAGTCCGGCGACCCGATCCGGGTGGGTGATGGCCAGTGACAGGGCCAGTGACCCCCCGAAGGAGTTTCCGGCCACGTGGCACTGCTGGACGTCGAGGGCGTCCATGACGGCCACCGCGTGCGCCGTCCACTGTGTCAGGTCGTATCGGATGCCCGGTGGACGCTCGGTGTACCCGAAACCGACGATGTCCGGGGCGATGACGCGAAAGTGCTCGGCCAGGGCCGGGATGGTGAGCCGCCAGTTGGCCCACGCACTGACCCCGGGACCGGAGCCGTGGAGCAGCAGGACGTCGGGGCCGCTGCCGGCGAGGTGGACGTTGGTCGCGATCCCGCCGGCGTCGATAGTGGCGCCGATCTCGGGCGACTCTGCGGGGACTGCGGTCACGGCAGCATTGTCGTGCACAGGCCCGGCGATCCGGACTTCGGTCCGGTGGAGCGCCCCCTAGGCTCGGGGGATGATCATGCGACGCTGGGCGGTGCTGGTCGCGGGCGCCCTGATGGTCGCCGGCTGCGGGTCCGACTCCGCGACATCGCAGGCCTCGGGGGAGGCTGCCGGGGGACTGTCCGCAGAGGCGCTCATCACGTACCAGTTCCTGGACTCGTCCGTGCCACCCCAGTACCACCGCAGCTATGAGCTCACCATCACTGCCAAGGAGTCGCGGATCATCGTCGACAGCTACGGCGACATCCTCGCTGACGAGAAGGTCCCCACGGACCCGGCGGTCTGGAGCACGCTGGGCTCCACCGTCGACCAGATCTCCTCGCTCGAGGCGGTGTCCTCGGAGCAGGGCTGCACCGGCGGCACCGCCACCTCCGTGGCGGTGATCGAGGGCGACGATGTGCTCGCCGATCTGATGCTTGACGAGTGCGCAGGCACGAATGCCGAAGCGTCCGAGGCGGTCGATGCGTGGATTGCTCCTGCGCGTGCCCAGTTCCCGGCCATGGACGTGCTGGCGCCGGAGGGCTGATGAACGGTTTCGCCTTCGCTGTCGAGCACCGGCTCGACGGCAGGCTCGGCCGCGCGGGCGTGATCTCCACTCCGCACGGGGAGATCCGCACGCCTGCCTTCACCCCGGGGGGCACGAAGGCGACTGTCAAAGCGGTGCTGCCTGAGGCGATGCGCGACCTCGGGGCCCAGGTGATCCTGGCCAACGCCTATCACCTGTACCTGCAGCCCGGCGCCGACATCGTCGAGGAGGCCGGGGGACTGGCGGCGTTCATGGGCTGGCATGGCCCCACCATCACCGACAGCGGTGGCTTCCAGGTGCTGTCCCTCGGGGTCGGGTTCAAGAAGATCCTGGCCATGGAGGTCAGCACCCGCAGGTCGGACGACGTCATCGCCGCCGGCAAGGACCGCCTGGCCCACGTGGACGACGACGGCGTCACGTTCAAGTCGCACATCGACGGCACCATGCACCGCTTCACGCCCGAGGTCTCCATGCAGGTCCAGCACAGCCTCGGCGCAGACATCATCTTCGCCTTCGACGAGTGCACGACCCTGCTGAACACCCGTGAGTACCAGGAGATGTCCGTGGTTCGCACGCAGTCCTGGGCCGAGCGCTGCGTCGTCGAGCACCGGCGACTCACCTCGGAGCGCGCCGCGCATCCGTACCAGGCGCTGTTCGCGGTGGTGCAGGGTGCGCAGTACGAGGATCTCAGACGACGCTCGGCTCATGACCTCGCCGAACTCGAGGTCGACGGGTTCGGTATCGGCGGGGCGCTGGAGAAGGAGCATCTCGGCACCATCGTGCGATGGGTGTGCGAGGAGCTGCCGGAGCTCAAGCCCCGTCACCTTCTCGGTATCGGCGAGCCGGAGGATGTGTTCGCCGCCGTTGAGAACGGCGCCGACACGTTCGACTGCGTCGCGCCTTCACGGAATGCGCGAAATGGCACGGTGTACCACTCGGTCAGGCGATTCCATCTCACCAATGGGTCATACCGCCGTGACTTCTCACCGATCGACGAGTCATGCGACTGCTACACCTGCCGTCACTACACGCGTGCCTACCTGCACCACCTGTTCAAGGCGAAGGAGATGCTGGCGTCGACGCTGGCGACCATCCACAACGAGCGTCACATCATCCGACTCATCGACCGCGTCAGGGAGAGCATTCGCACCGACTCGTTCGACGACCTGCGTCGCGAGGTGCTCGGGCGTGACCGACCGGCCTAAGCGATGGCGTAGGTCGGCTCCCGTCGCTTCACGGCGGCGATGACGCGGTAGGTGACTGGAAGCAGCAGGGCCTCGACGCCCACCTTGTAGGCGAAACCCACTGCGAAGTAGTTCAGGAAGTCACCGAAGGCCAGGCCGAAGGCGAGCCCGTAGATGGTGCAGAAGACGAGTGTGTCGACGAACTCCCCGGCGACGGTCGACGACATGAGTCGAAGCCACAGGCGCCCCTCCAATGTGCGCTGCTTGAGCCGCACCAGCACGTAAGCGTTGACGAGCTGCCCGCTCAGGAAGCCCAGGATGCTGGCGAGGACGATCGCCGGCACGAAGCCGAGGACGGCCTCGAAGGCGGTCTGGTTCTCCCAGAATTCCGCCGGGGGAGCGAGCTGGATCACCCAGAGGGTGAGGGCGGCGAGGATGGACATGGCGAACGCCAGCACGATGGCGCGGCGCGCGGCCCGGAATCCGTACACCTCGCTCAGCACGTCGCCGATGATGTACGTCAGCGGGAAGAGGATCGCCCCACCGTCGAACGTCAGCGGCCCCAGTGCGATGAACTTCGTCGCGCCGATGTTCGAAAGCAGCAGGAGGGCCACGAAGACGGCGACGACGTACGGGTAGATCCCCGCGCCGGTGATGGCGAAGTGAGGCCCTCCGCGAAGGCCGGCATCGGTGTCGTGTCTGTCGTTCATGAAGCGCCCCCGGCAGGATTCGAACCTGCGACCTTCGGTACCGGAAACCGGCGCTCTATCCCCTGAGCTACGGGGGCTCGGGACGTGTCAGGCTATCAGCGCACCTGCCGTTCACGGCGGGCAGGAGTCCGACAGGATGGCGTCGTGAAGGACCAAGTGCATGCGGCCGTGGCGTACGGGCGTGTTCTCGCCGACGAGTACCGCCGTACCCGCGCGTCCCTCGCGGCTGGTGGTCTGGCGTACTTCGTGGCGCTCTCGCTGGCACCGGCCGCACTCGCGTTCGGCACGCTCGCCGGCTTGCTGCTGGATCCTGCCGAGGTGCGCACCGCGCTGGATCGCCTCGCGGTCCGGGCCCCGGAGGCCTTCGGCACCATCAAGCCCGTGAGCGACGCGTTGGTGAGCACGATCGAGTCGGCGTCGGGCAGTGCCTTCACCGTCACGACCCTCGTCAGTGTCGTCATCGCTGTGTACGCGGCGTCGAAGGTCGTACTCGGCTTGCGCATGGCGATGAACACGGCATTCCACGTCACGGAGTCGCGCAGCGGCATGGTCGAGCGGGTCATCGCCGCGGTGGTGACGCTGGTGGCGATGGTCATCGGCGTGGCCTTGGTGGTGCTCCTCACGCTGGTGCCCAGGATCCTGGCGTGGCTGGAGCTGCCCAGCCTGCCGGTGACCACGGGTCTGCCCATCGTGGACTGGGCGGTCGTGATCGCGCTGATCTTTCTCGCGGTCCGCTGGCTGCTGCGCCACGGGCCGGCGCACGCCGAACGGGTTCCGTGGCGGTCCCTCGGTGCCTGGACGGCCACTCTCGGCATCGCCGGTGCGACCGTGGGCGTGGGCATCTACACGAGCCTGTCCAGCACCCTCAACGCGGCGATCCTGGTGTTCGGAGCCGCCATCGTGATCCTGCTCTGGCTCTACCTGTGTTTCGTCGCCCTGCTCTGGGGTGCGGTCATCGAGGCGCACGCGCAGGCCAGACGCGCGACGCAGGCGGATGGGTCAGGACGAGAACCAGCGAGGGGGCCCGGAGACCAGGCCGGTGACGAAGGCCGCGGCGGCGGCGGCGACTCCCATGTCGAGGGCGTCCGTCCAGGGGGTGAAGATCCCGAACAAGAAGGCGCCGACGCCGGTGACCCCTCCGGCCACCGCCGCGAACGCGACCCTGCCGCCGGCGGTGCCTGACTGCTTCTCGACCTCGCTTCCGCTGCGCTTGGCCGGGCTCGCGGGCGTGCCCGTGCCGGAGGTGGTGGCGCTGACCTCGCGCAGGAGTCGTTCGATGTCGTCGTCGGCCATGCCCCCATTGTGCCCTGCGCTGGCGGCGTCCCCGAGGGACCCGCACATGACGAAGGGCCCCGCCGGGTGGCAGGGCCCTTCGCGTGCACCCGGTTGCCCGGGATGCGAGGTCTAGGCGGTACGGACCTTGTCGGCCTGGGGACCCTTCGGGCCCTGGACGATGTCGAACTCCACGACCTGGTTCTCCTCGAGGGAGCGGTAGCCGTCGGACTGGATGGCCGAGTAGTGGACGAAGACGTCCGGGCCACCGTCGGCCTGGGCGATGAAGCCGTAGCCCTTCTCAGCGTTGAACCACTTCACGGTTCCTTGAGCCATGATGCACATTCTCCTAGCGGGTACTACAGGGACGTCGTACCGGACGGGCGCCCGGCACGCGGCTGAGCCGCTCATACCGTCGTCCCGTTCCCGCGCTCTCGCCCAGAAACATCGATGCCCACCACGGGGGCGGGCACCTGATGAACGGTGGTGCTGACTGGCCTTGCCTGCCCCGAGCATAGCCCTTCAGGGCATCTCCGAGGCGCACTCGCCCGAAGATAGGCTCGGTGCGTGAATCCCGACGCCCTCGCCGAAGCCGTGACGGCAGCGGTGGCGGGCCTCGTCGCCGAGGGCCTGCTCCCAGACGTGGGGGTCCCCGAGGTGCGCATGGAGCGACCCAAGAGCCGTGAGCACGGGGACTACGCGACGAATGTGGCCCTCGCCCTGGCCAAGGCCGCGGGCATGCCACCACGAGACCTCGGGTCCCTCCTGGCGGACCGCCTGGCGACCGTGCCCGGGATCGCGTCGGCCGAGGTTGCGGGCCCCGGATTCGTCAACATCCGGCTCGACACCGCCGCCCAGGGCCTCGTCGCCCGCACGGCCGTGGAGGCCGGCCCGGCGTGGGGCCACGGCGACTCCCTGCGGGGGCGCCGGGTCAACGTGGAGTTCATCTCCGCCAACCCGACCGGTCCCATCCACCTCGGCCACACCCGGTGGGCGGCGGTGGGCGATGCGCTGGCGCGCGTCCTGGCCGCCGCGGGGGCCGAGGTCGCGACGGAGTTCTACGTCAACGACCGCGGCGTCCAGATGGACAGGTTCGGGGCGTCGGTCATGGCAGCGGCCAACGGGCGGCCGGTGCCCGAGGACGGCTACCACGGCGGCTACATCCTCGACCTGGCGGCCGCCATCGCCATCGCGCGCCCCGGAATCACCGAGCTGCCTGCCGACGAGCAGCTGGTGGCCTTCCGCGAGGCGGCCTACGCCCTCCAGTTGAAGCAGCAGCAGCAGGTGCTCGAGCTCTTCCGCACGCACTTCGACCTCTGGTTCTCCGAACGAAGCCTCCATGACTCGGGTGCCGTTGAGCGGGGCATGGCGACGCTGCGTGCGCAGGGGCACGTGTACGAGGAGGGCGGTGCGGTGTGGCTGCGCACCACCGACTTCGGCGACGACAAGGACAGGGTGCTCGTCAAGGCCGACGGCGAGTACACCTACTTCGCGTCCGACACCGCCTACTACGTCGACAAGCGGGCTCGAGGCTTCGACCTGAACATCTACCTGCTGGGGGCTGACCATCACGGCTATGTGAATCGCCTCAGGGCCGTCGCGGCCTGCGCGGGCGACGACATGGACGCCAATGTCGAGGTGCTCATCGGCCAGCTCGTGAAGATCACGCGGGGAGACGAGGAGGTCAAGCTCTCCAAGCGCGCGGGCACGATCGTCACCCTCGACGATCTCGTTGCGGAGGTGGGTGTCGACGCCGCCCGGTACACGCTCGCGCGCTACCCGGTTGACTCCCCGCTCACGCTCGACCTGGAGGAGATCACCCGCGCCACGAGTGAGAACCCCGTCTTCTACGTCCAGTACGCGCACGCGCGGATCTCGTCGGTGCTGCGCAATGCCGACGAGCTGGGAGTCGACTGGCGGACGGCGGACTTCGACCCGGCCCTGCTCGACCACGAGCGCGAGAACAACCTGCTCGGCATGATCGCGGAGTTCCCGCGGATCGTCGCGGGAGCCGCGGAGCTGCGCGAACCGCATCGGGTGGCGCGCTACCTCGAGGACCTTGCCACCGCCTACCACCGGTTCTACGACGAGTGCCGCGTGCTTCCCCGGTCAGACGAGGAGTTGGCCCCGATCCACATCGCCCGGCTGTGGCTCTGCGCCGCGGCACGCCAGACCCTCGCCAACGGACTGGGCCTGCTCGGAGTGAGCGCACCAGAGCGCATGTAGCCACCTGCTCCCGATGCCGGGCATCGGTACGGCCTAGCCTTGGCGCCATGCGTGCGCACCCCGCCGGACCCCGGCACGGCGACGTCGTCGCCGACCCTGCCGGTGCCACGCCGCCGGCCAGTGCCGAGGAGGTGAACCTCCTGTCCCCGGCCATCTGGCCCTCGTCGGCCCGGCGCAATGCCGACGGAGCCCTGGAGATCGGCGGCGTCGACGTGCGCACCATCGCAGCGGACTTCGCCACCCCGGCATTCCTGCTCGACGAGGAGGACCTTCGCGATCGGGCGCGCCGCTACCGAGCGTGCTACGTCGGCGCCGGAGCGCACATGGTCTACTACGCCGCCAAGGCCTTCCTCACGACGACCATCGCCCGATGGGTCACCGAGGAGGGGCTCGGCATCGACGTCGCCTCCGCCGGTGAACTGGCGGTGGCCCTTCGTGCGGGCGTTCCGGGCGAGCGCCTCCTGATGCACGGCAACAACAAGTCGCGGGAGGAGATCGAGGCGGCCGTCGAAGCCCGAGTGGGGCGGATCGTCATCGACTCGTTCGAGGACATCGTCCGGATCGCCGACGCAGCTGCGCGCGCCGGGATCGTGCAGCCCGTCCTCGTCCGGCTGACCGTGGGCGTCGAGGCCCATACTCATGAGTTCATCGCGACAGCCCACGAGGACCAGAAGTTCGGCCTGTCTGTGTCGTCGGGCGCGGCTGAGGAGGCGGTTCGGCGCATTGCCAAGCTCCCCAGCCTGGACTTTCGCGGCCTGCACTCCCACATCGGCTCGCAGATCTTCGACGCATCGGGGTTCGAGGTCGCGGCGGCCCGCGTGGTCGCGGTCGCCAAGCGCATCTGGGACCACCAGGGCATCGAGGTCGAGGAGCTCAATCTCGGTGGCGGGATGGGGATCGCCTACCTGGAGTCGGACGACCCCCTCGACGTCCCCGACATGGCGCTGCAGATCGGCGACATCGTCGGCAAGCAGTGCGCTCAGGAGGGCATCCCGCTGCCGGCACTGGCGTTCGAGCCGGGACGCGCGATCGTGGGTCCCGCGGGCGTCACGGTGTACGAGGTGGGCACGGTCAAGCCGGTGCAGCTCGACGGAGGCGTCGTGCGCACCTATGTGTCCGTCGACGGCGGCATGAGCGACAACATCCGGACGGCGCTGTACGACGCCAAGTACACCG
>JBIIJX010000249.1:0-3378 GCA_044233495.1 Candidatus Nanopelagicales bacterium
GAGGTCATCCGGATCGTCGGCGCCGTCGAGATCGCTGTCGGCACCCCGCCCGAGCAGCCGCGAAGCCAGTGCCCGAGCCTCCTCCTCCTCCGCAATGCCGGCCTCTGCCATCGAGTCCGCGAGGTAGCGGGTCTCGTTCTCGATGACGGCGGCACGCTTGACCCGCGTGAAGGAGGCGTTTCCGCGCGAGAGATCGTGACCCACGACCGACGCCTCGACGTCGTAGTAGCGGAACGTGTGCATGTGCTCGCCGCACTCGCGGATCGATTCGCGACTGCGCAGGCGCCCGCGGACGATGATCGGCTGCCCCTTGGTGACGGACGCGACGACGTTGTGTGCGAGATCGCGGAAGCAGGAGATCGAGAAGAAGTGCGTGTCGCCGTCCATCCAGCGTTCGGACTGCCGATCGAACCGGCGAGTGCCCGCCGCCACGCGGAAGTGCGCGACAGACACTCCCCCCTTGGTGAAGTTCAGGCTCACGTCGGACGCGACGTTCCCGATGATGGTGATATCGATGTCGTTCATCTGCGCTCCGGAGAGGACCCGGGTCTGGCCCGGCTGCCTCCTACGCTGCTGCGGATACCTCCGCGACGGGAGGGCCGTGAGCCGGGCGGGGGACGAGGCGCACGGCACCGCGTCCCTGTGGACGCACCACGGGCAGAGCTCTCTTCCCTAAGGTGTGGACGTGGTCGTCAGGATGCACCGGGCATGGATCGTGGCCGGGGTCACGTTCCTCGTGCTCCTGGCTTCCGCGGCATTTCGCTCGTCCGTGGGCGTCCTCGTCGTTCCCTTCGAGGAGGAGTTCGGCTGGACGAAGTCCGCCATATCCCTTGCGATCTCGGTCAACCTCGTCCTCTACGGCGTGACGGCTCCCTTCGCCGCCGCTCTCATGGAGCGGTTCGGCATCCGACAGGTGGCGGTAGCCGCACTGGCACTCATCGCGACGGGCACGGGACTCACGCTCCTGATGGACGCCTCGTGGCAACTGGTGATCCTCTGGGGTGTTCTCGTCGGGCTGGGTGTCGGGTCGACCGCGCTCGTCTTCGGGGCCCTCGTGGCGAACCGCTGGTTCCTCACCCGACGCGGCCTCGTGATGGGCCTGTTCGGTGCCGCCTGGGCGACGGGGCAGCTCGTCTTCCTGCCCCTCATCACGCGCACCATCGAGGTCGCCGGCTGGCGTACCGCATCCATGATCGTCACCCTCCTCGCGGCAGGACTCATTCCCCTCGTCTGGATCGTGCTTCAGGACCGTCCGTCAGCAGTGGGACTGCGGCCGTACGGAGCCTCCGGAACGGAGACGGCCGAGGAGCAGGAGCAGAACGCGACCCACAGCGGCTGGGCCGCGGCACGGCTGGCCATCGACGGTCTGCTCGTCGGCATGAGATCGCGGACCTTCTGGCTGCTCGCCGGCACGTTCTTCGTCTGCGGATGGACGACGAACGGAATCATCAGCACGCACTTCATTCCCGCCGCCCACGACCACGGCATGGGGGCGACCGCCGCAGCCGGTCTGCTCGCGATCGTCGGGATCTTCGACCTCATCGGCACCATCGGCTCAGGCTGGCTCACCGATCGATTCGACCCGCGGGTGCTCCTGGCGATCTACTACGGGCTTCGCGGCGTTGCGCTGCTCGGACTGCCGCTGCTTCTCGGCCCGGACATCGACCCCCCGCTGCTGGTGATCATGGTGCTCTTCGGGCTGGACTGGGTGGCCACCGTCCCTCCCACCGTCATCCTGTGCACGCGGTTCTACGGCCGCGAGCGCGGACCGATCATCTTCGGCTGGGTCTTCGCCGCTCATATGGTCGGCGCGGCAGTGGCCGCAACCGTGACGGGCGTGATTCGCGACTCCGCAGGCGACTACGCCACCGCGTGGTTCCTGGCAGGAGGACTGGCCGTGCTCGCGGCGATCGCAGTGCTGCTCATTCCCCGCCGACGGTCGTCACCGCTCCCGGTGGCCTGACCACGGCTTCACGTGGCGCAAGACGGACTGCTGGTGCCCGAGCTTCACTGATGCGTGACGCCGATTACTCCTGCGCCGCCAGCACCACCGTTGCCGCCAGCACCACCGTTGCCGCCGTTGCCCAGCAGGGAGTCGACGACATAGCCGTTGCCACCGTTCCCGCCGGACGGCATCACCCCACCCGAGACGCCGTCGACCTGATCGTCGGTCAGCTCGTCGGACTCGGCGTCCGGCACCTCCTGATCACGTGCACCGTGATCAGATCCACTCTGCTCTGCCATGGCTACTCCCGCGTATGAAGACGTGACCACCTTGGTCCGGACCTACCCCAGAGCCTAGGCCGGTGCTTGTCGCACCGCTATCAGCGTGTACGTCAAAGGCAGCCGCTCGCGCCCCTCGCGCAGGCGCCACTCACCGATCTCCTCCTGCACCATGTGACCGGGCAGCGCATCCCACGGGACGCTGTCGTGCTCCACGAGAGTCGTGATGCGCATGCCCGCCTCATGCAGGGCGGTCACCGTCTCGCCCAGTCCGTGGTTCCAGGAGTGCGACATGGAGGCGTTCAGGGGCCGCTCCGTCGAGACATACGACTCGGGTTCGTCCAGGGACAGTGGGTCAGGGGTCTCGAAGTAGGGATAGCGAACGAGGAGAACATCGGGAACCCGCTCATCAAGGGCCCAGAGCATCGGGTGCCCCTCCCTGATGAACAGCCGACCGCCCGGCACCAGCAGAGCACTCACGACCCCCGCCCACAGGTCAATGCGCGGCAGCCAGCACAGCGCGCCGATTCCCGTGTAGACGAGGTCGAAGGAGCCTTCGCCGAGCAGGCGCACAGCCTCGTAGGCGTCGCCTTCGACGAAGCGGACATCGACCCCGCACTTCGCAGCCAGTGCACGACCCTCGACCACGGCCGCCGCAGAGAAGTCCAGACCCGTGACCGTGGCCCCCAATCGCGCCAGCGAGACGGTGTCGGTGCCGATGTGGCACTGCAGATGCAGCACCCTCAGGCCGGAGATGTCGCCGAGCAGCGGAAGGTCGAACCGCACGACGTCACTGATCGCCTCAGGATCCGCGATGAGCTCGCGGGTGCCGTAGTCGGGAGACTGTGCGTGCATGGGAGCCCGCTCGCTCCAGTTCGCCAGGTTCTCGGCCCGAAAGACTGCGGCATCACCGGACCAGGGATCGTCGCGTTCAGCACCGGAAGCCACGCACCCCATCCTGCCACCGGGCTGGAATACTCAGGGCTCTGCGCCCGTAGCTCAATGGATAGAGCAACCGGTTTCTACCCGGTCGGTTGGGGGTTCGAGTCCCTCCGGGCGCACGTTGTGATGTCTTCGGACATCGAGGACGGATGTCTTCGGACATCGTGGACGGTCCCGGCGGTAGCCGGGGCCGTTTTCCTTTATTGAGGTTGG
>JBIIJX010000134.1:0-6830 GCA_044233495.1 Candidatus Nanopelagicales bacterium
AGTGACTCTGCTCCAGGAGTGCGGTGCGTTCACGGCACAGCCGCGCTAGCTCCTCGTACGCAGCAGCACCGAGCAGGGCGACGAGCTCATCGCGACCGGACTCGAACACGGCTGTGGTGCCGACGTGGGCCTCGGTGTTCGACGAGCAGTACCACGGGAAGTCGTGGCCGCCCGCGCCCCAGTCGCCACGCTCGTACTCGCCGATCACCACGACGAGCTTCTCGGTGCCGTCCTCGATCTTGCGCCGCTCGTAGGACCGGCGGATCGGCAGCTGCCAGCAGACCTCGGGCTTGGTCTCGATGAAGGAGACTCCCTCGCGCTCGGCGAGGTGGTGCAGCGCGCAGCCGTAGCCACCGGGGAAGTCGATGTCGTTGTGGAAGATGCACGCCCCCTTGACGACGCGGGTCTTTTCGGCGCCGTCCTCCTTGACGATCCAGCCCTTGCGGTGTCCGGTGCCGTGCCGCTGCCACAGGTCGGGGGTGAGCTTCTCGACCCATCGGGTGACGCGCTTGCGGTCCGCCTTGTCGGCGAAGTGGGCACCGTGCACGCAGCAGCCTGCGTCGGGGCGAGAGGCGTCGATGCCCTGGCATCCGCGCCCGAAGATGCAGGTCCAGCGCGAGGTGAGCCACGTGAGATCGGCCTTGATCAGCTGGTCCTCATCGGCGGGATCGGGAAACTCCACCCACTGACGGGGGAAACCGATGAGCACCTCAGGCATGCCGTCACCCTATGCGCTCGAGGTGACACCGGAACCGCTGGTACCGGGCTGCGGGTACTCGTCCCGGGACGCTAGTTTCGGACCGTGAGACTCGGCGTGCTCGACCTCGGCTCGAACACCGTGCACCTGCTCCTCGTGGATGCCCACCACGGGGCCGCTCCCGTGCCCGCCTCGAAACTGAAGATGCCGCTGCGACTGTCGGAGCACCTCACGCCCGACGGTGATGTCGATTCGTCCGCGGTGGACGCCCTGCTCGACTTCATCACCCGAGGCCAGGTCATGGTCGAAGACCTCGGGGCGACGGAGTTGATGGCCTTCGCCACATCGGCGATCCGCGAGGCGGCGAACGGTGAGCAGGTGCTCGAGCAGATACGTGAGCACACCGGCCTGGAGGTGTCGGTGCTGTCGGGTGAGGACGAGGCCCGCATGACGTTCCTGGCCGTGCGCCGCTGGTTCGGCTGGTCCAGCGGTCGGATCCTCGCGCTCGACATCGGCGGCGGCTCGCTCGAGATCGCCTCCGGCACTGACGAGGAGCCTGACGTCGCCGTGTCCCTGCCGCTGGGAGCCGGACGCCTGACCCGCGACCTGCTCGTGGGTGACCCCCCCAGTGCTCAGTCCGTCCGAGACCTCCGCCGTCACGTCCGGGCGTCGATCGCCGAGGTCGTGGGCCGGCTGCGCCGAGTCGGGGAGCCGCGCATGGCCGTGGCTTCCTCGAAGACCTTCAAGCAGCTGGCACGGATCTGCGGTGCTGCGCCCGCCACCGAGGGGATCTACGTCCCGCGAACGCTCAAGGCCGTCGACCTGCGCGAGATGGTGCCGAGGCTGGCCGCCATGACGGCACAGCAGCGCGCCCAGCTGCCCGGCGTCTCCGAGGGCCGCTCGTCGCAGATGGTGGCCGGTGCCGTGGTCGCAGAGGCGGCCATGGACCTGCTCGAGCTCGAGGAGCTGGTGATCTGCCCATGGGCGCTGCGCGAGGGGGTCATCCTCCAGCGCATGGACGGCCTGGCTCCGTGACGTCGCCGAGCTCGGCCCGTCCTGGGACGGATCCCGTCCGCGGACTGACCGCGGGCGAGGTCGCCGAGCGAATCGCGCGGGGCGAGGTCAACGTCGCGCCCGATGCGCGCAGCCGCAGCCTCAGCGACATCGTGCGGGCGAACACGTTCACCTGGTTCAACGGCCTGATCGGGTCGCTGTGGATCGTCATGCTGCTGGTTGCGCCCATCCAGGACTCCCTGTTCGGCTTCGTCATCGTCTTCAACACCGCGATCGGCATCGTCCAGGAGTACCGGGCTGCACGCACCCTCGCGAGACTGTCGGTCCTCGGTGAGGCCCGACCCACCGTTCGTCGCGACGGCGTGGACGCCCAGGTGGCCAAGGATGACGTCGTCCTCGACGACGTCATCGTGCTCGGGGTCGGCGATCAACTCGTCGTCGACGGTGTCGTGCTGTCCGGCGACGGACTGGAGATCGACGAGAGTCTGCTCACGGGCGAGGCCGATCCGGTGGACAAGGCACCCGGCGACGAGGCGATGTCCGGTTCGTTCGTCGTGGCGGGCTCCGGTCTGTACCAGGCGACGCGGGTCGGCCGCGAGTCGTTCGCCGGACGCCTGACCGAGCAGGCATCGAGCTTCCACCTGACGAACTCCGAACTGCGGGATGGCATCAACGGATTCATCCGGGTGATCTCGTTCCTGCTCGTGCCCGTCGGCCTGCTGCTGCTGTGGTCGCAGTTGGTGCGCGCCGACCTGCCCTTCAACGAGGCCGTGCGCGGCACGATCGCAGGCATCGTCACGATGATTCCCGAGGGTCTGGTCCTGCTCACCTCGATCGCCATGGCGGTGTCGGTCGTGCGCCTGGCCGCCAAGCGCGTGCTCGTCCAGGACATGCCCGCGGTCGAGGTCCTCGCCCGCGTCGACACGATCTGCGTCGACAAGACCGGCACCCTCACCGAGCCGGGCATGACGGTGCAGCAGATCGTGATCCTGGGGGAGGAGGGCGAGTCGTCGGTGCGCGACGTGCTGGGCGCCGCAGGCTCCGCCGAGGCCAACCCCAACCCGACCCTCGAGGCCATCGCGACAGCCTGTCCGGCTCCGGGCTGGCCGGTGATCGCCAGCACGCCGTTCTCCAGCGCGCGCAAGTGGTCCGCTGCCGATCTCGGTCCGCATGGCGCCTGGGTGCTGGGTGCACCGGAGATCGTCGGCGCCTCGGCCGCAGACGACGTCCGCCGGCGTGCCGACGATCTCGCCGCAGGGGGCTCGCGAGTGGTCCTGCTCTCGCGTGCCGTCGCGATGCCGACCTCCGACGACCCGCTGACGCAACTGACTCCGGTGGCGCTCGTCGTCATCAGTCAGCAGCTGCGTCCCGATGCGGCCCAGACGGTGGCGTACTTCCTCGAGCAGGGCGTCACGGTCAAGGTGATCTCCGGCGACAACGCGGCGACGGTCGGCGCGATCGCCGCGCGAGCCGGAGTGCCCGGAGCCGACCACCCGGTCGATGCCCGCGACCTGCCCGACGACCCGCAGGAGCTGGCCGAGCCCATCTCGACTGCCAACGTCTTCGGACGGGTGACTCCGCTGCAGAAGCAGCAGATGGTGGCAGCCCTGCACCTGCGCGAGTCGACGGTGGCGATGACGGGCGACGGCGTCAACGACGTTCTCGCGCTGAAGAAGGCGGATCTCGGCATCGCGATGGGCTCGGGGTCAGGCGCCACCCGTGCGGTGGCCCAGCTGGTGCTGCTGGACGACAAGTGGTCGGTCATGCCGAGCGTCGTGGCGGAGGGCCGACGCGTGCTCGGCAATATCGAGCGGGTCTCGGACGTGTTCTTGACCAAGACCGCCTACTCGGTCGTGTTCTCGGTCATGACCGGACTGTTCGCCTTCGCCTTCCCCTTCCTTCCACGGCACCTGACCCTGGTCAGCGCGCTCACGATCGGCATCCCCGGGTTCTTCCTCGCGCTCATGCCCAACACCGAGCGCTTCCGTCCCGGGTTCCTGCGCAGGGTCCTGCTCTTCGCCGTCCCGTCGGGCATCATCTGCGCCGCGTCGGCGCTGATCAGCTACACCGTGGCACTGCGGGTGGGCGAGCCGCTCGCCAACGCGCAGGCCGCTGCCTGCGTCACGCTGTTCATCGTCGCCACCAGTGTGCTGGCCATGTCGGCCCGACCGCTCAACGCCATCCGGCTCGCCATCGTCGGCTCGATGGTGGCGATGTACCTCGCGGTGCTGTTCATCCCGTTCCTGTCCCGCTTCTTCGCCCTGTCGCTCGCGCCGGAGCGCTACTCCCTCGTCGCTGTCATCACGGGCCTGGTGGGTGCCGCCCTTGTGTGGGTCGTAGGGAAGTACGTCGATCGCTGGCGCCGACTGCCGGCACGGCCATGACCGTCCTGGTCGGCCTGTCGACGTCGTCCGTCTTCCCGGAGTCGACGGCAGCCGCCTTCGAGATCGCGGCGTACCTCGGATACGACGGCGTCGAGGTCATGGTCGGCACGGACGCCACGAGCCAGGACTCCGAGGCGCTGCGCGCCCTGTCCGACCACTACGAGGTGCCGATCCTCGCCATCCACGCTCCGTGCCTGCTGATCACCCAGCATGTGTGGGGCACCGATCCGTGGGGAAAGCTCCAGCGTGCGCAGCAGGCGGCGGAGCGAGTCGGGGCGGGCACCGTCGTGGTCCATCCGCCCTTCCGCTGGCAGCGTGACTACGCGCGCGAGTTCGTCGCGGGCCTGGCGCGCATGGCATCGGAGACCGACGTCCGCTTCGCGGTCGAGAACATGTTCCCGTGGCGCGCCGGGCCGGGATCGGTGGCGGCGTATCTGCCCGACTGGGACGTCCGCAACGACGACTACCCGCACACGACCCTCGACCTCTCGCACACCGCGGTCTCGCGCACCGATGCGCTGGAGATGGCGACCGACCTGGGATCCCGGCTGGCGCATCTGCACCTGGCCGACGGCACCGACTCCAACCGCGACGAGCACCTCGTGCCCGGGCGCGGTGACCAGCCCGTCGCTGCCGTCCTCACCCAGCTGGTCGGCACGGGATTCGACGGCACCGTGATCGCGGAGATCGGCACGCGGAAGGCGGCGGATCGCGCCGCACGGCTGGCTGACCTCGCCGAGACTCTCGCCTTCGCGCGACTGCACCTCGGGCAGGGGCCCCACGGCCGCGCGGCGACGGCCGGGGGTGAAGGGTCGGCATAGGCTGGCGTCATGGCGCAGCTCTCCCCACAGGACGCGGCCGGCGCCGTCCTGCAGGCGGCCCGGCTCGCCTTCGGTGCGCGCGGCTACGGGGGCGTGACGATGAAGTCGGTCGCCGTGGCTGCCGGCGTCGCGCCCGACGTCGTCCGATCGCTCTACCAGAACAAGGAGCGCCTCTTCGCGGCCGCGATGCGGCTTCCCTTCGATCCCGCCGGCGCAGTTCCGGAGCTCATCGCACCGGGCATCGACGGTCTCGGACGACGGCTCGTGCGGCTGGTGCTCACCCTCATGGGTGACGAGCAGGTGCGCAGCGACCTCACCCGCCTGCTGTCGTCCGACTCAGTCACGGACGCATCGACGGGGGCAGCCCGGGCTGCGGCGGGATCCGACGGAGTCCGTCAACTGCGTGCGCTGTCTGAGTACTTCTCCACCGTGGTGGTCGACCCGGTCGTGACGGCAGTCGGCATCCCCGATGCGCGACTTCGCGTGACCGTCATCACGTCGCACCTGCTGGGCCTGGCGACGACCCGCTACGTGCTGAAGGTCGAGCCGCTCGCCTCCGCGTCCGACGACGACGTCATCCGGCTGGTCGCACCGGCCATCCAGTCCCTGCTCGACCCGACCCGGCGCGAGGCATGATCCGCGAGGCGGTCACCGCGCTGGCGCGCAACCCGTCGGTGGCCGGGGCGCTCGCCCGCACGCCGGTCGCCCGCGATGTCGTGGCGCGAGTGGTCGGAGGCGAGGAGCTCGACCAGGTGATACCCCTGATCAGCGACCTGTCCGACCGCGGATTCCACATCGCGCTGGAGCGGGTGGCTCCCGGAGTCGCGACCGCCGCGGAGGCCGACGAGGCTGCGGCGGGGTACGCCGCGCTCGTCGACGCAATGTCGGCCGAGGGTCTGGCCGGCACCGGCGAGGTCGCGCTCTTCACCGAATCCCTCGGTCAGGGCGTCGCCGGGGGCAGGCCCTGGGAGCTGCTGTCCGCGCTTGCGGACCGGGCACGCACGCGCGGCGTGGCGCTGCAGCTCGGGGTGGGACCGCTGGCCGACATCGACCAGACTCTGGCGTGGGCCGAGGCCCTCCGCGGTCGCGGCGACGACGTCGGGATCACCCTGCCGGCCATCCTGCGATCCGCCGAGGGGCTCGCCCGTCCGTGGTCAGCGCACCGCGTGCGCCTGGTGAAGGGGGCCCACGCAGCCGGCGCCGCGGCCTACCGCCAGCCCATCGAGACCGACAAGGCCTACGTCCGGATCGCCAAGATCCTGCTGAGGGGCGGCGGTCAGCCGTCCTTCGCCACCCACGACCCGCGCCTGATCGAGATCGTCGAGTCCCTCGCGCGTCGGTTCGACCGGCCCCGCCACAGCTACGAGTTCGCCTTCTACCTCGGGCGCCAGGTCGGCGAGCAGGAGCGCCTGCTGCGCGAGGGTGAGCGGGTGCGCATCTATGTGCCCTACGGGCATCGATGGCTGGAGCGTCTCGTGGGAGGCTTGGCCGAGCAGCCCGGCGGCGTCGTCGGAGCCCTGCGCTCCCTGCTCCCGGGGTGACCATCCCGGAAGCGGGGGAACGAGTCCACCCCTCGGAACGACGGCTCCGGGAGTGCGAAAGGAGCTGGCCGGCATGCGCATCGCGGTCCTCGGTGGTGGCGTCATGGGCGAGACCCTTGCCGCGGGCCTGCTCGCACTCCAGCCCCGGCCGGACGTCGTCATCGCCGAGAAGCGCGCCGACCGTGCGTCTGAGCTCGCAGGGGCCTACGGAGTCGCGCTGGCCGAGGCTGCCGTGGCCGTCGCGGGCGCGGACGTCGTCATCCTCGTCGTCAAGCCCCAGGACACCCAGGCCCTGCTGGCGCAGGTGGGCCCGTGCATCGAGCCGGGTGCGGTGGTGATCTCCATCGCAGCGGGCATCCGCACGGCGACGATC
>JBIIJX010000148.1:0-6508 GCA_044233495.1 Candidatus Nanopelagicales bacterium
CAGCCGGTGCCCACTGCTCCCCGGATGCCGTAGCCCTCGTCGCCCGCCTGCTGGGCAGCGTGGGGATCGTCGAGGTCGTTCCTGAGGACCTGCAGGACGCCGTCACGGCCGTCTCGGGAAGCGGTCCGGCCTACCTGTTCTACCTCGCCGAGGCGATGACGTCGGCGGCGGTCGACCTCGGACTGGACGAGGCGACGGCCACGGCCATGGTGAACCAGACCCTGCTCGGGGCGGCGACCCTGCTCTCCACCTCCGACGAGCCCGCCGCGGATCTGCGACGCAAGGTGACCTCGCCCGGGGGAACGACGGCCGCGGCCATCGGCGTCCTCGATGGTCGGGGTGTCACGGGAAGCGTCGTCGAGGCCATCACCGCGGCACGCGACCGCGGGCGCGAGCTCGCCGGCTCCTGACCATGGGTGAGCGTGTGGCCCTCGTCTGGGACGAGCGACTCGCCGCGTACGACTTCGGCCCCGGGCATCCGCTCGCCCCGATCCGGGTGCATCTCGCGATGCGCCTGATCGAGTCCTTCGGACTCCTGTCCTCGCCGCGGCTGCAGGTCCTCGGTGGTATCGAGCCGGTCGGCGACGAAGTGCTCCTGAAGGTCCACGAGCCGGACTACGTGGCAGCGGTCAGGCGCGCCTCCGTCGACCCCCGCGCCTTCGATCCCGACCACGGCCTCGGGACGCAGGACGATCCGGTGTTTCCCGGGATGCACGATGCCGCGGCTCGTGTCGTGGGGGCCACCCTCGCGGCGACCCAGGCTGTGCAGTCGGACCTGGCCGATCACGCGATCAGCCTTGCGGGCGGCCTGCACCATGCGATGGCCGGATCGGCGGGGGGCTTCTGCATCTACAACGACATCGGTGTGTCCATCGCGTGGCTGCTGGACCAGGGAGTCCAGCGGATCGCGTACGTCGACATCGACGTGCACCACGGCGACGGAGTTCAGGCCCTGTTCTGGGACGACCCGCGCGTCCTCACGGTCTCGGTTCACGAGTCGCCGGCCACGCTGTTCCCCGGCACCGGGTGGCCGCACGAGGTGGGTGGACCGGCGGCGCTCGGCACCGCGGTCAACGTCGCCCTGCCGGCCGGAACGGGCGATCAGGGTTGGCTGCGTGCCATCCATGCGGTGGTGCCCGCCGCCCTCGAGGCCTTCCGTCCTCAGGTCCTGGTGACGCAGCAGGGAGTCGACACCCATGTCGAGGACCCGCTCGCGCACCTGCTCGTCTCGTTGGACGGTCAGCGGCTCGCCTTCGAGGCCCTGCACCGCTGGGCCCACCGGTATGCCGGCGGCCGGTGGATCGCCGTCGGCGGCGGCGGATACGAGTGGGTGGACGTCGTTCCGCGGGCGTGGACGCACTTGGTCGCCGAGGCCCTCGACGCGCCGATCCCGCCGCAGAGCCCGCTGCCGGCCGGGTTCGACGACTACGTCCTGGCGGCGCTCGGTCGCCAGGCTCCACGTCGCATGACCGACGGACGCGAGCCGTGGCCGCGGCCGATCGAGCAGGGATTCGATCCGGATGACCCCGTGGACGCGGCGATCATGGCCACGCGCGAGTCTGTGTTCCCGCATCTGGGCCTGCGCCCTGAGCCGGATCTGTGGTTCTGATCATCGCGAGCGGCCACCCGCGCAGCTGAGCGGCCACGCGCGGTGCCGAGCGGCCACTCGCGCTGCCAACAGGCCTTGCGCGAACTGGGGACAGCGGATTTCGGGATTCAACTTTCCCAACGACCCCATCGGCCACTAGTCTGCGACAGCCTCAGTGTCGTGGTCTCCGGAGGGGAAGCCGGTGCGACGGGAGGAAGAGAGTTCGGTGTGACATGGCGACATCCCCTGATCGGGCACTCAACGACGTGCGCTTCCTGACGGTTGCGGAGGTGGCCTCGATGATGCGCGTGTCGAAGATGACCGTCTATCGGCTGGTGCACAACGGGGAGCTCCCTGCGGTCCGGGTGGGCCGCTCGTTCCGGGTGCCGGAGCAGGCTGTGTCGGACTACCTGCGCGACTCCTTCGTCGAGACCGCCTGACGCTTGCCGCACACCGCTCGAGGGGTGCGTGCGCGACGCAGGTAGGCTGGCGGCCCGCCGCTCGCGCGGGTGTGCTGATCCGGCCCGGATCTGCCCACGAGGCTGGTTGACAGACACACAGATAAGGGATCGTCGATGGGCTCAGTGATCAAGAAGCGGCGCAAGCGGATGGCCAAGAAGAAGCACCGCAAGCTGCTGCGTCGCACGCGAGTCCAGCGCCGCAACAAGAAGTAGCGGCTCTTCCCACCCCGCCGGGGCCTGCCCGGCCCGTGGGCTGGCTCCCTGCTCGGGAAGCGTGGCCCGACTCGCGGGGGGACACTGGTGTCGGGCGGGGCGATCGACTCCGTCGTGATTTCTGGGGGTGCCGGTGGATCGAACGATCCTCGTCACAGGTGTCTCGCGGCACCTGGGTGGCCGCGCGGTCGCCCTCCTCGCCGCTCATCGGGGCTGGACCGTCATCGGGGTCGACGTGGTCGCTCCTGCCGCCCCCCTGCCGGATGTCACCTTCGTCCGTGCCGACATCCGCAGCCCTGTGATCGCGCGAATCATGGGAGAGGCCAAGGTCGACACGGTCGTCCACATGGGGGTCATCGCCACCCCGCGCCAGGCCGGGGGCCGATCGGCGATGAAGGAGATCAACGTCATCGGCACGATGCAGCTCCTGGCCGCCTGCCAGCGGACGCCGTCCGTCAGGCACCTGGTCGTGAAGTCGACCGCCGCCGTCTACGGGTCGGGTCCCAAGGACCCAGCGCTGTTCACCGAGGAGATGGAGCCCCGGCACCGACCCTCCTCCGGGTGGGCCAAGGACTCGGCCGAGGTCGAGTCCTACGTGCGTGGGTTCGGCCGTCGGTGCCCCCAGGTCACGGTGACGACCCTGCGCTTCGCCAACATCCTCGGTCCGCGCATGCGCACCGGACTCACCGGGTACTTCAGCCTCCCGCTGGTGCCCACAGTGCTGGGATTCGATCCTCGAATGCAGTTCGCGCACGAGGACGATGCCATCGCCGCGATCGACACGGCGGTCGAGCACCCCACGTCGGGCACGTTCAACATCGCCGGCGACGGAGTGCTCCTGCTCTCCCAGGCCCTGCGCATGGCTCGACGGCCGAGCGTTGCCGTGCCGGCCCGGCTGGTGCCCTTCGTCGGGAGTGCGCTCGGTGCGCGCGGCCAGGCGGATCTCTCCCCGGAGGCGATTCGGTACCTCACGTACGGCCGCGCACTGGACACCTCCGCTGCGCAGCGCACCCTCGGATTCCGCACCCACTACTCGACTGCGGAGGCGTTCGCCTCCTTCGCCCGCACTCTGACCGATCAGGTCGTGCCCGAGGCACGGGAGGTGGGCGTTGCCTGAACCCCTCGACCTCCCGTCTCCCGAGCCGTCCGCACCGCGACTGTCCGCCTCGAAGGCCGCCCGACTGGTCGGCAACACCGGGCCCCGACCTGCACCTGCCGCAGCGCCCCGTGTCGCGACCGCGGCGTCCCCCGAGCAGGACGGCGTCGATGCCTCGGAGACCTGGTCGGAGTTCGTCCGGCGCCGGGTGAACGGGGAGTACCCGGTGGACGAATTCGGGTTCGACCCGGAGCTGACCGATCGAGTTCTGCTCGCGATGGCCCGGCCGCTCTATCGCTCGTGGTTCCGCGTCACCGTATCCGGGCTGGAGAACGTGCCCGCCGACTCGGGCGCCCTTATCGTGGCCAACCATTCCGGCGTCATCGCGCTCGACGCGATCATGACGCAGGTGGCCCTGCACGACGAGCATCCGGCCCATCGGCATCTGCGCATGCTCGGCGCCAACCTCGTCTTCCAGACGCCCTTCCTGGGCGAGCTCGCGCGCAAGGCCGGGCACACGCTGGCCTGCCACCCGGATGCCGAGCGGCTGCTGAATGACGGAGAACTCGTGGGAGTCTGGCCGGAGGGGTTCAAGGGCATCGGCAAGCACTTCTCCCAGCGCTACAAGCTCCAGCGATTCGGCAGGGGCGGCTTCGTCACTGCGGCGCTGCGCACGGGCGCACCGATCATCCCGACGTCGATCATCGGGGCGGAGGAGACGTACCCGATGATCGCGGATGTGCCGGTCGTGGCGCGCCTCCTGGGGCTGCCCTACTTCCCCGTCACACCCACCTTCCCGTGGCTGGGCCCACTCGGCCTTGTGCCGTTGCCGAGCAAGTGGCACATCCACTTCGGCGAGCCCATTGCCACCAGCGCCTATCCGGAGGGCTCGGCAGACGACCCCATGGTCGTGTTCAACCTGACCGACGAGGTGCGCGAGCAGATCCAGCAGTCGATCTTCCGACTGCTCTCCGAGCGCACGTCCGCCTTCGGCTGACGCGGCTCAGGCGCGGCGCGCGCGTGCGCCGAGGTAGCCGACGGCCATCCCGAGCGCGAGGCCACCAGCGCCGGCAGCGGCGGGCAGGGCGTAGCGCTTCACCTGCTGCCTGCGCCGGAAGTCGCGGACCTGCCAGTCGTTCGAACGGGCGTGGGCGAGCAGGGTTGAATCCGGATTGACGGCCACGGGGCGTCCGACGATGGACAGCATCGGGATGTCGTTCGACGAGTCCGAGTACGCCGCGCACTGCGCGAGGTCGAGGCCCTCGCGCTCAGCGACGGCGCGTACTGCCTCGGCCTTGGCGAGCCCGTGCAGGGGAGGACCGTCGAGGTGCCCGGTGTAGACCCCGTTGCGCACCTCGGCCACCGTGCCGAGTGCACCGGTGAGGCCGAGACGACGGGCGATGACGGATGCGAGTTCCACCGGCGTCGCCGTGACCAGCCACACCTGCTGACCCGCATCGAGGTGACCCTGAGCCAGGGCAAGACTGCCGGGGATCAGCTTGTCGACCATCGTGTCGTCGAAGATCTCCTCGCCGAGGCTGGTGAGCTCGGCGACGGATCGACCTTCGACGAAGGACAGCGCAGCCGCGGTGGCCGATGCCATGTCCTCGAGGTCCTCCGAGCCGCTCAGGACGAACTTCAACTGCTTCACTCCGAAGCCGAAGATCTCCCGGCCGCTGAAGTAGTTGCGGCGGGCGAGACCGACGGCCACGTGGAACAGGCTCGCGCCGCGCATGATCGTGTTGTCGACGTCGAAGAAGGCAGCCCCGCGCGCGGCGACCTCGCCGGAAATCTCGGGACGGGCGGCCACGCTCCCGGCTGCATCGGCAGAGGCTCGCCCGGCCTGGCGATAGCGGCTCAGGACATCTGCCTGACGCCCCGCCGGCGCAGGGGCGGTGACTCCGTCGGCCGACGACGGCCCGGGCTGCTCCACCTGAGGAGACTATCCAGTGCTGCCGGACCGTGTGCCAGACTCATCTGAACGACGGATCCGTGGCTCCGGCACGATCAGGCAGGGGAGAGTCGATGAACGCGAACATCGCGGGCTTCCTGCGCGCGACCGCGCAGCGTGACCCCGATGGCCCGGGTGTGATCGCCGGTGACCGTCGCTGGACGTGGCGTGAGGTCGACGAGGCCGTCGACGCGTGCGCGGCCGCACTCGTGCAGCGTGGCCTGCACGCTGGTGATCGCGTGGCGCTGCTGCTGGGCAACAGCATTGACTTCGTCATCGCCTACTACGGCATCGCCCGCGCCGGGCTCGTCAGTGTGCCGCTCAATCCCGCCTACACCGTCGCCGAGGTCGCGGTCATGCTCGCTGACTCCGGCGCGCGGATGCTGCTGGTGCAGGACTCCACCCGTGCGGTCGGTGAGTCTTCGGCAGAAGCACTGCCGGGCTGCGAAGTCGTGTGCGTCGGCACGGAGCAGTGGACCGACCTCCTCGCATCGGGCGCGGGTGCCGTCCTCGTCGAGCCGGCGACGTCCGCTGATGCCCTGGCGCTTCTGCTGTTCACGGCCGGAACGAGTGGCCGTCCCAAGGGGGCCATGCTGACCCACGGTGCGCTCCGGGCGAACACTGAGATGCTGCTCGCCCTGCAAGCGCCGGCTGCGGTCCTGCCCGAGGATGTAGTGCTGCTGGTGCTGCCGCTGTTCCACGTGTACGGACTCAACACCGGACTGGGCCTGTCGGTGGCCGCGGGTGCGACGATCGTGCTGACCGACCGCTTCGACCCGGTCGAGACCCTGGGGCTCGTTCAGCGATGGGGGGTCACGACGATTCCGGGTGCACCGGCGATGTTCCAGGCCTGGAGTCGGGTGCCGGGTGCCCGCGACGCCCTCGGCTCTGTCCGGATGCTGTCCAGCGGCGGCTCACCGCTCCCTCCGGCGGTGCTGGAGGCATTCACCGCGGCGGTCGGCGTCGGCATCTACGAGGGCTACGGCATGACGGAGACGGCACCGGTGGTGTCGACCACGCTGGTCGCCGGCTCGCCGCGACCGGGCTCGGTCGGGCGGCCCCTTCCCGGCGTCGAGATCCTCCTGGTGGACGAGGCCGGCGGTGCCGTGGATGACGGTGATCCGGGAGAGGTCTGGGTGCGCGGTCCGTCCGTGTTCCGCGGGTACTGGCCGCACGGCGAGGGAGGACCTGACGAGCAG
>JBIIJX010000276.1:0-2822 GCA_044233495.1 Candidatus Nanopelagicales bacterium
GCCACCGCGATAGAGCGTGCCGACCGACAGTGTGGTCACGCGGCCTCCTCAGGAACGTGCTCCGATCGGCCGTGTGCCAGCCGCTTGTGGGATGTCCTAAGACTAGCGAGGGACGGGGAATGGGGCGCGGCCGGATATCGGAGGTCGGCCTATGTCCTCCATCACATGCCCCAGTCCGGTGGCTGGCACCGTGTCGGGCGTCCTGGACCTCCCGGTGCCCCGCACCCCGGACGCCGTCGGGAGGAGGCGTGACGGGATAGCCTCGGGGGATGCGCGCCGTCGACTGGGATCGGGCCGCGGCGGCCCTGGTCCTGATCGACCAGACGCAGCTCCCCGGGGCGCTCACCCGGATGCAGTGCCGCACGGTCGACGAGGTCGTCGACGCCGTCCAGCGGCTCGTCGTCCGGGGGGCGCCTGCCCTCGGCGCGGTCGGCGCCTATGGCGTCGCGGTGGCCATGCTCCAGGCGGAGGCACAGGGCTGGACCCCGGAACGGCTGCAGGAGGAGGTGCGACGGGTGCGCGACGCCCGCCCCACGGCCGTGAACCTCGCCTGGGGTGCCGATCGCGTGACGCCGCTGATGGGCGACGGGGTTCGGGCCGTGCTCGACGAGGCCGATCGGCTCATGGCGGAGGACGAGGCCGCCAACCGCGAGCTGTCCCGGATCGGGGCCGACTGGATCGTGGCGCGAACCGGACGTGATCGCATCCGTGTGCTGACCCACTGCAACACCGGGTTCCTGGCCACGACGGCCTGGGGCACCGCCCTCGGCATTGTCCGCGAACTGCAGGCCCGCGGTGCTCTCGAGCTGGTCTACGCGGACGAGACCCGGCCCCTTCTGCAGGGGTCCCGCCTGACCGCCTGGGAGCTGGCCCAGGACGGCATCGACTACCTCGTGCAGGTGGACGGCGCAGCCGCGAGCACGATCCTCCGTGGACTCGTCGACGTGGCGATCATCGGGGCGGACCGCATCGCCCGCAACGGCGACACCGCCAACAAGATCGGCTCCGTCGGTGTCGCCCTCGCGTGTGCGGATGCCGGCATCCCCTTCGTCGTAGCCGCTCCGTCCTCCACGGTCGACCTCGCAACAGCCACGGGCGCCGACATCCACATCGAGTTGCGCGACGGGGCTGAGGTGACGTCCGTCGGAGGTGCGGTCGTGGCCCCGGCAGGTGCGCGAGGATTCAATCCCGCCTTCGACGTCACGCCCGCACGGCTCATCGACGCCATCGTGACGGAGCGCGGCGTCGTGGAGCCGGACGGCTCGACGTCGGTCGAGCGATTGGTGGCGGTGCCGTGACCTCGCCGTCGCAGGCACTCGTCGATGCCACGGTTGCCCTCGACGCCAGGGGCCTCAATGCCGGTACCTCCGGCAACCTCTCGGTCCGCGCCGACGGGGGCCTGTGGGTCACGCCCTCGGCCGTGCCCCCGGCGGAGCTCGCCGCCAACCGGATCGTCCTGCTCGACACGACGGGGGCGGCACAGACGCCGGGGGTGCCCACCAGCGAATGGCGCATTCATCGCGACATCTACGCCTCGCGTCCGGAGGCCGGCGGCATCGTGCACGTGCACTCGCCCCACGCCACGGCGCTCGCCGTGCTCCGCGAGGACCTTCCGGCCTTCCACTACCAGGTGGCGAAGGCAGGCGGTCGGTTCATCGCGTGCTCGACGTACGCGCCCTACGGAACCCAGGATCTCTCCGATGCCGTGCTCGCCGCCCTCGGTCCGCGCCGTGCCTGCCTGATGGCCAATCACGGCATGCTCGCGTGGGGTCCCGACCTCTCCTCGGCGATGGCCCTGGCCATCGAGGTCGAGGTGCTCTGCCGGCAGTATCTGATCGCCCGCTCGGCGGGCACTCCCGTCCTCCTGTCCGACGAGCAGATGGACGTCGCCCTTGCGAGCTTCAGCCGGTACGGGCAGCCGGAAGGCTGATCAGGCCGGCACGATGTCGATCTCGTCGAAGGAGGCAACCGTCGGCTCGCCACTGGCGGTCGCCTGCGACTCGCCCTCGCGCATCAGCCCCACGGTCTGCCACCCGGCCTCGCGGGCCGCGTCGAGCTCGGCCTGCGTATCGGACAGGAACAGCAGGTCCGCAGGATCGATGCCCAGCGCCGCGGCGATCGTGCGATAGGCCGAGGGCTCGCGCTTGGCACCCGCGGTCGTGATGTCGAAGTAGGCGGTGAACAGGGGACGCAGGTCTCCTTGAGGTGCATGCGCCATGAGCGCCTGCTGCGCCGCCACGGAACCCGAGGAGTACACCGCGAGAACCAGGCCCGCCTCCTGCCATGCGCGTAGGGCGGGCGGGACGTCGTCGAACAGGTGAGACGTGAGTTCCCTCCGCGCGTACCCCTCCTGCCAGATGAGCCCCTGGATGGTCTTGAGCGGGGCGGCCTTGGTGTCGTCGTCGATCCAGCGGATCAGCTGTGAGGCGACCGCGTCGAGGTCGCTCGGATCGGTACCGACGATCGAGGCCACCTCGGCCACCACGGCGGCGGTCTCCGGCTCCGACGCGTGTGCGCTGAGCCACGGCCCCAAGCGCGCACGTGCGTACGGGAACAGGACGTCGTAGACGTACCGCGCAGCGCTCGTCGTCCCCTCGATGTCCACGACGATTCCGCGGCACCTGATGCGCTCCATGACGCCATCCAATCCGGTGTTCCCCATCACCTGCCGCGCGGGTCGGGTGGCACGCGATCGCGCTAGGGTCCGGCCATGTCCCTGCAGCACGGTCGCGCCGAACAGCTCGCGGCCATCACCCGGCAGCTCTACGACCTGGGCTGGATGCGCGGCACGTCGGGCAATGTGAGTGTCGTGGCGCAGGAGG
>JBIIJX010000251.1:0-3341 GCA_044233495.1 Candidatus Nanopelagicales bacterium
GATGACGGTTGTCGCAGCGCCGGACACACATGCGGCAGCCATCAACTCGGTGTTCGCCGCCCCCGCCCCGATAGTCGGCTGCGTTCCCGGGACGTCCAGCTCCCAATCGTCACCACACCACTCCGTTGGAGGCAGCAGCGGCCCTGCCTCCAGGTACCTTCCCCACGACTGAGCTGAACCCGCGTCATAGAACACGATGCCACCCCCGGGACCGGTATCGCCGACGCTGTAGTCGTCAGCGCTCTCGACTGCTGCCGCAGACTCCGCCGCAGGCGTGACGGGACTTGCAGACTCCGGTGTTCCCGAACTGCAGGCGCTGAACAGCAGTGCGGACACGGCGAGGGCGCCGAGTAGTCCCTGCTGACGCGGTGTTCCCATGTCCCGGCCTTCCCCTCCGAGTGATGGTTCTACGGTCGAGCTAGTGCCGAAGCGCATGGACCGGCAGCGCGTCCCCGTCCGCGACCACTCCTGGTGACGACACGATCCTAGAAGACCACACCGGGCTCGTCACGTCATTCCGAGCAGGCGTGCAGGAGTCATCGATGCGTCGGCCATCGACAAGGTCGCACGCTGCAAGATGTGCTCCAGCCGCCAGCTTCAACTAGGCTTCAGAGTGATGCGGCCAGGCTTCGTGGCTCCACTGGGAAACCCGTGTCGAAGGCCCAACGCCCATCAGACCCGAGAGGGGTCACGTCGTGAAGAAATCAATCCGTTCTGTCGGCCTCGGCCTTGTAGCCGCAACCGTGCTGTTCACCACCGTCGCCTGCAGCAGCGACGAGCCCGAAGCAACGACTCCATCCGCTGAAGCCACCCCTGCAAGTGACACCCCTGCTGCGGAAGCCGAGGGCAACATCGTCGATGTCGCCCTCGCCGATGGCAACTTCACCGTGCTGGCCAAGCTCGTGACCGCCGCCGGGCTCGACGAGACCCTGACGGGCGCTGGTCCGTTCACCGTCTTCGCACCCACCGACGCAGCCTTCGAGGCCCTCGCGGCCGATCTCGGCGTCCCTCTGGACGATGTGATCAATGGCCTGATCGCCGATCCCGCGCTGCTGACCGACATGCTCCTCTACCACGTGGTGTCCGGCACTGTGCCTGCCACTGACGTGGCTGCCCTGAATGGCAAGGACGTCACGACTCTGTCAGGTGAGACCTGGACCGTCATGGTCAATGGAGACGCCGTCAGTATCAAGGATGGCTTCGGTCGGATGGTCAACGTCACCGCTGTTGACGTCCCGGCCTCCAACGGCGTGATCCACGTGCTGGACGACGTGCTCCAGGGCGCGCTGCCGGATTACGGCACCGAGGACCAGGCGTTGGAGCCAGCCGCCTCAGACGCGAGCCCCTACGCCGACGAGTTCGACGGAGCAGCGGACAGGACCATCGTCGAGGATCTCGTCGCCGCCGGCACCTTCACCACGCTGGTGAAACTGGTGACCGCCGCCGGACTCGATGAGACGCTCTCCGGTCCCGGTCCGTTCACCGTGTTCGCTCCGACCGACGCAGCCTTCGAGATCGTCGCCGCCGAACTGGGCGTCAATCTCGACGACCTGGTCACTACTGTGATCGCCGATCCCACACTGCTCAACGACATCCTGCTCTACCACGTGGTGTCTGGCACTGTCCCTGCTGCTGACGTGGTGGGCCTCAACGGCAAGGATGTCGAGACCCTGTCGGGTGAGAGCTGGACCGTCGTCGTCGACGGCGAAAACGTCACCATCGAGGATGGCTACGGCTCGATCGCCACCGTCGTCGACGTCGACGTGGCTGCCTCCAATGGAGTGATCCACGTCGTCGACCGCGTGCTGCAGGGTGCTGTGCCCGCGGAGTAGTGACTGACCTCGGACACACCCACACGTGCATCGCACCCGCGGCTGTGACTGCGGGTGCGATGCACGTCCCGACTGGTGGGTCCGTGTCCTCCCCCGGACCAATCACGCCACGTACGCGACGACTCTCAGCACAGGGACCCATTGACGGCGCTGGTCAGGGCCAACGAGGCCGCGCTGCTTGGCGCAGTCGACCGCAGACCCTCAGCCAACCATCGCCTAGCGTCACTGAGCGGCGATGATGATCCGGTTCGACGTCAGCGTGCCATCCGCGCTCGTGACGTAGACGTAGGTCTTCTTCCCGGTCTTTCGTTCCCATTCGAACGAGCCGTCGGCCGCGATCTCAGGGCGAGCGGAGCCCTGGGTGTACTCCTGACCGGGGAAGCGCACGTAGGGGACGACCGTGTCACCGGCCGTGAACCCCGTCGTGGTGCCGTTGACGATGATGCCGGACTTGCCCGCCACCGTGCCGCGTTCACCCGTGATGTCGATGGTGGCGGAGTCGACCGCGGAGACGTCCACGGTGGCCGACCTATCGCCGAACGTGGCCGTGACGGTCGCTTCGCCCGCAGAGCGTTTGGCGATGGTCACCGAGACCTTGCCGGCGGCATCCGTCGTGGCACCCACGCTCGGTCCTGGACTCAACGAGACCGGGTCTCCGGACGTACTGAGCGCGACCTCGCGTCCTGGTGCGGGCGCACCGTTCACGGTCGCCGTGAACGTCACGACCGCCGAACCTCCCGGGCGGAACTTCACGGAGCTCGATGATGCCGACAGGCCGTACACGGTCTCCCACTTTGCGAACAGCGTCACCGTCGAGCCGGACGTCAGCGTCGCAGGAAGCGACTGACCCGCCTGAAGCGCGACAGGGCCGTCACCCGTGTTGGCCCAACCGGCGAGTCTGCCGTCGACCGGCGTGCACGGCGCGGTGGTCGCGCTGTTCGAGCCAGGTTGCACGACGCTGGTGGATCTGCGTCCGGCTGCGGTCGCGATGTTCGCGCCACCCGCGAGACACTGCGTACTCAATCCGACATTGGCGTCATAGGTGACCTGGACACCGTTGGGCCGCCACACCGCGAACAGCGTCGTCGATCCCGTAGCGACCGCGATCCCGGGCAGCAGAACGGTGCCCGTTCCGTCGGCGTTGTACGCCCAGCCGAAGAGCGTGTAGCCGCTGCGCGTGCACGTGCTGCTCGTCGGCAGGATGACCGAATCATTGCCCGTGCCCGGGATCGCGTTGAACTCCAACGTGCCCGAGCAGGTGCCGCCGTTGGGGTTCAGCGTCATGAACGGGTATACGACCTGTGGATCTGTGCTGCCACCGCCGGCTGCCTGAAGTGTGATCTGCCCGATGGGGCCACTAGGCTGCGCCGTCAACGAGATCGTCCCGAGCTTCACGATGGTGTACGTCTGACTACCGGTGGTGATGGCACATATCGGGGTTCCGGGACTGCAGATAGAGGCGCCTACGCTGATCTCACCCGTGTCACCTGCTCCGACCGAGAACGTCAC
>JBIIJX010000001.1:0-44596 GCA_044233495.1 Candidatus Nanopelagicales bacterium
CACCTCGGTGATCGCAGCCGTACGGTCCCTGCCCTTGACCATGTCGATGACGGTCAGGCCGCCGACGGCAGCTGCCGTGAGCGCCTCCATCTCCACGCCGGTGCGATCGGCTGTGCGCACCGTGGCGAGGACCTCCACCGCGCTTCCGTCATCCGTGAGGCTCACCTCGACGTCGACTCCGTGCACGGCGATCGGGTGGCACAGCGGGATGAGGTCCGGGGTGCGCTTGGTCGCCTGGATCGCGGCGATCCTTGCCACGGCAAGTGCGTCTCCCTTGGGCATCTGGCCCGTGGCGAGCAGCCTGGCGACCTCGGCCGACACGCTGACGCGACAGCGCGCCGTAGCCTCCCGGGTGGTGACGTCCTTCGCCGTGACGTCGACCATCCGAGCCTCGCCGCGCTCGTTGAGGTGGGTCAGATCGCTCATGCGGGCACCCTAGTGCGCCTCTGGCCCGGCGTCGCCCGCTCCGTCGCGCTGGCTATGGCCGCCATGACCTCCTCCAGGGCCCGCACCGAATGCCCGGAGACGAAGGTGTCGACGTACGGCAGGGCGGCGGCCATGCCGCCGACAAGCGGCTCATACGAGGACGACGCCTTGCGCGGGTTGACCCAGATGACGTGGTGCGCCAGCCGGGAGAGTCGATGCATCGACTCACCGACAAGAGCTGGGTCATCGATCTCCCATCCGTCGGAGACGATCACAACGACGGCGCCACGCGCCATGCCACGGCGCCCGTAGTCATTCAGGAACGTTGCCAGGGCGCGACCGATGCGCGTTCCACCGGACCAGTCCGGTGCCGCCTCGAGAGCGCGGCGGTACGCCGTGTCGGGATCGGCGACATCCAGCTGACGCGTCAGGCGCGTCAGGCGCGTCGCGAACGCGAAGGCCTCAGCCCCGAGGGCCCGCACAGCCCCCCGCACCAGGTGCAGGTAGACGCGCGCATAGGGCTCCATGGACCCGGACACATCGGCGATGAGCACGACGCGCCGGGGCCGCTGCGTGTGCCGTCGCGTGACGAGATGCACGGGCTCTCCACCGGTGCGCTGCGAGCGACGCAGCGTCTCGCGCATGTGCAGGACGCTGCCGGCACGGTGCCGCCTCATGCGTCGCGCACGACGAGGAGGAGGGACGAGTGGAAGCTGCTCGACAAGTCGTCGGATGAGGATCAGTTCCTCCGGTGTGCACGACGAGAAGTCGCGGGTGGCGAGGCGCTCCGTCACGCTCACGGCCGCCAGGGCCTGCTGGTCTGCGGCCTCGTCGGTCTCTGACGACTGCCCGGGTGTCGAGGTGGTGAGCTCGCCAGTGCCGGAGGTCGACGACTCCTGCAGCGCCTCCTCCGGGCTGAGGTCGGCCGTGGTGGCCCCCTGCGGCACGGCCGACGAGAGTGTCTCCTTCGGCACCTCGGAGAAGGTGAACTGTCCGCGGAAGACCTGGTCGAAGACACGGTCGTATACCTGGACCTGCTGACGAGCAGTCACGAGGGTCACACGGCCCAGCCAGTAGACGTCGTTCAGAGTCGAGGGCTGGGCCGCGGCAACGGCGTAGGCGAACCGCGTGGACCGCTCAGGCGTGACCGGCACCCCGGCCGCGTGCAACTTCTGGCCGAAGCCCGCGACGATGCCGACGAACACGCCATCGGCCGAGAGGTCATCGGCCCCGGAGTCATCGGCCGAGAGGTCATCGGCCGCGGAGTCATCGCCTAGGAGCCGGCCACCCACGCGAGACCCTCCGACCGGGCCAGTTCCTGATCCTCGCGGTACTTCAGCACCGAGCCCAGCGTTCGGCCGACTCCTGCAGCGTCGAGGCCGTCGATCCCCAGCAGCATCGCGGCGTGGACCCAGTCGATCGCCTCCGCCACCCCGGGGGGCTTCTGCACGTCGATGCCGCGCAGTCGCTGAACGGCACCCGCCACCTGATGCACGAGCGAGGCGGGCGCCTCCGGCACGCGCAGTGCGATGATCGCCGTCGCGTGCTCAAGGTCCGGATAGTCGATCCAGTGGTACAGGCAGCGCCGCTTCAGCGCGTCATGGAGATCTCGGGTGCGGTTGGACGTGAGCACGACGATCGGCGGCACACGGGCCGTCAGGGTGCCAAGTTCGGGAACGGTGAGCGATCCCTCTGCGAGCATCTCGAACAGGAAGGCCTCGAACTCCTCGTCCGCGCGATCCACCTCGTCGATGAGCAGCACCGCGGGGTTCGGCCCGGGATGCTCGAGGGCCTGAAGCAGTGGCCGCTCGATCAGGAACTCCCGGGAGAACAGGGACTCCTCGTCGAGCGCTCGCCCCTGGGCCTCGGCGAGGCGGATGCCCAGCAGCTGACGGGGGTAGTTCCACTCGTAGATCGCCTCGGATGCGTCGATCCCCTCGTAGCACTGCAGTCGGATGAGGGGGGTGTCGAGCAGTGACGCGAGCGCCTTGGCGGACTGCGTCTTGCCCACTCCGGCCTCCCCCTCCAGCAGCAGGGGCTGGGGCAGGCGCACCGCACAGAAGAGCGCGCTCGCCAGGCCCGGGTCCGCGAGGTAGTCGTGATCGGCCAGTCGCTCAGCCAGCACCTGCGGCGAGGGCACGAGCTGCTCCATGCTCGTGGGGACGCTCATATCGGCACCCTAGTCCGGCTCGGCACCCCGGGATCTGCCCTTTCCCCGCATGCGACGGGGCTCAACCCTTGCTAACCTGCCGTAGCCCTCACGAGGAGACCTCACATGGCAGATCACGGCGACGACACCGCGGACGTCCTTCGCGGAATCTGGCAGCAGGCCCCTGCCGACCTCGAGCTGGACGAGGACTGCAACCCGAACAAGGTGTGCCGGAACATGAAGGACGTCTCCTTCGACGGCTTCGCCGAGGAGGGCGTCGACATGGGCACCGCCTGGCGCAACAAGCTGCGTCGTGAGGGCAAGCTGGGTGGCTCTTCGATCGGCGACCTCGTCCTCGGCGAGGGTCGCTGATCTCCGTGTCGGGCGCCTTCGACGATCTCACCGTGCCCGCTCTCACCGAGCGGCTCGGGGAGCAGGGCTACATCGCTGATCGGGGCCTGGCCACCACGCTGCTCCTGGCCCTGAAGCTGGGCAAGCCCCTGCTGCTGGAGGGCGAGGTCGGCGTCGGCAAGACCGAGCTGGCGCGCACGCTCGCCGAGATGCTCGGACGCGACCTCATCCGCCTGCAGTGCTACGAGGGCATCGACACCCACCATGCGCTGTACGAGTGGGACTACGCGCGGCAGATGCTGCACGTACGTGCGCTGAGCCAGGCTGAGCTGGCCTCCTCCGACGAGGATCTCTTCAGCGAGCGCTTTCTCGTCGAGCGGCCCCTGCTCCAGGCAGTGCGGGCGGGTGAGCAGTGCGTGCTTCTCATCGACGAGGTGGATCGCGCCGACGATGAGTTCGAGGCCTTCCTCCTCGAGCTGCTGAGCGAGTTCCAGGTGACCATCCCGGAGATGGGCACGGTGAAGGCCGCGACTCGCCCCATCGTCATCCTCACGTCGAACCGCACACGAGAGCTGCACGATGCGCTCAAGCGGCGCTGCCTCTACACCTGGATCGGATTCCCCCCGCACGAGCGCGAGGTGGCGATCGTGCGCTCCCGCATCCCCGACGTCAGCACCGCTCTCGCGGACCAGGTGGTCTCCGCTGTCAACCGCCTGCGCGAGATGGAACTCGAGAAGCTCCCCGGTGTCGCCGAGACGATCGACTGGACCACGAGCCTGGAGGCACTGGGCGCCCAGTCGCTCACCGAGGAGATCGCGCTCGACACTCTCGGTGCCGTCGTGAAGGATCGAGACGATCTGGAGTTCACGACGAAGAGCATCAGCGATGTCGTCGCCTGACGACATCGACGCCCTGTTCGTCGGCTTCGGCAACGCACTGCGTGATGCCGGGCTTCCCATCGGCACCGACGACGTCCTCACCTTCTGCGCCGGCATGGCGGAGCTGAAGGTCTCCGACCTGCTCGACGTCTACTGGGCCGGACGCGCCTGCTTCGTCCGCCGTCGCGAGCACTTCCCGATCTACAAGATCGTGTTCCGCGAGTACTTCCTCGGCGAGAAGCTCAGCGACGACGGCCCGCTCAAGCGCATGCTGCGCTCGTCGGCGAACGCGGGCGCCACGCTGGAGATCCCCAATACCGAGGAGGGCCTGCCGGGAGAGATCAACCCCGACGAGGTCAAGCTCGGGTACGTGGCCAGCACGACGGAGGTGTACCGCCACAAGGAGTTCGCCGAATGCACTGACGCAGAGCTCCGGCAGGTGCGCCGCCTGATCTCGCGCATGCGCATCACCCCACCCAAGCGCCGCACCCATCGGATGACGCGCACGCGCCGGAGCTCGACGCTGGACATGCGACGGATGGTCCGCGACACCATGCGCAACCTCGGTGAGCCCGGAGGTCTGCAGTTCCGCACGCGCAAGGAGAAGCTGCGGCCGCTGGTGCTCGTCCTGGACGTCTCCGGATCGATGGCGGACTACTCGCGCAACCTTCTGCAGTTCGCCTACTCGGCCCGCCGCGCGAACACCCGGGTTGATGTCTACTGCTTCGGCACTCGCCTCACCCGCATCACCCGACAACTGGATCGTCGCGACCCCGACGAGGCCATGCGCACCGCCGGAGAGTCCGTCTTCGACTGGGACGGCGGCACCCGGATCGGCGACTCCCTGCGCGAGTACACGCGGGCCGCCCGACGCTCGCGCCTCGGGCGGGGGGCGATCGTCGTCATCTGCTCCGACGGCCTCGACCGGGGCGAGCCGCAGGCGCTCTCCGAGGCGATGGAGAGCCTGTCGCGCATCGCCCACCGGGTGATCTGGGTCAATCCCCATCGAGGCGACGTCGAGGTCTACGTGCCCGCGTCGCTGGGCATGATCGTCGCCGATCCCTACATCGACGAGGTGCACTCCGGCCACAACCTCGCTAGCCTCGAGCGACTGGCCAACCGACTGGCGAAGGTGGGGTGACGATGAGGTACAGCATCTCGCTAGCAGCCGAGGGTGACCGCGAGACGACCCTCGAGGAGATCGTCGAGTTGGCGGATGCCGTGGCACCGCTCGAGGGCATCGCGACCGGCATGGGCACGATGGGCTACGGCGCCCAGATCGTCGTCGAGGCGGATTCGTCCGACGAGGCCGTGGAGATCGCCCTGGAGCGCTTCGCCGCGGCTGTGGCACGCACGTCGCTGCCTGCCTGGCCTGTCGCGTATGCCGAATCGATCGCCGAGGACGACGACTTCGAGGATGAGATCCCGTGATCCGCCTCGGCAGCCTGGCTGGCTACGCCTTCGAAGGGCCACGGGCCCTGGCGGGCTGGACGCCGCCCGCCCAGGCCGCCGTGTACGCGATCCTGGCCAAGGACAACCCCCAGCGACCGCAGGAGTTCGCGGTGATCTTCGTGGGCCACGCCGACGATCTCAGCGCGGAAGGCTTTCCCTTCCGGCATCCACGGTCATCGGCGTGGATCAAGCGGGCAGGCGGCAAGTTCAACCTGCACGTGTGCTGGCTCGACGTTCCAGGAGGAACCCGGTCGCATCGCGAGCAGATCACGCAGGAGCTGTGCGCCATCTACGCGCCGAGCTGCAATGTGGAGAAGTTCGACCAGGCGTGGAAGCAGGAGTGGATCGGCGAGTACGACACCGCGATGACCGACGCCCTCACAACGCAGAAGCGGCCCACCTGAGGCGAGCCGCTCCTGACGTCCTGACCACCCTCAGGAGATGTCTACTCCGACGCTCTCCATGAAGCGTGAGCGGCGAGTGCCCATTGCGGGGCGATTGACACCTTCAGCAACGTGATCGTCGTGCACGAACGTGGCACCGACCACGATGCCCTCACCGAATCCGTACAGCAGGGGCAGCGCGCCGGCCACGACGTTTCCGGTCGTGTTGATCGCCGTCAGGCCGGGCTCGATGCGCTCAGCATCGGCCTTGATGTCCCAGACGGTGTCAGCTGCCGTCTCGAGGTTCCCGGCGACCGTCTTGAGCTGGCGACCGACGATGTAGAGGTAGATCGCCAGGCCCGCGATGAGCGCGACGACATTGATGACTGACCACAACGCGAGACCGCTCATGAGCGCACCTTGTCCAGAACTCGACCGAGGAACAGATGATGTTCGAGACCCTCCGCGAGAACGGCCTCCACGCCGCCCGCCGTGGTCGTGATGAGGGCGGTGTCGGCGGTGTTCGCCTTGGTCGCCTCGAGGGTCGTATTGATGTCAGCGACGCGCCCGTGAATCCGGTGCACGAAGATGACGAGCAGGGTGAGCAGGGCCGCAACGGCCACAACCACGACTGAGCCGAGGATGTTCGCCCACAGCCAGAGGTTCTCCACTTGAGCGTCCATGTCAGCCTCCCAGCCTTGCTCGGCCGCGCTTGAGGCCGGCGATGACGGCCAGCGCAGCTTCAATGGTCTCGTTGAGCTGCTTGAGCCCCGCAGTGTTGCGCTCGGCCTGCTGCAGTCCGCTGAGGATGCTCCCAGCCTGCGTCCCGATCCGCCACGCGAGAGCGAGGATCGACACGACGAGGACGACGACGACGAGGACGACGACGGCTCCGATGATGAAGCCGATCAGCCACCCTTCATGTCCGGTGAAGTCCATGGCCCCTCCCTAGATCGAGTCCGCGAAGGCCCGAACGGGGGCCAGGCTGGCATTGACGGACGCCACGGTGGACGGGACGGTCGCCGTCTTGTCCACGATGACCTGCACGCCGCCGTCGAGGGCGCCGAGGGTCTTAGACGTCGCGGCGAGGTGGATGATCACCCGCGTGAGCGCGAGGGCGGCAGCGGCGATGATCACCGCCCCGATGACCAGGGTGACGATTGCTTCGGCTGGCATGGTGGTCTCCTAACCCAGCAGCTTCGAGACGGGGCCGGCGTAGCGCACGGCACCATTGGCGACTTCCTTGATGACCACGTCGGTCCTCTCCAGCAGTGCCGGCGTGGTGTTCAGCTCCCCGATGAGGGCCACGCCGCCGTCGAGGGCGTCCTGCGACGCCCCACGGATCCGCTCCAACGCACCCAGCAGCGTGTTGAGCAGCGCCACGAGCACGGGGACGATCACGATGAGCAGGATCAGGTTCCCGATCCACCACAGGGTCATATGCGATCTCCGTTTCTAGCGGCTCGGGGCCGGCTCGTAGGGGAGGAAGAACCGGGCGAAGACGCGCTTGGCCGCGCGCAGGAAGGCGGTGAAGCCGATCGCCAGGCCACTGGCGGCCTGCGGGGCGTCGATCGCGTAGGGGTCGCGGCCCTCCGACATCGCGGTGATGCGGAGCTTCATCGAGCCGGCGGTCTGCTCGATGAGGACGCTCGTGACGTCGACCACGAGTCCGCGTCCGTACTGAGCGGCGGCGCCCGAGATCGACAGATCGATATTGAGCGAGACCTCAGTGGCGCCGCCGAGGGGCTTCAACGAGATCTGCATGATCATCGTCGCGGAGCCGCGGCCCTTCTTGTCGGCGCCGAAGGCGTCGAGGACGAGCACCTTGCGTGCCTCGTCGCGCGACTTGATCTTGACGGAGCCGGAGAACTCCAGCTTCACCGGACCGGCGGAGATGATGACGTCGCCTTCGTACTGGTCATCACCCACCTGGTTGGTGAGGTCGGCGCCCGGGATGCACTTCGCGACCAACGGAATGTCATCGAAGAACTTCCAGACCTGGTCGACCGGCTGGTCGATCTGGAACGACTGGTTGATCAGCATGGAACCTCCCGTGGAATGAACGCTTCCGGGTCCTTCTCGAATGCCTTCCTGCACCCGGGGGCGCAGAAGTAGTAGGTCGTGCCCTCGAAGTCGAACGGACGATTGGCGGGCACCGCCTCGACCGTCATCCCGCACACGAGGTCGATGACCTCCTCCGGCTCGATCACCGGGAGCAGCGTGCGCTGCTGCGGCTTGAGGCCTCCGGCGGCGCGGATCTGCACGAGCTCCGCGAGGATCGATACTGCGATCTCGCGATGATTGGTGTGACCGAGATCGAGCCCGATCGGCACGTGAATGGCCGCCAAACGATCGGCGCTCACTCCCCGCTCGGCAAGGTAGCCACGCACGACATCACCGCGCTTGCGCGATGCGACGAGCCCGATGAATGCGGGGGTAGCGCGCAGCGCCTCCTCGAGCACCTCCTCGTCGCCATGACCCTGAGTGGCGACGATGACGGCTGACGATTGCTGGACGCTGGTGGCGCTGAAGCCCTCGGGGCTGACCAGCTCGGATCGCCAGCCGACATCACGTGCGAGGTCGACGAGAGTCATGGCCATCGGCGAGCGGCCGACGACGAGGACGTGCGGTGCTGCTGCGACGGGCTCGACGAAGATCTGCAGGGCACCATCGCTCTGGCACGAGATGGGCACCGTCATGACGCCGTCAGGCACGTGCATGCCGAGGAAGTCCTGCTCCTGGCCCAGCCAGATGAGCGAGGACCTTCCCTCGGCAAGGACCCGCTTCGCCTCCCGGATCAACACCGGCTCGGCGCAGGCGCCGCCGATCCACCCATGGAGAGTGCCGTCGGGCATCACGATCGCGCGCGATCCGTAATGCCCGGACGACGGGGGCTGGCGCCAGACGACTGTCGCCATGGCGAATGACTCGCCCCGCGCCATGAGCTCGACCGCGCGAGCCATGACGTCGACCCCCTCCATGGGTGACTGCTCGGGCACGTCAGTCGACCTTGACCGGCGGCATACCCGAGATGTCGTTACCGGTGTGCAGTGCCTCGAACACCCGATTGGGCATCAGGGGCATGTCGACGTTGCGAGCCCCTGCATGCTCGATCGCGTTCATGACCGCGTTCACGAACGCGGCCGGCCCTGCGACAGTCGCGCATTCGCCGACACCCTTGGCGCCGATCGGATGGTGCGGGCACGGCGTGACGACCTCATGGAGCTCGAAGCCGGGAGTCTCCCAGGCTGTCGGCAGCAGGTAGTCCATGTAGTTCGACCCGATGCAGTTTCCGGACTCGTCGAAGGTGATGTACTGCATGTTCGCCATGGCGTAGGCCTCGGTGAGACCGCCCATGACCTGCCCCTCGACGACCATCGGGTTGATGCGCACCCCGCAGTCGTCGACGGCCACGAAGTTGAGGACGTCCCAGACACCGGTCTGGGGATCGACCTCGACCTTGCAGAAGTACGCCGCGAACGGCCAGGTGAGGTTCGGCGGGTCGTAGTAGGCGGTGCTCTCCATGCCGGGCTCCATGCCGTCGGGCATGTTGCTGTACGCCGCCAGGGCGCAGTCCTGGATGGTGACGCCGCGGTCGTGGTTGCCCCGCACGTAGAACCGACCGAGCTCCCACTCGATGTCCTCCTCGGACACCTCGAGCAGATGCGCGGCGATCTTGCGTGCCTTGGCCCGGATCTTGCGTGCTGCCATGGCGACGGCTGCGCCGGCGACCGGAGTCGAACGCGACGCGTACGTGCCCATGCCGAAGGGCGCCGTGTCGGTGTCGCCCTCCTCGACGACGATGTCGTCGGCCGGGATGCCGAGCTCATGGGCCACGATCTGCGCCCACGTCGTCTCATGGCCCTGACCCTGCGTCTTCGCTCCAGTGCGCAGGATGCCCTTGCCGGTCATGTGGATGCGCAGTTCGGCGGAGTCGAACATCTTGATGCCGAGGATGTCGTACTCGCGGCTGTTGCCAGCACCCAGCGGCTCGGTCATGGTCGAGATGCCGATGCCCAGCAGACGGCCGCGCTTGCGGGCCTCCTCCTGCTCCTGCTTGAAGTTGCGGTAGCCGATGGCCTCCATGCCGACCTCGAGGCACTTCTCGTACTGCCCGGAGTCGGTGAGGAAGCCGAAGGCCGTTCGGTACGGGAACATGTCGTCCTTGACGAGGTTGACCCGGCGGAACTCCGCCTGGTCCATGCCAAGGTCGTTGGCCGCCGCGTGGATCATCCGCTCCTGGAAGAACATCGCCTCCGTGACGCGGAACGAGCAGCGGTAGGCGACACCGCCCGGGGCCTTGTTCGTGTAGTAGCCCACGCTCGTGAGGTGGGCGGCAGGCACGTCGTAGCACGCGAAGGTCGAGTGCATGAGGCCGATCTTGAACTTGGTCGGCTGCGCATCGGCGAAGAACGCGCCGTGATCGGACGTCGTGTGCATCCGCATCCCGAGGATCTTGCCGTCCTTGCGCAGCGCCAGCTCACCCTTGAGGTAGACGTCGCGGCCGAACCCGGTCGAGATCAGGTTGCCCGTCTTGTCCTCGATCCACTTCACCGGACGCTCGGTCAGGATGGAGGCGAGGATCGAGATGACGTACCCGGGGTAGACGGGCACCTTGTTGCCGAAGCCGCCGCCGAGGTCCGGCGAGACGATCCGGATCATGTGCTCGGGGAGCTCAGCGACCATCGCGACCGCCGCGCGGATGATGTGCGGAGCCTGTGTCGTCATGTAGACGGTGAGCTTGCCGGTGGAGCGGTCGTAGTCGGCGATCGAACCGCACGGCTCCAGCGGCGACGGGTGCGAACGCGGGTAGTGCAGCTCGAGCGTGGAGACGACGTCAGCCTCCTCGAACGCCCTGTCGGTGCGCGCCTTGTCGCCGATCTCCCAGTCGAAGATCTTGTTGGTGGGCTGGTTCTCCTTGTCATCGCGGATCAGGGGCATCGAGGGATCCTGCGCCTGGATCGGGTTGACGATGACGGGCAGCTGCTCGTACTCGACGACGATGCGGCTGCAGGCGTCCTTGGCGATGTAGGGGTCGTCCGCGATCACGGCGGCGATCTCCTGGCCCTGGAAGCGGATCTTGTCCGTGGCCATGACGGCCTGCGTGTCGTACGAGAGCGTCGGCATCCACGCCAGGTTGCGAGCAGCCATCATCTCGCCGGTGAGCACGAGCCGGACGCCGGGCACCTCCCAAGCAGCAGAGGTGTCGATCGACTTGATGCGGGCGTGGGCGACGTCGGCGCGGAGGATCTCCATGTGGAGCATCCCCGGCAGGACGATGTCGTCGACGTACCGACCCTTGCCGCGGATGAAGCGGTTGTCCTCGACCCGGCGGCGGCTTGCGCCCATTCCGCCGATCTTCAGCTCATCAACGGACATCAGGCCTCCTCGCCGTTCTGCGCGCGCATCTTCTCGGCCGCCCACAGGACGGACTTCACGATGTTCTGGTAGCCGGTGCACCGGCAGAGGTTGCCGGACAGAGCCCAGCGGACGTCGTCCTCAGTGGGGTTCGGGTTGCGCTCCAGCAGCGCCTTGGAGGCGAGCATCATGCCCGGGGTGCAGAACCCGCACTGGAGGCCGTGGCACTCCTTGAAGCCCTCCTGCACCGGGTGGAGCTCGCTCGCGGTGGCCATTCCCTCGACGGTCTCCACCTCGTGGCCGTCAGCCTGGACCGCCAGCATCGTGCAGCTCTTCACCGGACGGCCGTCGAAGAGCACCGTGCACGCACCGCAGCTCGTCGTGTCGCAGCCCGTGTGCGTGCCCGTGAGCTGAAGGCCCTGACGGAGAAGGTGGGCGAGGAGGAGACGCGGCTCGACGTCGACCGTGCGGGGATCACCGTTGACGGTGATCGTGATACGACGGGTAGGAACGTCGGCGCCCGGATCTGCGGCGACCTCGTTGTACAGGCTCGTCATGGTCAGGCTGCCTTCTGCTCGGAGTGGGCGATGTTGTTCAGGATGCGGGTGACGAAGGTCTTGACGATGTGCCGCTTGTAGTCGGACGACCCTCGATGGTCCGTCCGCGGCTCCGCGACTGCGGCGACCGCCTCAGCGGCAGCGTCGATGTCCTCAGGCGTGAGGCGCTTGCCCGCCAGTACGGAGATGGCGTCATTGGCATCGATGGTGCGACCGCCGACGCCCGCAAGGGCGCAGCCGGCGCGGTGCACGACGTCGCCGTGCATGTCGAGGGCTACCGCCACCGACGCGGTGGCGAAGTCACCGACGCGCCTCTCGAGCTTGAGGTAGCTGCCGCGCATGGTGCCTGTCGCCGGCGGGATGACCGCCTCGACCGCGATCTCGTTGTACGCGAGCGCGTTGGTGAAGGGGCCGAGCACGAAGTTGCGGACGTCGATGGTGCGTCGGCCATTCGGGCCCTGCGCGATGATCTGCCCGCCGAGCGCCACCATGGTGGCCGCCCAGTCCCCCTGCGGGTCGGCGTGGCAGACCGATCCGACGAAGGTGCCCCGGGTGCGCACGATCGGGTCGGCGACGAGAGCAGCAGCCGCGGCGAGCGTGGGGTGTGACTCTCCGATGATCGTCGAGAACTCCAGATCCTCGTGCCGGCACAGCGCGCCAATGCGCAGGGTCCCGTCCGCGTCGAGACGGTGGTAGTCCAGGCCGGGGATGTTGTTGATGTCGACCAGCATGGCCGGCGCGGCGAATCGCAGCTTGATCATGGGGATCAGGCTCTGGCCGCCGGCGAGCACCTTGGCCTCTCCGCCGCTGCGATCCAGCAGGGCGATGGCCTCAGCGAGGGAGGTGGGGGATTCGTAGGCGAAGCGCGACGGGTACATGGGTTCCTCTCGGATCTAGCCTTGCGGGTCGCGGACAGCCGCGGGGAGGGAGTCGGCATCGGGATCAGGACGGGGCTCCTGATGGGGAGGCCACGGACCCTGGACGGGCTGGCCCGCCACCTTCAGGTAGTCCATGATCTGCGGCCATGCCCATACGGTCGGGCTGGCGCCGGTCTTCGGTGAGTTCTCGACGAGGGCGAAGAGGCGCGGGGATCCGGCCTCATGCCCGGTGGACTCAACTGCCATGGAATGTCCTTCCCGACCGCTGGCTCATCCCCCGATGTGACGGTTCCCACATCCAAGACCCATGACCGAGGGCACGCAAGCCGAAACGAACAATCCCTGACATTCCCCTCTTGGCAATTCTCGAAGGGGGGTCGGCGAGCCGTCAGACCCGCCCGTGCCGCCACGCGATGGCCTGGGCGATGACGGAGACGGCGATCTCCGCCGGGCCGTCCGCCCCGATGTCGAAGCCGGCCGGGCCATGCACACGACTGATGTCGGTGACATCCCGCAGGGCCAGCCAGTCGGCGCGGGACTGCTGCATGGCCAGTGACCCCAGCGCCCCGATGTAGCCCGCATCGCTCTCCAGTGCCGCCATGAGGCAGGTGCTGGACATCTCCACGTCGTGACCCATGACCACGACACTGTCCAGAGGAGACAGGGTCGCCGTGAGTCCGACGACGTTGGCCGGCCGCGGGTCGACTACGGTGCGCCAGCCCAGGAGGGCCCCTTGGGCGGCGAGCGCGTCGGCGATCGGGCCCTGCCCGGCGATCACGAGCCGGGGAACGGGCGTCACGACGGTGACGATCTCCCGCTCGCCCACGAGGGTCACCGGACGCCCCGCCTCCAGGGCGTCCCGGGCGGCACCGGAGGCGGAGAGCGCGGTAGCGACGTCGATGGCGGTGACCACGTCACCGTCGAGGGAGGCCGTCACCGCGATCGACTCCCGCTGCAGGAGCACGGCCCAGGCCTCCGACGGGAACTGCTCCGCCGGCACGACGAGGAACTCGACCGCCGTTCCCGCCGGGAGGCCGCTGATCTGGCTCTCGAACTCGTTCACCGTGTGCCGGATCATGCGCCCGGTCGGCAGCTGCCGCGCAGCCGCGTCGCCGAGCAGGCCATCGAAGGCCCCGCCCATCACCATGCCGATCCGGCCGCCGCCTGGAGTGAAGGCCAGAGCCTCGTCGGACACCGTCGGACCGATCATCCACGCCACATCGGCACGCGTGCCCGATCGGGCGCAGGCGGCGACGCTCAGGGCGATGTCGTACACGGCCGCGAGTGTAGGTGCGGCACGGAGGGGCCGCCCGTCCGAGAGGTCACGAGCGCGAGGCGAGCCACCAGACGACGGCCACCGCCGCGCCGACGATGACGATGACGGGCACGACCCGCTTGAGGACGGGTACGAGTGCGGCGTTGCCGAGGTCGAGGGCCTCGTTGTCGAGCTTCGGCGTCGGAGCGGGGGCGGGAGACGTCGCGGGCGCTCCGTCGGCGGACCCGGCAGCGGTCGTAGAGGGCGCCGGCTCCGACACGGCTTCGTCCGCCGGGGTTCGGGCCACGATGACCTGCTCGAGGTTGCTTGCGAACTGCGTGATCAGCCGCTTCGAGACGTCCGCCATCACTCCTCGGCCGAACTGGGCGGCCTTACCGGTGACGGTGAGGTCGGTGACGATGGTCGCCCGCGTGCTCCTCGGTCCCTCGGATGTGAGGGTCGCCGTGATCGTGGCACCGGCGGTGCCGGCTCCCTTGGTCTCCCGGCCGGACGCGTCGATGACCGCGACGTGGGTGGCCTTGTCCTTCGACACGAAGCGCCCCGTGCCGGCGAAGTTCATCGTCACCGGGCCGAGCTTCACCTTCACGTTGGCGGCGAACTCCTCCCCGTCGAACGAGGTCAGCGTCGCCCCGGGCATGCAGGGAGCGATGGACTCGACGTCGATCAGGGTGTCCCAGGCCGTGTCGATGTCCGCGGGCACGACGAACGTGTTCTCCAGCTCCATGGGTCCTCCGGGTCGATCAGGTGCGTTCTGGCACGCTATCCGGCCCGCGGGCCGGATGTGACCGGATTCGCCCGGCCCACTGCCCGTTGGTGCGTCAGTAGGTGGGGGCTCAACGGGCCTGCGGACCCCACCTACTGACGCAGCAACAGGAGGTCTCACCCCCCGGCGAAGGGCGGCAGCACGTCCACCCGACTCCCCGCCCCCACCCGCGCCGCCGGATCGGTGCAGGCCACCTCGTCCAACAGGTAGGAGCACCTGGGCCGCACTGCGGCGAAGCCGGGGTAGCGGACCTGGAGGTCGTCGAGGATCGACCCGAGGGTCCCGGGGGTCGCCGTCACGACGGACTCCCCGACCGCGGCCCGCGCTGCGGCGAACAGGTGCACCTCGACGGACACGTCAGCCTCCGATGGCACTCATCGGGCGATCGGGCTGGACGAAGGACGGGTCGTTGATCCCGTGCCCCGGCAGCTTCGCCCACGTCGCCGTCGCGAACAGGCGGGCGATGCGGTCGCGGCGCTCCGCATCCGAGAGCGAGCCGTCACGGAGGGTGGCCCGCACGTCGGTCTCGTCCTGGGCGAACAGGCAGTTGCGGATCTGTCCGTCCGCGGTGAGACGCAGCCGGTCACAGGCGGAGCAGAACGGCTTGCTGACGCTGGCGATGATGCCGACGGTCGCGGGACCGTCGTCGACGACGAACTCCTCGGCCGGTGCCGAGCCGCGACCGGGCTTCGGCGTCAGGCGGAACTCGGCCCCGAGGAGCTCGTGGATCTCGCCGGCGGTGACCATCTCGGCCCGCTCCCAGGAGCCCTGCGCGTCGAGGGGCATCTGCTCGATGAACCTCAGATGCCAGCCGTGCTCGATCGAGTGGCGGAGCATGGGAATCGCCTCGTCGTCGTTGATGCCGCGCATGAGCACGGTGTTGACCTTGACCGGGTGCAGTCCGGCCGCGAGTGCGGCACTGATGCCGGCAAGCACGTCGTCGAATCGATCGCGGAAGGTGAGCCGGGTGAATCGCTCCGGATCGAGGGTGTCGAGGCTGATGTTGACGCGCTCGAGACCCGCGTCGGCAAGCGGCTGGGCGAGATCGGCGAGCCGCAGGGCGTTCGTCGTCAGGGTGATCCGCGGGGGCGCGGGCAGAGCGTTGATGCGGCGGACGATCTCGACGATGTCCGGGCGAACGAGCGGCTCACCGCCCGTGAGCCGGATCGACTCGATCCCCTGGCTGATGGCCACCTCGACGACCGTCATGAGCTCGTCGATGGAGAGCAGGTGGTCACCGGGCATCCAGTCGGAGAAGTCCGGCGGCATGCAGTAGGTGCAGCGCAGGTTGCAGCGATCCGTGACGGATACCCGCAGGTCCCGGTGCACCCGACCGTAGGAGTCCACGAGCGTGCCGGTGGCCTCGCCGGCCAACGGCGCCGGCATGCCGAGGTGGGTGGTCATGCGCAGTTCACCCACTCATCGGTTCCGTCCGTGAAGACCTGGTGCTTCCACACGGGGAGCTTCTCCTTCGTCAGGTCGACCAGCGCCTGGCAGGCGGCGAACGCCTCACCACGATGGGCCGTCGCCACGGCTGCGACGAGCGCGGACTCCCCGATCGGGATCGGACCCACGCGATGCGCGACGGCGATCGCGATGGGATCGAAGCGGGCATCGATCTCCTTGGCGACCTCGCTGAGCACGGCCTCAGCCGTCGGATGCCCCTCGTAGTCCAGGGTCGCCACGGACCGGCCGTGATCGTGGTCGCGCACCGTGCCGCTGAAGGTCACCACCGCTCCCGCTCGAGGATCATCGACGAGGGCCGCCAGGGCATGCACGTCGAGCACCCGCTCGGTGACTTCGACCAGCCGAATCTCGCCCATCGGGCCATTATTGACCGCGTGCCCGGGAACGGCCCGGGGAATCGGAGTGGTCATGCGCGAGGTACTGCCGGAACTGATGGCCGTCCGGTCGCGCCACGGAGCCGCGGCCATGGCCACCGTCGTGCGCACCTGGCGCTCTGCGCCCCGCCCGGCCGGGGCGTCCATGCTCGTCACGGACGAGTCCGAGGCCGTGGGCTCGGTCAGCGGCGGCTGCGTCGAGGGAGCCCTGTTCGACCTCGGTCAGGAGGTGCTCTCCGACGGCCAGCCACGCCTTGAGACGTACGGCGTCAGTGACGACGACGCCTTCGCCGTGGGACTCACCTGCGGAGGCATCCTCGAGGTGTTCGTCGAGCGCGTCGACGAGCAGACCTGGCCGGAACTGGAGGGCATCGCGACGAGCATCGCTGACGAGGAGCCGGTCGCTGTCGCGACCATCGTGGCCGGTCCCCACCACGTCGGACGCCACATCGTCGTGCGCCGGGACCGCACCGAGGGATCCCTCGGCACCACGCGACTCGACGACACTGTGCGCGAGGACGCGATCGGCATGCTCGAGTCCGGAACGACCGGGTTCCTTCACTACGGCCCCGAGGGGGAGCGCCTCGGCGAGGGCCTCGACGTCTTCGTCCAGTCATTCGCACCCAAGCCGCGGATGATCGTGTTCGGAGCCATCGACTTCTCCGCCGCCCTCGTCCGCGTCGGGAAGCTGCTCGGATTCAAGGTCTCCGTGGTCGACGCACGGCCTGTGTTCGCGACGGCGAAGCGCTTCCCCGACGCCGACGAGGTGATCGTCGACTGGCCGCACCGCTGGCTGTCGGGCCAGGAGGTCGACTCTCGCACGGTGATCGCCGTGCTGACGCACGATCCGAAGTTCGACGTGCCCGCCATCAAGCAGGCGCTGCAGACCAACGCCGGCTACATCGGTGCGATGGGCTCGCGGCGCACGCACGAGGACCGCCTGATCCGGCTCAAGGAGGCCGGCGTTACCGACGACGAGCTGGCCCGGGTGCACTCCCCGATCGGCCTCGACCTAGGTGCGCGCACGCCCGAGGAGACCGCCATCTCGATCGCCGCCGAGATCATCCAGTCGCGCTGGGGCGGCAGCGGCGCCCACCTGGCGACGACGCAGGGCCCGATCCACCCCGGGGCCCCGCGCTAGTGACGTCCGGGAGCCCGGTCGCCGGCCTCGTTCTCGCAGCGGGATCCGGGTCGCGGTTCGGGCAGCCGAAGGCCCCGGTCGTCGTCGACGGGGAGCGTCTGGTCGACCGCGCGGTGCGGGTGATGGTCGAGGCCGGATGCGATCCTGTGGTGGTCGTGCTCGGCGCATGGGTGGGTCACGTCGAGGGTGCCAACGTCGTCGTCAACGATGCCTGGCCCGAGGGGATGGGGTCGTCCCTGCGCACCGGGCTGACGCACCTGCGCAACCAGTCCGACGCCGACCGCGCGGTGATCACGCTGGTCGACCTTCCCGGACTCACGACCTCCGCGGTCGAGCGACTCATCAACTCGTCCGCCGATGCCCCTGCAGCGCAGTGCACCTACGACGGGGAGCGGGGTCACCCGGTATGCCTGGCGAGGACGCTCTGGGACGAGGCGATCGACGTCGCCCGGGGAGATCAGGGGGCCCGACGGCTCCTGCGCGAGCACCGGGATGTGGTGCTCGTGGAGGTGGGCGACGTGGCCGACGGTGCCGACCTCGATCTTCCGATGTGAGGCGCGCCGTTCACCCGTGCAGGTGACCGGCTCCCGAACCGAACAGCATCACAGCGGCCACCGCAGTGAGCATGAGGGTCGTGCCGACGACCACCATTGCCTGGCGGGGCGTCGAGGGCTCGCGCTCCCAGCAGAGCAGGACGGTGAGTCCGAGCAGCAGCAGCACGGGTGCGACGAAGCCGGGGAGAGCCATGGCTGTCACCATCGCCGCGAGCATGATCGGCGCGCACGCGGAGACGCATCGAAGCCCCTGCCGTGCCCCGAACCCGGATGCACGTCCGCTGTAGACCACCGCGCTGCAGGACTTGACGAGTCGATGCTGCTGCGGGAGCACCTGATAGGCCCCCGCGACGATCCAGGTGAGTGCGATCCAGAACGGCGTCCACTGCAGGGCGTTCATGACCAGGTAGGCCGGCACACCCGCAGCAAGCCACACCACCAGGAAGCCCCCGATGAAGGACCAGGCCCGGGCGGGCGACCCGTCGGCCGCACGCATCATCGGCCTCGTCACGGTCGGGAGCATCATCGCCACGGACATGGCCGCCCACATCACCGCGAAGGACGCCGCCGAGGAGTGGTCCGCAGTGACAGCGAGGAGCACCCACGCGCCCAGGACACCCGCGGCTGCTGGCAGGACCACTCCGTTGCGCAGCCGCGCGTCGGCACCGAGCAGCACTGCGACCATGGACGGACGGTAGACCCGGCCGTTTCGGTCCGCGACCGGACCGGGGGATTCTCTCCGTCAGGCTGCAGGCCGCGCTGCCGCCGTGCGCTGCTCCGCATGCTCGACGATGTGCCGGGCCATGGGGGGAAACACGAAGGCGTGGAAGGGCGCGACTCCCCACCAGTAGGCGTGACCCGCGAGGCCGTGCGGCCAGTAGATCGCGCGCTGGCGCAGCAGCCGGGTCGTCCCCTCGTCCTGCACGGTGAACTCCAGCCAGGCGCGTCCCGGCATGAGCATCTCCGCTCGCAGGCGGACGACCTCGTTGGGGATGTACTCCTCCACCCGCCAGAAGTCCACGGCGTCGCCGACCGACAGTCGCTCCGGATCCCGTCGCCCGCGACGCAGTCCGACACCGCCGGCCAGTCGGTCGATGAAGCCGCGCGTGCGCCAGAGGAACTGCGACGAGTACCAGCCGGACTCCCCGCCGATACGCTCGATGGCTGCGAAGAGATTCTCCGTCGACGCGGTCGTCCGGACCTCCCGCACATCGGTGTAGAGCGTGCCTCCGGTCCAGGTCGGGTCGCTGGGCAGCGGTTCGCTCGGCACCCCCGGCGTCGCGGCATCGGACCATCGCGTGGCGACCTGCGCCTCCTTCACGCGGGTGAGTGCCAGGCGCACGGCCTCGTCGAAGTCGATCAGTCCGTTGGGCGGATCGGGGATCCATTGCGCGATGTCATGCTCACGGCACACGGCTGGATGACGAAGCGAGCGCACGAGCGGTCGGGCGATGGCGCGCGGCACGGGAGTCACGAGGTTGACCCAGTGGCTCGACAGCTCCGGGGTCAGCACGTTGATCGGCAGGATGATCCGCTTCGACAGGCCGGCCACCGCCGCATACCGGTGCATCATCTCCTCGTAGGTGAGGACGTCCGGTCCGCCGATGTCGAAGGCGCGGCTCACATCCGCGGGAAGGTCGGCGCAGAGCACGAGGTAGCGGAGGACGTCGCGAATGGCGATGGGCTGCGTTCGGGTACGCACCCACCGGGGCGTGATCATCGCGGGAAGCCGCTCGGTGAGGTATCGCAGCATCTCAAAGGACGCTGATCCCGAGCCGATGATGACGCTCGCGCGCAATTCGATGACGGAGACGCCCGACGCTCGCAGCAGTGCACCAACCTGGTGGCGCGAGCGCATGTGCGGCGACATCGACTCCGCAGGAAGGTCCGGGGCCAGGCCGCCGAGGTAGACGATCCTGCTGATCCCCGAATCGGCAGCTGCTCGCGCGAACCCCTCGGCCATGCGCCGCTCGGCCGCCTCGAGGTCGCTGCCCTGCTGCAGCGAGTGCAGCAGGTAGTAGGCGGTGCCGACACCGTTCATGGCCGTGGCAAGGGCAACAGGATCGAGGGCGTCTCCCTCCACGATGTCCACCCGCGATCGCCAGTCCGTGTGAGCCAGCTTGGCCGCATCACGCACGAGAACGCGCACCTCATGGCCGGCCTCGAGCAGGTAGCCGACGAGGCGACCGCCGACGTAGCCGGTGGCACCCGTCACGAGGGTCCAGCCGCGGTCGCTCATCTCGTCCTCACCCGAGCATGATCCCGGGAATGCGGCTGCGTCGCACCTCGGCCGGCTAGACCGATGAGCGCCCGGCCTCGGCGACCCGCACCGGCGGCACCTGGATCCACGGGAATCTGATCCAGCGGTCCGTGGAGCGCCAGGCGAGATCCGGGGCGTAGGTGGTGCCGGGCTTCTCGTAGAGAACGGCGACGTGCACGACTGCATCGTCGGGAAGCATCGCCCGCACGAACTGCAGGGTGGCGCCTGTGTCGGCCACATCGTCGGCGACGAGGACCCGCTTGCCGCCGAGGTCGGCGAGGTAGGGCGGCTGGCCGATGAGCACCGGCTCCGGCAGCGTCTCACCCGCGTCGGTGTAGAACTCGACATTCACGTGACGGACATCCTTGATGTCGAGCGCGTAGGCCAGGGCGGTGGAGACGAACAGGCCCCCGCGCACGACGCCGAGGATGACGTCCGGGATCCACCCACGCGCCACGAGCTGCTCGGCCAACCAGCGGATGCCCACCCCGAAGTCCTCGTAGGTGAAGGTCTCCAGCTCGTTCTCCGGTGGCATGCCCATGGGGCCATCGTGGCCTACCGAGTGGTGACGACCGGTGCGACGTCATCACCTTCCGAAAACGAACTCGACCGACGCTCGACCAGCGCGTTTGGCCATCATCCTGTGCACAGGGTGGTGAAGCCGTAGTCCACGCAGTTCTCGCCGGGGTTCGACGACGTCGCCGGTGAGGGAGTCGGTGTCGACGGGACGGTCGGCGGCACCGGCACGTCGCCATTCGCGTTCGGCGGGGTGGCGGGCACCAGCTGGTCCGCAGTGTCGGCCGCAACGGAGAACGCGGCGCAGGCGAGACGTCCGGATCTCATTCCATAGGCGCACAGGGCGGGCTTGCCCCACTCCGACTCGTAGATGGCGGTCGACGGCGACGTCTTCCATGTCAGTCCGCCCCTGGCATCGGCTCGCCGGGTGCCGGCGCTGTACTCCACCATCCGGCTCTGCCCGAAGATGTTGTAGTTGAAAAGCCGCAGGCCCTCGCGCGGCTGAAACCCGGAGACGCGCAGGGTCACTCCGCCCGTGCCCTTGAGCTCCTTGGGCGACATCGAGGCGGACATCCCCTTCGACAGGCCCGGTTCGGTCGGCCGTCCCTCGAGGAAGTCGACGCACTGAGTGCCGGACAGGAGCGGGATGCACACGCGTGCGGCTGCAGCCTGCGGGGCAGCGGTGACGACGGCGGCGAGCATGATCATCGCCACTCCTACGGGAGCAAGACTCCGAGCCCTCATCGTCATTCCCCCTCAGGAATCGGCTGGCAGGACGACGTCACCGTCAGCACCCACCGGCTGCCGTCCTGCGACCACTCCGTCGTCAGGCTGGCATCTGGCAGGAGCATGAGTGCCGCGGTCGACACCTCCACGGCCTGAGTGATGGCATCGCGATCCTCGGCCGGCAGATTCGCCTCGACATCGAAGGTCAGGCTCGAGATCGCCTGAAACGCAGTCGGGTCATCAGGGCACACACTCACTCGCACATCCGGACCGGTGACCCCCGAAGTGCTCCACACGGACATGCCCGTCGCGTCGGCAACCGCCTGCTGCATGACCTGGTCGACGTCGAAGGCGACCTGCATGGCCTCCGCTCCCGCATCCCTGCCGGACGAGACGGTCGACGCTCCCCATACCTGCAGCACGAGCGCGAGTGCCGAGACGAGAATCGCAATGAGGGCAACGATGAGGGTCCAACGACGCGGCCGGAACGCGTACAGCGTCAGCAGCACCACTGCGGACAGCCCGCCGAGGTAACCCGCTGCGGATCCGGCCACCAGCGCGGTCTGGGCCGCATCGCAGTTCGCACCCAGACACTCCCATGACCCGATCGAGGCGAAGAGCACGATGGAGGGCACCAGCCCGGTGTAGCCGAGCACCACGACAGCGCCGAGCCCGGCGATGACCCGACCGACGGTCGAGGAGCGCCCGTGCGCCGACGCTGGACTGTCCGACTCCGCTGCCATGCCCGTCTCCTCCGCGTGGGCCTGCGGTGTCCCGGATGCGCGCGGGTGCGGTCAGCGCACCGGTGTGACCGGCAGGTGTGCGGCTGTGTCATGAAGACCCTGCACGCCGATTGTGGCGTATCGCCGCCCGAATCGGGAGCTCTTCGCGGCCGTCAGATCTGCGTGCGGTGGAAGTTCGCGTAGGAGCGTGAGGGTGTCGGCCCCCGCTGGCCCTGGTACCGCGAGCCGTACTTCTCCGAGCCGTACGGATGCTCCGCGGGGGACGACAGGCGGAACAGGCACAGCTGGCCGATCTTCATTCCCGGGTAGAGCAGGATCGGCAGGGTCGCCACGTTCGACAGCTCGAGGGTGATGTGCCCGCTGAACCCCGGATCGATGAACCCGGCGGTGGAGTGGGTGAGCAGGCCGAGGCGACCCAGGGAGCTCTTGCCCTCCAGGCGTCCCGCGATGTCATCAGGCAGCGTCACGACCTCGTAGGTCGACCCGAGAACGAACTCCCCTGGATGCAGGACGAACGGCTCGTCGCCCTCAGGCTCCAGCAGTCGCGTGAGGTCCGGCTGCTCGATGCTCGGGTCGATGTGCGGGTACTTGTGGTTCTCGAATACCCGGAACCAGCGATCGAGGCGAACATCGATGCTGGACGGCTGGATCATCGTCTCGGCGTAGGGTTCGACGCCCACGCGCCCGCACGAGATCTCGGCCTTCAGGTCGCGATCGGAGAGCAGCACGGGCCGAGGCTACCGGGACGACTCATGCGGTCGGGGCGTCGCCCCGCCCCCTGAGGCCGGCGCGGTTTCGCGCACCTGTCGCTCCACCGTTGCGACCACCAAGCCGCTGGCATCGTCCTCGATCTCGCTCACCTCCACCGTGACGTCATCGAATGAGCGCACGCTTCCTGGATTCAGTCCGGCGCTCTCAGCACCCGCCTTCGAGAGGGAAAGCGAGAGCAGCTCCCACTCGGGACTGGCGACACTCTGGATGCGCATTCCCGGCTGGGGATGCGTCGAGGCAGCCTGGATGAGGAGGTCGAGGACGCCATCGGGCATCGGCCTGGCGTCTGAACTCGTGGCAAGCACACCGACTTCGACAGGTATCCCCTGATCGGCAAGACGCCAGATGATGGTGGCCGCTGCGCGCGCGAAACCTTCGACCACACCCTGGTCGACCTGCACGCTGGCCCGCAGCTGTCCGGAGAGGCAGGCCAGCGTGCGCACGTCATCGTCATTAAGTACCTCCCGAGCGGCGATCGCGTCGAACCGGTCGGCAGCGGACCGCGCAACTGCGACCAGGACGCCGTCGATGTCCGCCACTGACGCCGCCCGCGAGTCCTCGAGCGCGGCGGTCGTCGCAATGGCTTCCATGGCGTCACGGTCCCGGCGATTGACGCGCGCGCCGATCAGGGTGAACACCACCGCGAGCGGCAGGAAGGCTGCGACATTCAAGATGATGACCGTCGGTGCCAACTGGCAGGAGGGGTCGGTGGCCTGTGCGATCGCGACCGCTCCCGTCGCCCACACGAGGAGTCCGACGATGAAGGGCGCCGCCCCGGACCACAGGCCGATGCACACGATCGCGAATCCCGCGATCATGGCGGCCACCGTCACCGCTGCGTTCGCATCGCAGCCATAGCGATCGGTGGCCAGCAGCCACGGCACCACTGCCGGGGGCAGCACCGCGAGAAGGCCCCACGACCAGCGGATCCTCCGCTGGCGAACCACGAGCCAGATGGCAACAGCGTTGCCGGTGAGCGTGGCAGCGATTGTGAGAGTCGCGACGATCCACGACACGTACGACACGAACCAGGCGTACACGCTGCCCGCGATCAGCATGCCGGCGAGCGCGCTGGTCAGGATCACGATGCCCGCATTCACCGGCTCATCCGCAGCCTTCGAGGCGGCTCGGCCCAGCGGTGATGGTGCGGTCGGGAGCGCGACGTCCTCGAGGGCGGATCTCCCCTGCGCCGCCAGCACCCGGAGTCGATCCGGGTCGACGCGTCGGGACTCGAGCAGTGCGTTGATGGAGTTCAGCAGTGTCGCGTGCACCCGCCCGGCCTGCTCGCGCCACAGCGCCGAGCGCTCCTGGGCTGCGATGGCCCCGACCTCTGCGTCCCGCAGCGCATCCCATCGGTCATCCCGCGACGCGGCGCGGCGAACGAGGCCGTTCCACGCCCACCACAGCATCAGCTGCGAACCGAGCACCCGCAGGAACTGCAGGGCGCCGTTGCCGATCACGAACGACTCCGGAGCCACATTGTCCGGGCCGGTGAGCCATACCCCCCAGACGAGCGCCGCCGTCGCGACCGCCGTGACGAAGCCCAGGGATCTCGGCAGCAGCAGCGTGAGGAAGAAGCCGACGTAGCCGAAGTAGGTCGCCGGATAGGTCCAGACCAGAGCACCGGATGGTACGAGCGCCGTTGATCCCAGCGCGATCATGGCGACCACCAGCAGCCACAGCGACCAGCGGCGGGATGCTAGCACCAGGCCGGCGAGGATCAGCGCCCCGGCCGCGATCACGAACGCCTGCTCGTAGCCCGAGAGCACCTGCCACTGGGGGCCGATCACCAGCATGGTCAACGACCAGGAGAGCACGCAGATCGACAGCATGGCCCACGACCGGGTTACCAGGAGTGACGTCATGTGGCGGCGCTCGAAAAGGCTCACCTCTTCGTCGACCTCCTCCAGATCGGTACGATGCTGCCGAGAGGAGATCATGGCCGACTCGTGGATTCGCGTCATCATCCTGGAAGACCATCCGATGATGAGAGAGACCCTCGAGGCCAGGCTTGTCACCCATTCGGATGACATGCTCGTCCTCTACGCGGGGCCCTCGATCGAGGATGCGCAGGTCTTGGCAGCCCGGAGCGACGTGAACTGCGTGATCCTCGACCTCGACCTCGGTGACGGCACCTCATTCACCGAGAACCTCGAGCAGGTCCGCTCGATAGGCGCCCCGATCCTCATTGTCAGCGCGAATGCCAGTCCCAGCGCCGTCCAGTTGGCGATGTCCCGGGGGGTCAAGGGCTACGTGTCGAAGCAGAGCCCGCCCGAGGAGTTCATCCGCGCGTTCGACGCGGTGCTCACCGACCAGGTCTACGTTTCCACCGATCTCGCCGCCATGATGTCTGCCGAGGCAGGCGGCCGCGTCAGCCTCTCGGCTCAAGAGCAGCGTGCGCTCATGCTCTACAGCTCGGGCATGAAGCTGGACGCCGTGGCCCGACGCATGGGGGTCAGTTCCGCCACGGCGAAGGAGTACATCAGGCGCGTGCGCATGAAGTACGCCGCCGCAGGCAACCCCGCCCCCACCAAGATCGAGCTGTACCGCAAGGCGCATGAGGAAGGCCTGCTGTAGGGATGCCGTCCTGCATCGCGCTGCTGGAGGACCATCCCATGATGCGCGACCTGCTTGCGGCCGCGATAGTCGGGATCCTCGGCCCCGCCACTGACGTGGTCGCGTGCGATCCCGCCGAATTGCTCGGACTCGATCCGCCGCCCGCCTTCGACCTTGCCGTCGTCGACCTCGACCTCGGATCCGACGCTTCGACACCTGTCCTCGTTCGGCACCTGGTGACGGCGGGTATCCCGACCGTGACCATCAGCGCAGGCGGCACACCTCTGGAGGTTCAGCAGGCCCTGCGCTCCGGCTCGATTGCGTTCGTCGCGAAGGCGCCGGGGCTACCCGAACTCGGCGAGGTCATCACCGCAGCATTGGACGGCCGCACGCACCTCACTCCCGAGCTTGCCGGGAGGCTCGCCTCCCCCGTCATTCCGGGCGTGGCACTGTCTGCCGAACAGGCACGTGCTCTGGCCCTTGCGTCGACGGGGATGTCGCGAACATCGATCGCCGGCAGCCTCGGGCGTACGACGGGTGACATTGCGAGCCTGCTCGCGTCGAGCATCACCGCCTACCGGGGCGCCTGATGGCCACACACGCAATCGGCAGAGAGCCGCGCAGTCTCGTCAGCATGGTCGACTCGATCCGCACCGGCACGGTCGCCACGGGGACCGTCGCCCTGTTCGTGCCCGCCGCCGTCGCCCTCGCGCTCCAGTGGGAGAAGGCCACCCTCGGCGATACCGCCATCGTCACCGTGCCCATCGTGATCTCGGTCCTCGCGTGGGCCTTCAGCACCGGGGTCGTGCGAGCAACCCTCATCGTCATCGCGGGCTTCGCCCTGCTGCTCGGCGAGCTGCTGCTCACGTCTCCGGGCGGACCGGTGTGGCCGCCGATCGCGAGCGCCACGTTCGCGGTCATCGTCGTGGCCGTCGGGGGCCTTACTGTGCCGGCCTCCCTGGGCATCATCGTCGGCGCTTCGCTGCTGTGCTTCGTCGGCGTGCACTACTTCCCCGAGCGAGTGACCCTTATCTCCACCGAGCTGCTCGGTGGCTGGATCACGCCACTCGTCGACGTGGCTCTCGGTACGTCGATGCTCACCGTCCTCACCCAATGGCGCCGGACGGCAGCGCGATTCGACATCTCAGTGAGCGCCGCACGCGACGAGTACACGCTCGCCCAGCTCGAGCGCGAGGTGGATCATGCGCGCCGGGCAGTCGACCGGCGCTTGCACGAGACCGTTCTCAACACCCTGCTGGTGCTCAGCGGCACTCCCTCGCCGGAGGCAGCTCGCGCGCAGTGCCGTCGCGACCTGGACTCGCTCGATCGCGTCGAGGCTGCGGTTCCACGCAATCTGTCCTCGCTGGTGCGGGAAGCGGTCGAGCGCGTGCCGGGGGTCACCACCGACGTGACGGTCTCGGGCGGACTCGCACAACCCCACGAGCGCGCCTGTCTGATCCTCCGCGATGCGCTCGTTGAACTGCTGCGCAATGTCGATCGTCACGCCGGCAGAGCGACGGCTCGGGTCGAGGCGCACACGGACGGCACGGACATCCGCATCGTCGTCGACGACGACGGCGTCGGCCCGATGGATGGTGCACCGCATGGATTCGGCACCCGCGAGGCGGTCGAGCGACCGGTGCAGTCCCTCGGCGGCACGGTCGAGTGGCGACAGCGGACCCCGCACGGTCTCCGGGTGACCATGACGGTGCCGACCTCAGCGCCCATGCCAGCGACGATCGGGCCGACATCCCGCGAGGTGCTGCTCGGCCCCATCTGGGCTCGTATCGCCATGAACCCGAGCGTGGCTCTCGGGCTCATCGCGATCCCTGTTTCCGCCCTGGCATTCACCACCACTGCATGGATCCTCAGCTTCTTCGCCCTGCAGGTGCTCTCGCTAGCAGTGCTGATCCTGCGCCCGGCTGGACGTGCCCATGCTGCAGGCATGGTCGGCACCCTTGCCGCAGGCGTCGCGACCATCCTGGCGGCCTCCTGGCCCGGCGCGACGTGCTCCAACGCCATGGAGATGCACTGGGTGATCTTCGCGGCAGCCGGGGGCGTCGTGCTCGTGATCCTCTCCCTGCAGTCGTGGGCGGCACGTCTGGCGGTGATCCTGTTCGTCGTCGGGGTGTCGGTCTTCGCGTCCGTCGCCTACCCACTCGAGTGCATCATCGATCCGCTCGACGCGGCCCTGGAGAACGCGGCATGGATCATCGCGATCACGCTCGTCGTCGGCGTGCTGGCCGTGACCGCGGATCGGGCACGCACGCGGGCCGAAGCGGATCTTCGCTCCACTGCTGCACTTCGCGCGGCAAATGCCGCGGCTGCCGCGGCCGCCGATCGCTGGAGCGCTGTGGGGCCGGTGACACGCATGCTCCTCAGCGACGTCGCCGACGGTCGACTCGACGCCCGCACTGACGAGGTCCGGCGGTTGGCGATGAACGAGGAGGCGGTTCTGCGCTCACGACTGGAGATCGGACGACTGACGTCGGAGGAGGCACGGGCGACCTGGGAGCGCCTGCTGGACACTGCGCTCGACGCCCGGATACGGCTGAATGTGCGCGTTCGTGGGGTGGTGGAGGAGGGACCGCTCGACACCGGAGCCCTGGACGGGATCGACTACATCATCCGCCACTGCCACGGCCCTGAACTGGAGGTTGCCATCCTCGAGGACTCCCTGCTGTGCTCGGTGGAGTGCACCGACTCCACTCCCCTGCCACCACCGTGGCGACTGCTCGAGGTCACCGACACCGGGCAGCGGATCCTCGAGTGGCCCGGGACAACGGTCGGCGCCCACTCCCCGGTGACGGATCCCGTCACGCACTAGATTTCCCGGGTGGCCCTGCGCGCGCACGATCCAGGCGGCATCGCGACGCGTCGGGCCATCCGCGCAGCGGTGGCGCTTCCGCTCACCATCGTTATCGTCTCGTATCCGCTCGCGAACCGGGCGGGAGCGATCTTCGCGGTGTTGGGCGTCGTGGGCCTGCTCATCAATGCCGACTTCGCCGGCACCGTGCGCAGTCGCATCCTGGCCTACGCGGCCACCGGAGTCGCCGGAACGGCGGCAGTTCTGCTGGGCTGGGCGGTGTCACTGACGCTGGTGTCGGCAGTCGTGGTCACGATGGTCGTCGCGTTCGCCCTGACTCTGCTCAGCATCTTCCGGGGGTCGGTGTCATCAGGGACCGCTGCGGTCCTGCTGCTCTATGTACTCGCCGTCTGTGTCGGGGGACCGTCCAGCAGCCTTCCGGCCAACCTGCTCGGCTGGTGGATCGCGGTCGTCGTCAGCACCTTGACCGCCGTGCTCCTCCTTCCGCGCACCACGCGACCGAGCGTGCGACCACTCATGGCGCAGGCGTATGCAGCGGCGGCAGGCGCCGCACGGTCCGCTTGGGGCGCGGAAAGCGACGACGCGGCCGTTGCACGGCACGTCAGGGACTTCGACACCGCCGTCGACGGCATGGAGACCCACCTCGCCGATCAGCCCTTCCGCACACAGGGTCTCAGCGAGCGCGAGGGCATCATCAGCATCCTGTCGAACCTGCTCTCCAGCGTGAGGCTGCTTGTCGACGAGGTGAGCCGGGTGACCCCATTCACGACGAGCGTGCCCTTTCCTGCACGCGCGCAGCTTGCCGACGCCACGGTCGACGCCCTGGGCTCGCTGTCACGAGCCATGGACGACCCCTCGCTGATCATCAGCGCGAAGGCGGTCGATGAAGCCCGTCGGTCCATGAACGACGGCGTCGACACATGGGTCATGACCATGACGCAGCAGGGCATGGCCGCGGAGGACATCTCCCGGGACGTCGCGGCGCATCACCGCATGCGCATCTTCGCTCTGCTGACGGAGCAGATGGTCGAGATGGCGAGAGTGGCCAACGGTGGCGACGTGGAGGAACTCGATGCCCGGCCACCTGTCCCCAAGCGATCGGCACGGCGGATGCTGTCGGCCCAGTTGACGCTGCAGAGTCCCTGGATGCGCAATGCCATCCGCAGCGGCGTGGGTCTCGGGCTCGGCGTGCTGGTCATGAGCCTCACCGGTGTGGACCGGGGCTTCTGGGTGCTGCTCGCCGTCATTGCCGTGCTTCGCTTCGACGCCATCGGCACACGGCGCTACGCGCTCTTGGCCATCGTCGGCACGGGACTCGGCGTGGTCGCCGGGCTGGGTCTGATCGCACTCGTCGGCGGTCATCCCCTAGGACTGTGGATCCTGCTGCCGCTGCTCACCTTCGTGGCGGCATGGGCGGGCTCGGCGGTCAACTTCCCGTCGGGGCAGGCTGCGTTCACCGCGATGGTGCTCGTGGCCCTGGGCATCGTGAACTGGCCTCCGGATCCCGCCTTGGGGCTGGTGCGCCTTCAGGACATCGCCTTGGGCGCTGGTGTCGCCTTCGTCGTGGGGCTGCTGCTGTGGCCTCGTGGTGCCGCGGCATACCTCCGCACGCGCCTCGCGGCCTCCTTCCGGGCATCGAGTGACCACCTCGAGCATGCGTTGGCATCGTTCACCGACGATGACGAGCTCAGTCGCCTGCCCGCCCTGAGGTCCGTAGCCCTCGGTGAGATCTACCGAACGGGTGAGACCTTCGACGTGGCCACCGCGCAGCCCGGCACTGCGCACCAGGTGCGGGAGTGGATCCCCGCCCTCAATCTTGCGGTGCTCGTCGAGACGGTCGCACGTCTCGTCGGCGACTTCGCCGGCCGCTACCCGATCACGGATGCCGCGCCATCCCTGCGGCAGCCACTGGATGCGGCACGTCAGCGGAGCACCGTCATGTGGAAGGCGCTCGCGGATCACATTGATCCCAATGTGCCGGACGCCGCGGCGCTGCCCGGAGGGCCGAGGCTCGCTCTCCCGACTCTCACCCCGATCCGCAGCATCGACGCGGCCCGGCAGCTCGTCATCGCCGTCTGGGTGGTGGACTGGATCCAGCACCTAGTGGACGTGGTGCCGGACGTCCTGCCCACCTCGGATTCCCCACAGCGCACGGCAGCGACCCCGGTCGCACCCACCGCGGCCACCTGACTGTCAGACCCGCAGAACACACTGTGATCAGTCTCGACGAATTCGGGGGTTGCTCATGCTCGACTGGATCCTCAACCCGTTCGGGGTCAGCCTCGGCGCCTACGTGGTGCTGTGGATCGGCCTGCTGGCCTGCCTCGTCGTCGGCGTCATCGCTGGCGTCGTGTCGCTCATCCGGGGCCGGAACAGGCGCTGACCTCGCATCCTCCACGGGTGGGTAGACTCCCGGCACCGGGGTTCGCCCCCCTGCGGGTGTAGTTCAATGGCAGAACATCAGCTTCCCAAGCTGACAGTGCGGGTTCGATTCCCGTCACCCGCTCCACACAAATCCACGGCGTCCGCCTCACAGCTCCTGTCGTGCGGCGAGTTGCGCGAACAGCCCTCCGGATTCGAGCAGCTCTGCCGGCGATCCGGATTCCGCGATGGTCCCGCCCGCAACGACCAGGACACGGTCGGCATGACGGACCGTGGACAGGCGATGCGCGATGACAATCCTGGTAGCGGTGGATTCGAGAATCGTCCGCATGACCACCGCCTGGGTGGCGTTGTCGAGTGCGCTGGTGGCTTCGTCGAACAGGAGGATGGCTGGATCCCCCGCGAGGGCGGCGGCGACCATGATGCGCTGTCGTTGGCCTCCGCTCAAGGCCGATCCGGCGTCACCGACGGGTGTATCAAGGCCGAGGGGCAGATGGGCGACATCCTCGGCAAGGCCGGCTTGTTCGACGATTCGGGCGAGTTCCGCATCGTCGAGCCGCCGCGGCCCGCAGATGGACTCGCGGACGGTGACGCCGAGCGGAAAGGACGACTGCAGCACGGTGCCGATCTGCCTGCGCACGGAGGCGACGTCAAGGGTGGACAGGTCCGATCCGTCGTAGGCCACCATCCCCGACCACGGCTCCTCGAATCCGAGCAGCAGCCGGGTCAGCGTCGACTTCCCGCTTCCGGACGGCCCGACGAGAGCGACGAACTCCCCGGGCTTGACCTCTAGTGACATGCCGGAGAACAGCGGGGTGCGATCGCGGCGGTAGCCGAAGTCCACGTCGTGGAGGGAGACCGCACCCTTGAGAGCTCCGGGAGTCGACCGGTGATACTCGGTCGGACTGTTGAGGATGGGCTCCAACCGAGACAGCTGCGGACCGTACTCCGAGAGCGTCACAAGATTGGTGGTGAGCGCGATCATGGCGATTGTCACCTGCATCAGCGCGGCGTACATGGCGATGAAGACCCCGGGGGCACTCGACGTCCCCGGCCTCAAGAAGTCGCCCGGGAGAAGCACGATCGACACGATGAACACGGCCAGTACTGCCATGGGGCCGACCTCGGCCATGGGGGAACCGAGGGACACCGCTCGAAGGCGGTTCCGCAAGGCGAGTGTGCTCGCCTGCTGCTTGTGTGCCCAGCGAGCCAGCGCGCGATTCTCGGCCGCGCCCGATCGCCAGGACACGATGTTCGCGAGGATCGAGAGCAGGAGCGCATCCGCCTCGCTGCGCTTCTCGAGCAGTGGATGCAGAAGGGCACGGCCGCGAAGCTGCAAGGCGACCGATGCGGCGAGCACGACGAGAACGGTGCCGGCGGCGATGAGTGCCGTACCAGGCCCTGCCGCGAACAGGTAGCCGATGCTGACGAGTCCGAAAACGGAGGTCAGCAGGATGGAGACCACGGAGTCGTCGACTGCCCGACGGGCAGTCTCGACGGCCAGCGTTCGATTGGCCACGTCACCCACCGTGTGCGACCGAAAGAACCCCGCTTTCAGCCGCAGCATCCATGCCATGATGCCCGTGCCGAGCAGGAAGTCCATTCGATCGCGGGTGCTAAGCACGATTCTTCCACTCTGGAGCGCGAGGAGGGCCAGGCCAATGCTGGCGATTGCGAAGACCCCGAGCAGGGCGAGGAGCAGATCGAAGCGAGCGAGGGGCAGCGCGGTCTGGAACACCACCCCCGTGGTCAGGGGCAGCAGGAGAGCACCCGCTCCCGTGATCACGGCAAGGGCGAGCAGTGCACCCAGATCCGACCCCTGACGCCTCAGGGACCAGCGGATAAGCGACCACCACCGGCTGTTCGCGGGCAGGGTGACGGCAAAGGCCACCGCCTCCGGCTCCACGCCCACCGGCTCGCGGTACCGGAAGGGTCGCGTCTTGCGGGTCCCACCCTCGACCAGCAATGCCCGCTGGCCGTCCGGCACAACCGCGGCGGGCGCTCCGTTGGCGCGCACGAGCAGCGGAACAGGGACGTGCTCGAACCAACGGCCGGTGAGCCGCACACGCCAAGGCATCCACCCTGAGGCGATACTCGTGCCCTCCACGAGCGAGAGCGCACCAAGGTCCACGGGGTCGACGGCCGGCTGGTTCAGCGCGGCACCCACGATCGAGAGCGCGTCCGCCGTCGGATCCACGCGAACCGGAGCGGAGCGCCCAGGAGATTCGCGGGTCGAAGTCAGGCGCAGCACGACCTCGTCCAGCGGATCGGGACCCGCGGACGATTCCGTGGCCGCCGTTGCCTCTGAGTCAGCCATATGCCAGCTCCGCGAAGCGTCCTCCGAGTCGGAGCTCGTCGAAGGATCCCTGCTGCACGATCTTCCCGTGCTCCATGACGATGATGTGCTCGGCGTCGCGAACGCTGCTCAGCCTGTGCGCGACAACCAGGCACGTGCAGCCCCGCTCACGCAGCGTACGGCTGACCTCGAACTCCGTCACGGGATCGAGCGCGCTGGTCGCCTCGTCGAGAATGAGCAGACCGGGATCTCGAACGAGAGCACGCGCGATGGCCAGTCGCTGCAGCTCGCCGCCGCTGAAGCCGTGCCCCGTCGAGGTGACGCGCTCCTGAAGACCACCCGGTCGCGCCTCGATCACCTCGAGCACTCGGGCATCGATGAGGGCGCGACGGATCGACTCCACGGAGATACCCGGGTCGAACATCGTGACGTTCTCGGCGATGGTGCCGGGCATGAGCACGGGCTGCTGCGGCACGTAGCCCACGCGCAGGGTCCGCTGCGCGCGCGGGATGTCGAGTCGGGGCCGGCCGTCAATGAGCACGCTGCCGCTCCACGGCTGAAGCTCGCCGACCGCGAGCCGGGAGAGGGTCGACTTCCCGCTTCCGCTGGAACCCACCACTGCGAGCCAGGAGCCCGCTGGAACGTCCACGTCCACGTCGGACAGGATGGGGTCCTCGTCGGGCGCGTAGCCGAAGGTCACGCCCTTCAGCGCGAGCCCGATGGGGCCGTCAGTCACCCTGCCCGCCGAGCCGATCGACACGATCTCGGGGTCGAGGTCCAGTGTCGCGACTGAGTCGGCCTGACGCTGGAGGCTGCCGACCGACTCGACCAGGGTGCCGATCCACACGAGTCGACCCGCCGGCACAAGAATCGCGAGCAGCAGCGCCTGGACGGCAACGAACGTGCCGAGGCTGAGGCTGCCGGCGAAGACCAGCATGGATCCCACACCGAGGACGAGGCCCAGACCAAAGGTGTAGGTCAGTGGCGACACCAGACCGAGTCGGAGACTGTCCCGCGACAGCGTGGACCATGCGTCGGAGGCAACCGAGCGCCGCTGGTTCCATCGATCGAAGATCCAGGCCTCCCAGCTCGCTGCCTTGATCGCCTCGATGGATGCCACGACACCCGTGGTTTCGGCTGTCAGCGCGATCATGGTCGCGTCGGCCTGAGACTGGAGGATCCTCCTTCGCCTGAGGAGCAGCGTGCTCACCAGGATGGAGCCCAGCACCGCGCTCAGGCCGACGAGGCCCAGCGCGGCGTTGAGCACAAGGACGACAACGCTGAAGATGCAGATCATCACGATGTTCACGAGGGCCATCGGCACAAGCAGGCCGCTGAGGAACGCGTACTTCTGCATGGCCCCGGCGCGAGCGGTGAGATCCCCTGGCCCGAAGCGCTGGATCGTGGGCACCGGAAGCCGCAGGATCTGCCAGGTGAAGCGCGTCGACTCCGTCGCGCTCAGCCGCACGGCTAGTCGGGAGAGTGTGCGGTAGATGATCAGGGTCAAGGAAAACACGAGGACAACCGCCGCCACCATGCCGACGACGACCGGTGTTCCCCATTGACTGTCAGCCGCGACCAGGTAGTCGTTGACGAAGGCCCGCACGAGGAGCGGAACGACCACCCCCGGCACCGTCAAGAGCGCTGCGGCGAGTGCGACATAGACATAGGACGAAGGACTGAGCGAAACCAGCGTCCGGATCAGCGAGATCTGGTCCCCAGCCCCCGGCCGATCGGTCATCCCGCGATCCGCTCGATGGGACGCCGGTCGGAGATGATCACGGAGACCGAGGCCAGTTCCCCCGTGAACACCTTGTCCGGCGGACCGTCTCCGGTTGTCCAGGCATACCCGGACGCCGTGTCAGCGTCGACGTCGAGAGCGACCGTCACCTCCAAGACTGGGCCGGACGCAGTGAAGTACTCGGGGAGCTGGTCGTTGCCACCGACGAGGATCTGGATCCGGTCCAATGTGGCCGGCAGCAGTGCGACGGACTTCACCGTGCCGGTGATGTAGCCGTACTGGGACCGCGGAAACGACGCAACGGAGACCTCAGCGGCCATGCCCGTCCGCACCTGGCTGCCCTCGGTGGCAGGGAGGAACCCGATGGCGACGTCAGCAGTGGCCGGGTCGATGGTCAGGAGCGGCGTACCGGGCTCTGTGATTCCGCCCTGGCGTGCGACGATCGTCGCGACGGTTCCCGGTACCGTCGCGAGGACTTGCTCGACAGCATCGTTGCCGAAGGCGACCGTGGCGACCGGCTGCCCCCTCTGCACGCGGTCCCCGGGGCCGACCAGCACCTGAGTCACGCGCCCGCTGACCGATGTGCCGATGTCGACGAACCCACCGGCGGGCACGATCATGCCGGCTCCGGTCACGGTGTCCGGCGCGCGCCCGTACATCGCCCACAGGAGCCCGGCGATGATGAGCAGCGCCATGGCGCCAAGGAGGGTCCACCCACGCCGATCAGTGGCCGGCAGTCGCGCCGCGATGTCCGACACCGGATCAGCAGTGGAGGCGTACTCGAGAGCCATGCGCCTTTATACCAGCGGCCAGAGTCCGGAGATGAGTGACCACGAACTTGAGCAGTGCTGGTTCGATTCCCGTCACCCGCTCCGAAGGAGAGGGTCCCCCAGAATCGGGAGGAGCACCGCGACGGATCCCGTCACCCGCTCCAAAGGAGTGGCTCCCGGAAGTGCGGTCGGGAGCAGAACCGGCTGCGTCGAACCGGTGAACAATCCACAGCCGCCTGCTCGCGGCTTCCCTCCAGACCCGGGACGCTCCAGCCTCGTCGCATACGCCAGGAGCGAGTCATCCTCGTCCTCGACGACGACCGGGCAATCGTGATTCACGCGATGGCGGCCGAGGTCGTCCCGCACTCTCGGTCACCCCGAGCCGGACCCTGCACGTGAAAGTCGAGCCGGACCTGTTCAGTGCCGTGAGCAACCGAGCATCAGAGGAAGGTGTGACCGCCAGCGCAGTGGTTCGTCGAGCACCTCGGATGTACTTGGCGGGGTAGCGCCACAGTGCTTCGCGGCCTACCGCTGCTCCGCGCACACATGACGAGGTGCCCTCGCCCAGGGGGCGAGGGCACCTCGACATGTTCAGCACCTCAGTAGGCGACGTCCTAGCGCACGACCTTGATGACGCGCGTCATGCTCATGGCCGTGAAGCCTGGAAGTGCAGGGGAGAATGCCCGAAGCGTGAAGGAGCCCTTCTTGGCTCCGGGCTTCAGCACGGCGATCACCTGAGCGTTGTCGCCGTCGTAGCGGTATGAGACCGACTTGATCGTGGACGACCGGTTGATCGCACTCAACTGCGCCTCACGGCCTGCGTTCGTATCGAGATTCGACGTGTTGCTGAAGGTTCTCCACTGACCGCTGATGACCTTCGGGCCGCCTCCTGCCCACAGCGGGCCCGAAAGCGTCTGCTGCTGGACGGGCGGAGGAGTCGGGGCGTTGGCGGTGTTCTGCGTGACGCTGACCCAGTCGCTCCATCCCTGCGCGTTGGCAGCAGAGACGCTGAAGGTGTAGGTCGACCCTGCCGACAGGGTGCCGACGTTGGCGTTGGTGGCCTGCACCGTGATCTGCCCGCTGGTGGGGCCGGTCCACTTGACGATGTAGCCGGAGACGGCCGAGCCGCCGCTGCTGCTCGGGGCGCTCCAGTTCAGGGACACCGCATTCGTCGAGACACCCGTGACCTTCAGGTTCTGCGGCTTCGACGGAGCACCGGACGGCTGGGCGGCCGCGATGCTCACCCGCTTCGACGCGTAGCCGACCGTGGGCGTGCCGCCCATGAGCTGCTGCAGCGCGTCCACGCTGAGCGTGACGTTCCCGCTGGCCGTCGGCGTCCAGTTCATGGTCGCAGTCCAGGTCGCGACGGGCGTGTAGGAGCCGTTGCTCACCGGGGTGCAGGTGCCACCGATGGTGCCGAGATCCGTGCCGTTGCCGAGCTGGAAGTCGAAGCTCACGCTGCCTGTCTCGTCGTCACAGGACGAGGTGGCGTTGGCAGACACATACGTGGCTGTCAGCACCTGGTTCACGCCGACCGTTCCGTTTCCGGCGGTCAGTGTCGTCTTGCCGTCGTAAGCCGACGCCGGCGCGGCCAGCGCCAACGAGGCTGCTACGAGTCCCACTCCTGCGGTAGCGGCCACGCGGGCCATGAACTTAGTCGTCACAGATGTATCCCTTCTGAGAGAGCCACCACGCTGATGGCTCTCGCGCCTGTCACAGCGGACGCCAGCCTACCCGTCCGCCGGTGGGGACAATGGACGCGAAACCCCTATCCCACGCGGGTGATCCGGCCGTCGAGGACCGGAATACGCACGAGCCCGTTCGCCGTCGAATCCGCACGCACCGCGGCCGCGAACGCATCTGCGAGAACATCGCGCACCACCGCGGTCGCCGGCGAGAACAGCCCACGGTAGTCATCGCCGCCATTCACCAGGAAGTCGATGGTGGTCAGCGAGTACGTGGTGTCATCCGCCGCGATCGAGCGCCCATCCGTCGTCGTCACGGAGATGATGCGTTGACCCACCGGCCGCGTAGGGTCGAACGCGAACCGGAATCCGCTGATCTGCGGAAAGCGCCCGTCTGATGGATACCCGGAAACGCCGTTCTCAAGCGCAGCCCAGAGGTTCCGGCCCGAGACCTTCGTCGTCATGATCGAGTTGGAGAAAGGGAACACGCTGAGCGCATCGCCGAGCGTGACGTCGTAGGGCCCGCTGCTGCCCTGCGACGGTCGTCGCAGCGACGGATCCGCGGGCTCGTACCCCCTCGCCGGGAAGGTGTCACGGATGCCTCCGCCGGTCAGGAGGGCGAGGTCGGTGCCGTACTCCGCGCGCAGGGCATCTGCCACGTAGTCACCCAGCGCGGTCTCCCCCGACCGCTCCACCGGTGGAACGCCGCCGCGCGGGAAGATTCCGTCGACGACCCCGATCTTGCGATCGAGTTTCGCGCTGACCTGATCCTTGTAGTCCTGGACCATCGCAGCGGTCTTCGGATCCGGCACGACCCCGGCCAGCATCGCCTCCGTGACCACCTCGGTTGCCGCGCCCACGACGGTGCCGGTGCGCTGATCGATGCAGAGCTGCGTACGCGTGTACTCCTGACCGGAGTTCCGGGTCTGCGCGACCGGAGTGTCGCCCACGATGGAGGTGAAGGTCTGGTGCGTGTGGCCCCCGAAGGAGAGGTCAGCGCCTCGCAGGCCGCGCGTCACCTCGATGAGTCGCCCCGTGGGGCTACCTCCGACATTCGCCTGCCACCCCTGGTGCAGAGCAGCGATCACCACCTCGGCCCCGGCAGCGCGAGCGGCTGCGATGCGCCTGTTCACCACGCCTGGCTTCGGCGAGATCGTGATCGTCCTGCGTCCCGAGGGGCCGAAGCTGAGGTTGCCGGGCGCCGTGACCGCAGCGGTGTCCTCCGTGTTCATGCCCACGACGCCGACCTTCACCCCGTCGATGTCGAGCACGGTGAATTCCCGGACCTTGCGCTTGCCCGTCTGGAGGGGAGCAAGGGTGCTGTAGTTGGAGACGACCCAGTCGAAATCAGAGGCATCGACCATTCTGCGCAGGTGCGCCAGCGGCCGGTCATGCTCGTGGTTGCCCGTCGTCGAGACCTGCAGCCCCATGAGGTTGAGGGCCTCGATCGTGGGGACCTCGTCGAACTGGGCGGAGATCGCCGGCGAGGCACCGAAGTTGTCACCCGCAGACACCGTCAGGGTCCGCGGAACCGCGCGGCGATCGCGTTCGAACGCACTCACCAGAGTCGCCGCACCGATGGCGCCGTCGGTGTCCTCGAGTGCTCCGTGGAAGTCGCTGAACTCCAGGACCTGCAGATTGGCGTAGTCGCCGCTCCCTCGACCGCGTACGTCGACGGACCGCCTGGAGGGTGCATCCGAGGAGTAGCCCAGCACGTTGACGGCCTGCACCCTTGGTGTGATCACTCGCTGCCCCTTCACGACGGGCATCACGGCGCTTCGGGCCTTCGCGTCGACGGTCACCGGACACGAACCCTGTCCGGCGTGGACCACGTAGTGGGTGACTGCCGGATCAGACGACGGGGGCGGGCTCCACGACACCCGGACACCTCCGTCGACCACCCGGGCCGACACATCGGAGGGTGCCTGGGGTGCAGCGGGCTCCTGGGCGCTCGCTCGTGGTCCGGCGGCGATGAGGGTCAGGCAGACCGCAGCCGCTGCCGAGACGCTGAGAATACGAAGGCGACTCATGCAGCCACCGTATCCCTGCACCGTAGCCCCGCACAGCGGTGGCGACTAATCACCCTCGGGTGCGAGCTCGCTGACCGGAGGGAACAGGGCCAGGGCCGGCGCGATCCAGGTGCGGACGAGCTCCCGCAGGTCGGCATTGACTCCGCCGCAGAACTCCGGACGCAGGTCGACCACGCGGGTGCCGCCCGTGTCGACGAAGACGTCGACTCGCGTGCCCCCGGTGCAGCCCTGCGCCGGGACCTCGACGGACCGGCCCTCGATCATTGGGAGCGCCTCGGCAAGGCCGCGCCAGACGACGTCCGGCGTCGCACGCGTTTCGTCCGCCAGCACGGAGCCGTAGCTGTCGACCACCATGCGCGCTGTCTGCCTCGACATCGTCAGGGTCACGCTGCGGTGGTAGCGCGGCGGCACCGAAGAGTCATGGAACGCGTAGGTAATGACCGCGTCGTCGTCCAGGGCGGGCATGGGATGGCGTCCGTCAGGCACCCGCGACGAAGTCGACCTTGTCGCGAACGCCGCAGTCCGGGCAGTGCCAGTCGTCCGGGAGCTCGGACCACGGGGTTCCGGGCGGGAACCCCTCGCGCGGCGCGCCAGCGACCTCGTCGTAGGTGTAGCCGCAGCAGGGGCAGGCATGAATCCGCGCACCCAGCTGCGCGTTGGCCAGGCCGTCTCGGTCATCCACGACAGTTGCACCCGTTGCGACCGCGTAGCGATGGCGCTTGCTCGGCTGAACGTTGGCGAGAGCGAGATCACCCCCATAGTGGGCTGAGACTCGCGGATCCATCACCGAGCGCCACAGGGGTGGGACGAGAGCCAGCAGGATCATGCCTGCATAGCCCGTGGGCAGTGCGGGAGCCTCGTCGTCATCGCGCAGGGCCTGGTAGCGCCGTGTCGGATTCGCGTGATGATCGCTGTGCCGCTGGAGGTGGTACAGCAGGATGTTGGTGGCGACGTTGTTGGAGTTCCAGCTGTGGCGCGGGCGAATCTGCTCGTACCTCTCGCGTCCGTTCGAGATGACCTTCTGCCGCAGCATTCCGTAGTGCTCGAGGTAGTTGACCGCCTCCAGCAGCGAGATCGCGACGAGGGCCTGGATGACCAGGAAGGGCACGACAGACCACCCGAGCCACACCACCACCGCGATCCACAGCCCTGCGGTCATGAGCCACGAGTTGACGACGTCGTTCTGGATACGGACGGGCCCGTGGCCGCTCCTGGCACAACGGCGGCTCTCCAGGGTCCAGGCGCTGCGCAGCGATCCGAACACGGTCCGAGGCCAGAACGCGTAGTAGCTCTCGCCGAGCCGACTGCTGGCGGGATCCTCGGGCGTCGCGACGCGCACATGATGACCACGGTTGTGCTCGATGTAGAAGTGCCCATAGGCGCTCTGCGCGAGGGCGATCTTCGAAAACCACCGCTCGACCGACTCGCGCTTGTGGCCGAGCTCGTGCGCGGTGTTGATCCCGAGTCCGCCGATGAAGCCGACCGTGACCGCCATGCCGACCTGCTCGCTGAGCAGCAGTTCCCCGCGCGCGATCAGCCACATGCCCGCGAGGAAGCCGACGTACTGCAGCGGGAGAAACAGGTAGGTCAGCCAGCGGTAGTAGCGATCACTGCTGAGCCGCTCGATGGCGTCGTCAGGCGGGCTGCCGGGATCCAGGCCGGTGATCGCATCGAGCACGGGCACGACGCCGAGGATGACGATCGGGCCAAGCCACAGCCAGACGCCGTTGCCGGTGAGGGTGAAGAGGCCGATCGCCACCAGGGGCAGCAGGGGCATCACGAGCGCGATCGGCCACAGCAGTCGCTTGCGGTCACGCCAGGCGACATCGCCGGTGACCGCGTCCTGCTCGATGCTGGCCATCACCCCTCCTCTCCTGCCCTCCAGTGAAGCAGGACCCACCCCCTTCCGTCGAGACCTGCCCGCCTTGCAGGCCAGAGTCGAGCGATTGACCCGAATGGGGTGGGAGCGGGTGCAGGAGGGGGATGATGGTCCCCGTGGCCACGCGTACAAGGAGACTCTCCCTGTCATGGCGGGTGTCGATCCTTGTCGCCGTGCTGCTGATCATCTCCGCCGTCGTCACCACAGCTTTCGCCGTGCGCTCGATCCAGTCCCAGCTCTTCCTGCAGTCCGAGGAGGGTGCGGGCAACGTCCACGCCTCCGTGGCCGCCGGGATCCAGTCGGAGTACGCGGCCATCGCCCGCTACCGGGATCAGACCCTCGAGCGGCGCAAGTCACTGCTCAAGGAGGTTGCTGCACCGCTCGTCATCGCGCTGGACGCACTTCGCGCGGCCGCGGAATCCGGAGAGCTGACCATGGACGAGGCCCAGTCGCGCGCCAAGGACATGCTTCGATCAGTGCGGTTCGGCAATGATGACTACTTCTTCACCTACAACCGCGACCTCACCGCCATCGCTCATCCGGACGAGCGATTCGAGGGGCGCAACCTGACGGATCTGCAGGATGCCGACGGCGTCTACGTCCTGCAGGAGATCCGGGACGTCGCGCTCAACGAGGGCAGTGGCTACGTCAACTACCGGTGGGAGAGACTCGACGGCGCGGAACCGAGTCCCAAGATCGGCTACGTGTTCCACTACGAGCCCTGGGACTGGATCATCGGCACCGGCGTCTACGTCGACGACATCGATTCCGACGTCGCCGAGCAGGTGCTGGGCGTGCAGTCCGACCTGGAGAGGATTTTCGCCGAGATCACCTTCGCCGAGGACGGCTTCTTCTTCATCCTCGATCAGGACGGGGAGGTCGTGGCAACCGCCAACCCGGCTGTTGAGTCGGCCGGCGCCACCGGCACAGGTCAGGCCGCGCTCGAGGAGATCCAGCGGGCCGCACCGTCGGAGCCGGGCACGGAGACGACACTGCGAGTGAGCGCCCCCTGGGCGGACGAGGTCGTCGAGGACTGGTCCGTGCGCGTATCGACGACCGGCGGCGATCCCGACTGGATCCTCGTGTCCGCAGTGCCGGAGCAGCGCCTCGAAGCACCGGGGCGCAGCCTGGCCGGCCAGCTGATCCTGCTCAGCGTGGCCGTCCTGCTCCTGGGGCTCGCCTTCGGAATCCTGCTGAGCCGACGCATCACCAAACCCGTCGACGACATCACAGCGGCGGCCGTGGGCCTGGCCGACGGCACCTTCGATCCCTCGCGCCTGGATGCCGCGTCCACCCGGTCGGACGAGGTCGGTGAACTGGCCAGGGCCTTCCAGCGCATGGGCACCGAGGTCGTCGAGCGCGAGGCCCGCCTGCGCGAGCAGGTGCAGCAGTTGACCGTCCAGATCGACCGATCACGAGTCGACTCCGAGGTGGAGCAGATCACCGAGTCCGACTACTTCCAGCGCCTCAAGGCGCAGGCCGACGAGCTGCGTCGCCGGGACGGCTGACGCGTACCTGCCTCAGCGAGAAGTCGTCGACGCCGGAATGTAGTGATGGCGCTGGGACGGCTGGATATTCGCCCGTGACAGGTCACCGCCGTAGTGCTTCGCGACCCGCGGATCCATGACCCTGCGCCACAGGGGAGGCACCAGGGCGAGCAGGATCATGCCTGCATAGCCGGTCGGGAGCACCGGCGACTCGTCGTCCTCACGTGACACCCGGGCGCGCCGCGACTCGATCGCGTCGGACTCGTGATGGGCGCCATGACGCTGCAGGCGGTAGAGCAGCAGGTGCGTCAAGACGCTGTCCGAGTTCCAGCTGTGACGGGGGCGCACCGGTTCGTACTTCTCCCTGCCATTGGAGACGATCCGCTGCCGAAGCATGGCGTAGTGCTCGAGGTAGTTGACAGCCTCAAGCAGGGCGATGGCCACCATCGCCTGGATCACGAGGAAAGGCAGGACTGACCAGCCCAGCCAGACGAGCACACCGGCCCACAGCGCCGCCGTCATGAGCCATGAGTTCACGACATCGTTGTGGACACTTGCCGTTCGATGTCCCTTGCGCGCGCAGCGACGACTCTCGATGCTCCATGCGCCACGAAGCGAGCCGGAAGCGGCGCGGACGAGGAACGCGTAGTAGCTCTCACCGAGGCGACTGCTGGTCGGGTCATTCGGGGTTGCGACGCGTGCATGATGCCCGCGGTTGTGCTCGGTGTAGAGGTGGCCGTAGCCACAGGGAGCGAGTGCGATCTTCGACAGCCAGCGCTCCACCGACTCCCGCTGGTGACCGAGCTCGTGCGCGGAGTTGAACCCCAGAATGACGAGAAAGCCCAACGTCACGGCCATGCCCACCTGCTCGCCGAGCAGGAGGTCTCCGCGGGCGATGAGCCACATGCCGGCGAGGAATCCGACGTACTGCAGGGGCAGGAAGAGGTAGGTCTGCCAACGGTAGAAGCGGTCGCGCCGGAGCTGCTCGATGAAGTCATCCGGTGAACCGCTCGGATTCAGCACTGGGATGGCATCGAGGATGGGGACCAGGCCGAGGAAGACGATCGGCCCGAGCCACAGCCAGATCCCATTGTCGGTAACGGCGAACAGGCCAATTGCGACCAAGGGAAGCAGGGGCATGACGAGGGTGACCGGCCAGAGGAGGCGCTTGAGGTCGCGCCCTGGGGTGCCCGCGATCGCGGACTCCGGGGCGATACTGGTCATGAGCGTCATGTCGGTCTCCTCGCCAAGATCTGCGATCTCGTCAGATTCCCATGCTATCCGGGGACTTCCCCCTCGTCGAGATCCTGCGCTGGCACACCCCGCCCAGATCGCACGCAGTCTCCAACGCGCCGATCACGATGTCGAGCACAGGATCGAGGTCGACGAAGACAGCGACGAGCATCGAGGAGCGAAGCAGCACCAAGTGCGTCATCACGGTGACGCACAGTGCGCCGAGACTCGGCCCCGAGAATGAGTCGGGAGAGGGGTCGTTCCTGCGGTGTCATACTGGCGTGGCCAACAGGCTGATGGGGGTGACGATGGTTCCCATGCGGGGACGAATCGTGGCGCTGCTCGTCGGCATCGGCCTTGTCGTATTCGCGCCATTCCCCAATTCCAGCGCCGAGGAGCCCCCGGCTCAGGCCGGTACCGTGCTGGCTGTCCTCGACACCCTCCCGGTCAAGGGCCGGGCCCCCATGACCGGCTACAGCAGGGATCTGTTCGGAGGCGACTGGTCCGATGTAGACGGCAACGGATGCGACACCCGCTCAGACGTCCTCCGACGCGACCTCGTGGAGCGCGTGATGAGCAGCCGCTGCGGCGTCATGTCCGGAGTGCTGTATCCAGACCCATTCACCGGCCGGCCGCTGACATACGTGCGGGGACGCAGCGTGGGGGGCGGCCGCCCAGTAGCGTCCC
>JBIIJX010000056.1:0-11806 GCA_044233495.1 Candidatus Nanopelagicales bacterium
AACTGCCGACGGAGCTCGGTGGTGAGGTCCTGGAGGCGCAGCAGGTTCGCCTCCATGGACTCCAGCTTGCGGAGCGCCTTCTCCTTGCGCTTGCGGTGCTTCAGAACACCGGCCGCCTCCTCGATGATGTGGCGGCGGTCCTCAGGAGTGGCCTCCAGGATCGAAGTCAGGCGGTTCTGGCCGACGATGACGTGCATCTCGCGGCCGATGCCGGAATCGCTCAGCAGTTCCTGCACGTCGAGGAGCCGGCACGGCTCGCCGTTGATCGAATACTCCGACCCGCCGTTGCGGAACAGCGTGCGGGCGATGGTGACCTCGGTGTAGTCGATCGGCAGTGCGCCGTCGCTGTTGTCGATGGTCAGCGCCACTTCGGCACGCCCGAGGGGCGCACGGCCGGACGTGCCGGAGAAGATGACGTCTTCCATCTTGCCGCCGCGCAGGGACTTCGCGCCCTGCTCGCCCATTACCCACGAGAGCGCATCGACGACATTGGACTTGCCTGATCCGTTGGGGCCCACCACGCAGGTGACACCGGGCTCGAACGACAGCGTGGTGGTGGAGGCGAAGGACTTGAAGCCCTTGAGGGTCAGGCTCTTCAGGTGCACGGCCGGACTCTACCTGCGCCCCGGCGGACGACGTCGCGGGCCACGCTGGCACGACGGGCAGGAGTAGCTGGAGCGGTTCATGAACGACTCTCGCCGGATGGGTGACGCGCATCGCGGGCACGGCTCACCCTCCTGGCCGTAGGCATGGAGCGATCGCGAGAAGTAGCCGGACTGACCGTTCACATTGACGTACAGGGAGTCGAAGCTCGTGCCGCCCTGCGCAAGAGCCTCGGTCATGACGTCACGGGCATGGTCGAGGAGGGTGTCGACCATGCCTCGGGTCAGCCGGTCCGTGGCGCGGGCGCCATGGAGTCCGGCGCGCCACAGCGCCTCGTCGGCGTAGATGTTGCCGATTCCTGACACCAGCCCCTGATCGAGCAGGGCGCGCTTGACCTCCGTGCGCCGGTGCCGCAGGGCGGCGTTGACGCGATCGCGATCGAACAGCGGATCGAGCGGATCCCGGGCGATGTGGGCCACGCTCGCCGGCACCTGGCCGCCCGCGTCATCGGGCACGAGGGTGTCGACCAGGACCCCGCCGAAGGTGCGCTGGTCCACGAAGCGCATCTGCCGGCCGCCGTCCGTGAAGGCGAAGCGCACCCGCAGGTGGGCCTCGTCGGGTGCCTCCGGCGGCACGAGCAGCACCTGGCCGCTCATGCCGAGGTGGATCACGAGCGCCTCTTCGCCCAGCGGGAGCCACAGGTACTTCCCGCGACGCGAGGCGCAGCGGACGGTCCGATCGCGCACGCGCGCCGTCAGATCCTCCGGCCCCGGGTCATGGCGACGGATGGCGCGCTGATGCAGCACCTCCGCGTCGCTGATCGTTCGCCCGGCCACCCACCGCTGCAGACCCGCGCGCACGACCTCTACCTCGGGAAGTTCAGGCATGGGCCTCGGCGAGTCGGAGGTAGGCACGTTCCGCCGCCTGCTGCTCAGCGGCCTTCTTCGAGCGGCCGACGCCCTCGCCGATCACCTCGTCGTCCAGCACGACCTGGGCCGAGAACTCCCGGGCATGATCAGGTCCCTCATGCCGGACCCGGTACTCGGGGACACCGCGACCGGAGGCCGCAGCGATCTCCTGGAGGGACGTCTTCCAGTCCAGCCCGGCGCCGAGCTCCGCACCTCGCGCGATGACGGGACCGATGAGGCGCAGGACGACCTCACGGGCCCGCTCCAGACCGTTGTCGAGGTACACCGCGCCGAGCAGTGCCTCGAAGGTGTCGGCCAGGATCGACACCTTGTCGCGGCCACCCGTGGTCTCCTCGCCGCGACCGAGACGGAGGTGGCGCCCGAGCTCGAGACCGCGGGCCACCTCGGCCAGGGCCTGCGCGTTGACGACGGCGGCACGCAGCTTGGCCAACTGGCCTTCCGACCACTCGGGGAAGTCGCGATAGAGCGTCTCCGTGACGACGATGCCCAGCACGCTGTCGCCCAGAAACTCCAGCCGCTCGTTGGTCGGCAGGCCGCCGTTCTCGTAGGCGAAGGAACGATGGGTGAGCGCGAGGGAGAGCAGATCCGGGTCGATCCGGGTTCCGAGGGCGGCCTCCAGCGACGCGGTGTCCGCCGTCATGGGACCTCCCGCCAGCGACGGGCGACCGAGTCGGTCAGCTGATCGAACGTGACCGGACCATCGTGCACGGAGAGGTCCTCGTCGAGGAGGACGCACACGGCACCCGCCTCGTCGGCCACCTGCTCGACGGCGTCGGCGACGGCGATCGCGTCGACGGCCGTGAGTCCCGCGCCGGAGGCACTGAGAACCGGGGAGTCGCCGCGCAGATGCTCGACCAGGACCGGATCCAGCACCCGGCTCAACGCCTGACGGACCACGTCCTGCTGCCGCACGGTCATGCGGACCACCCTGCGAGGGCCCCGGCGGCGCGGGCCACGAGGGCACGATCCGCGGCACGTGCTGCCAGACGCACGCACGCCGCGATCTCCTCCGCCGTCCCGGCCCCGTGTCCGACCACCGTCACTCCATCCACGCCGAGCAGCATGCCCCCGGCGAAGTCCGACGTGGCAGTGTCGACGACCACCTGCCAGGCGGCCGCGGGATCAGGGTAGGCCTGGCCCATGCGGGCGGCCGACCACTGGACGGCCCCCTCGAGGCCCTTCAGCAGGACGTTGCCGGTGAAGCCGTCCGTCACCACCACCTGGGCACGACGGCCCAGAGCCACATCGTGCCCCTCGACCGGGCCCACGTAGCGCACGCCGCGCGGTGCCAGGACCTCCTCGAGCAGATCGTGACTGGATCGGCGCAGCCGGTCCCCCTTGCCGGCCTCGCCGCCTATGGTCAGGAGACCGACCCCGGGATCTGCGATGCCCAGGCTCTGGGCGTAGGCGCAGCCGGCCACCGCGAACTGCCTCAGCAGGTCCGGTGTTGCGTCCGGAGCGGCACCCACGTCCAGCAGGACGACCGGCCCTGCGAGGGCCGGGACGACGACCGCGAGCGCCGGACGGGACATCCCCGCGAGGCGGCCCAGTTCGAGCACCGCTGCAGCGACCGCTGCGCCGGTGTGCCCCACCGAAACCCAGGCGTCGGCCCGTCCGCGCGCCACCAGGCGCGCTGCGACAGACACGGTCACGTCGTCGTGCGCCCGGATCACGGCCAGTGGATCGTCGTCCATCCCGACCGCACGACCGGCGGGCACGACCTCCACGCTCTCGCGCCCCACCCCCCGAGCCAGCAGCAGGTCACGAGCGAGATCGGGCGGGCCGACGACGAGGAGATCGGGAACCGCATCGCCCGTCGGCTGCCGAACTCCCTCGAGCACGTGCACGACGGCGTCGGCGACGACCTCAGGTGCCCCGTCACCGCCGAGCAGGTCGAGGGCGACTGTGGGCAAGGACTAGACGTCCAGCACGCGGCGCTTGGCGTACGTCCCGCAGGTGGGGCACGCCGTGTGGGCGATGTGCTTGTCCTTGCAACGGGCGCAGATCACCAGCGTGGGGGTCGCCGCCTTCCACTGCGAACGACGATGACGGGTGTTGGAGCGGGACATCTTCCGCTTGGGAACGGCCACGGTGCTTCCTTCTGTCAGGCACCTCGTGCGAGGTGTCAGGCGTGTGGGTCGCCCGGCTCGAGCAGGTCCGCGAGTGCGGCCCAGCGCGGGTCGGACGTCTGGTGCTGGTGCTGCGGATCGTCCTGGAGCCGAACCCCGCATTCGGGGCACAGGCCGAGGCACTCCTCGCTGCACAGGGGAGCCAGTGGCAGGTCGATCACCACGGCGTCCCTCAGCACCGGGAGCAGGTCGATCAGATCGTCCTGCACCAGGGGCAGTGGATCCTCAGACTCGTCCGGTTCGTCCACCACGGCGCCACGGGCGTCCGTGCTGGGGTAGCGGAACAGCTCGGTGAGGTCCACCTCCTCGTGCCACTGCACGGGGTCGAGGCAGCGCGAGCATTCCGCGCTGATCTCGAGATCCGCGATGCCGGACACGAGGACGCCTTCGAGAACGGACTCCAATCGCAGGTCGAGCTCGATCGGCGATCCCTCAGGCACCCGAGCCATCGCGACGCCGAGGCCTGCCGGGGCCGGAGCAGTGCGGGTCACCGTGATCATCGACCCCGGCCTGCGCTGCAGGCTCCGCGCGTCGAGGACGAGCGGGTCGGACGGGTCGAGGCTGGTCACAGGTGCTCACCACTCTCGGCATGACGGACCGTGGCCTCGCGAGAGGCACGCCGCAGGCTACCCTGCCGGGCCGGGAACCGCCTAAACGGTCCCGAGGTCGTCGAGCGCCTCGGCGTCGAAGACGTCCTCGGTCCCACGGCTGGCCGCCTGCGGCGCCAGCTCCTGGTACATCTGGCTGCGCAGCCGCTCGCGGCCCCGGTCGACGGTCTGCAGGGTCTTCTGCAGGGTGATCTCGAAGGTCGCGAGCTTGGCGTCGATGTAGTCGTCGGTCTCCTTGCGCATGCGTGCGGTGTCCTGGGCCGTGATGTCGGCCACAGCCTGCGCCTCCGCCACCGCCGCGAGGTAGACCTCGTGCTCCGACACCAGGCGATCTGCCTCGGCCCGGGCTCGCTCGAGGATCCGGTCTGCCTCACGGCGGCCGTCCTGCACCACAGCCTCGCGGTCGGCGAGCAGCTCATCGGCGCGCTGCACCGACTCCGGCAGGAGATTGCGGATCTCCTCGATCAGGTCGAGGACCTGCGCCCGGTTCACGATGCACGAGGCCGACAGCGGCATGGCCTTGGCGTCCTCCACGAGGACCGCCAGTTCGTCGAGGCGTTCCTGCACGTCCACGGGCTCTCCTTGGCAGGTATCGGCGGATCGGGCGGTGCGAGGTCGGGCTACGACCCCATTCTGGCTGAGAGTCGGCCCTGCAGCCGCGACAACACGGCGTCGGGCACCAGGCCACTGACATCGCCGCCGAACTTCGCGACCTCCTTGACCAGGCTCGAGGACAGGAAGCTGTAGAGCGGGTTCGTGGTGATGAACACCGTCTCGACAGCCGCGAGCCGATAGTTCATCTGCGCCATCTGCAACTCGTAGTCGAAGTCGCTGACCGCGCGTAGTCCCTTCACGATCACCGTGATGCCGCGCGCCTGGCAGAAGTCGACCAGGAGGCCGTGGAACGACTCCACGGTGATGTTGCCGTACGGACGAACGACCTCGCGCAGCATCTCCATGCGCTCGTCGATGGTGAACAGCCCGGCCTTGGAGTCGTTGATGAGGACGCCGACCACCACGTTGTCCGCCATGGCAGCAGCACGCTCGAAGACATCGAGATGCCCGTTCGTCACAGGGTCGAACGATCCCGGGCACACCGCCACGTGCATCAGGAGCCCTCCTCCGGGGACTGCCGTCCCCCCACGGCGCGACCGTACCAAAGGCTCGTGTCGCCGAACGGGCGTCGCGGAATGCTCGTCCACCCTTGCGGCAGGGGATCCTCCGGGTCGCGCGTCGGCCGTTCCACCACGACGCGGGCATCCTCCTGGATCCATCCGACGCCGGCGAGCCGCTCGAGCAGGCCGGCGACCACCGACGATGCGACGTCGTACGGCGGATCGACGAGGACGAGTGATGCGCCGCCCAGCGGCGGTTCCAGCGACGGCAGCGACTCGACCCGCCGGACGTGCACGTGCACGCCCGGGAGGCCGACCGTGGCGGCGTTCTCCCGCAGTGTCCGAGCCGCTCCTCGATCGGACTCCACCAGGTGGACCGACCGGGCTCCCCTGCTCAGGGACTCCAGGCCCAGCGCGCCGGAGCCGGCGAACAGGTCGAGCACCACGAGGTCGCCCCATGCGCCCGCCTCGGCGTGCAGGTCTGACTCCAGGGACGAGAACAGCGACTCGCGCACGCGGTCCGAGGTCGGCCGGGTCCCCCGGGCCGGGACGGCCAGACGTCTGCCCCGGGCCGCGCCGCCGATGATGCGAGTCATCGCGACGTCATGCCTTCTCGAGGTACTCGGCGCTGTCGTCGCGCCCGAGCGCGTCGACGGCCTGGGCCAGCCCGGGGAACGTGGCGAGCGTCGGATCGGAGTCGACGACGGCGTTCGCCGCCTCCCGTGCGGCCACGATGACGTCGCCGTGGCGCGCGACCTCGAGAAGGCGAAGCGTGCGGCGCATGCCGGATTGCGAGGTGCCGAGCACGTCGCCCTCGCGGCGCAGCTCAAGATCGAGCTCGGACAGCACGAAGCCGTCGGTCGTCGATGCGACGGCATCGAGCCGAGCACGAGCCGGCGATCCGGCCTCGGCATCGGTGATGAGCAGGCACAGGCCGGGAAGGGTTCCTCGACCCACGCGGCCGCGCAACTGGTGCAGTTGCGACATGCCGAACCTGTCCGCATCCACGATCACCATCATGGTCGCCTCCGGGACGTCCACCCCGACCTCGATCACGGTGGTGGCGACGAGCACGTCGAGGGGATCGGGAGCTGCTCGGTCACGCGGACCGGCGAACCGACGCATGGCATCCTCCTTGTCCTCCGGCGGCATGCGTCCGTGCAGAACGCCCACGCGCGCCTGGGCGAGCGGACCCTCGCTCAGTTGACGGGCGGCCTCGACAACCGCAGCCGCGCGTGGCGCTGCCGAGTCCTCCGGACCGGGGTCCGACCCGGGTGCCTCGTCGTCGGATCCGTCGCCGATGCGCGGACACACGACGAACACGCGATGCCCCGCCTTCACTTCCTCCATCGCCCGCTGCCAGGCGCGCGCGAGGTGGGCGGGCTGCTCCGCACCGACGATCACGTGCGTCGCCACGGGAGACCGTCCTGCCGGCACCTCGGCGAGGGTCGACACGTCGACATCACCGAAGGTCGTCATGGCGACGGTGCGGGGAATGGGAGTTGCCGTCATGACCAGCACGTGCGGCCGCGTGCCCTCCCGCGACTTCGCAGCCAGAGCAGCCCGCTGCTCCACACCGAACCGGTGCTGCTCGTCAACGACCACGAGCGCGAGGTCGTTGAAGTCGACGTGCTCCTGCAGCAGGGCGTGCGTGCCGATGACGATGCCCGCATCCCCGGAGACCACGTCGAGCAGCTGACTGCGCTTCTCAGCCATGCGCTGGGACCCGGTGAGCAGGGCGACTCTGGTGCCGATGTCCGAGCCGCCGAGCTGACCGCGCTCGGCCAGCGGCCCGAGCAGTGCAGTGATCGAGCGGTGGTGCTGGGCAGCGAGGACCTCCGTCGGAGCAAGCAGTGCTGCCTGGCCGCCTGCGTCAACGACCCGCAGCATCGCGCGCAGGGCCACGACCGTCTTGCCGCTGCCGACATCGCCCTGAAGCAGGCGGTGCATCGGATGCTCGTCAGCGAGGTCGCGTGCGATCTGCTCCGACACGGCGAGCTGCCCCGCCGTGAGCTCGAAGGGCAGGCGGGCATCGAAGGCCTCGACCAGCGGACTGGTGGTGGGAATGCGGCGCGTGGCTGACAGCGCGCGCGTCGCCGCACGCCGCTGAGCGAGCAGCACCTGCAGCACGAAGGCCTCTTCGAACCGCAGTCGTGTCACGGCCGCCTCGATGTCGGCGCGACTCGTGGGCCGGTGGATCCCCGTGAGGGCATCGCCGAGGCCGATGAGGCCGTGCTCGCGGCGCACCGACTCGGGTATGGGGTCCGGGAGCTCGTCGAAGTAGGAGCGCACGACTTCGATCGCCGCATTCACCTGCCACGACGTGACCGACTTCGCAGCCGGATAGATCGGGATCAGTGCACCCGCAAACTCGAGAACGGCGAGCGAGTCCTCCCCGACGCCGTCGGGGAGCAGCGAGAAGTCCGGGTGCGCGAGCTGCATCGAGCCCCGATACCTCCCGACGACTCCGGCGAAGAGGCCGCGCCGTCCCGGCCGAAGCTCGCGCTCGCGCCACTTCTGGTTGAAGAACGTCAACGACATCGACTCGCGTCCGTCGCTGATCACAGCCTCGAGGATCGTGCCCCGCCTCTGGCGCATCGGTCGCACCGTCACCGAGGTCACCTCCGCCATGACGGTGACCTGCTCGCCCTCGACCAGCGAAGCCAGATCGGTCAGCTCGCCGCGCTCGGCGTACCGGCGCGGGTAGTGGCGCACCAGGTCGTCGACCGTCTGCAGGCCAAGCCCCTTGCCGAGCGCCTCGGCAGTCTTCGCACCCAGAACCCGCGACAGGCGCGTCGCGCGAAGGTCACCGCCGGCCGTCACTCCACCCCCACGATCACCGGCCACAGGGGCTGACCTCCGTCGAGGGCGACGATCTCGACGAGGGGGAAGGTGCGCTCGATCCACTCCACGAGCGAGTGGCGCTGCGACTCGTGCTCCTCGACACCGAAGACCACGGTGACGAGGTCGCCGCCGATCGCGAGCATTCCGGAGAGGATGTCGCGCACAGCGTCCTGGACGTTCTGCCGTACGACGACTATGTCGCCGTCGACCAAGCCGAGGACGTCGCCGACCTCGCAGGGACCCGCAGTGGTCAGCGCGGCGCGACTTGCCACGGTCACCGCGCCATAGCGCGTCGCACCGGCCGCTCGGGTCATGGCGATGACATCCTCCTCGAATCCCACCTCGGGATCGTGGACCGCTGCTGCGGCGAGGGTCTGCACGACCGACCGGGTGGGGATCACCGCGATGCGCATGCCCTCGGCGCGTGCCTCGTCGGCCGCGAGCTCCGCGACCGCAGTGGTGTCGCTGTCACTCGGCAGGAGCACGACCTCAGCGCAATGCGCGCGCCCAATCGCATCCAGCAGCTCTGCGGTCGACGGGCGAACCCGTGCCTGGGCCGAGTGCACGACGACACCCGCCTCCTCGAGGACCGCACGTGTGCCGGGACCGTGCGCGACGGCCACCAGACGCCTGGTCACATCGGGCATGGCCGTTGCGACCGCGTGCGACTGCGTCGTGGCCAGGTGGGTGATGCGAATGCGATGCGGTACACCAGCGGCCATCCCGGCCTCCACGGCCGCCCCCGCGTCGTCGACGTGAACGTGCACGTTCCACAGGCCGTCACCTCCGACGACCACGAGGCTGTCGCCCAGAGCGTCGAGGGCCGCGCGCAGGGCGGGCACTGCGGAGTCGTCGGCACGGAGCAGGTACATGACCTCGAACGCCGGACCTCGGTACTCCGGCCCACGGGCAGCGCTCCCACCGTCGTCGATCACGGGTGTCTGCTGCTCCTGCGCTTCGGGCACTGGTTCGCCGGCCAGAGCCGAGCGCAGGGCCTGCAGCACCAGCACCAGCCCCTGGCCCCCGGCGTCGACGACACCCGCGCGGCGCAGGACGTCGAGCATGCTCGGCGTCCGGGCGAGGGCATCCTCGGCGGCCGAGACTGCGGCATCCATCGCCACGAGCGCCGTGGACGTCTGCTGCGCCGCTGTGGCCTCCGCGGCCGCACGCATCACCGTCAGGATCGTGCCCTCGACCGGGTGGGCCACGGCCTCGTAGGCGAGTTCCGCTCCCCGGGTCAGCAGTCGATGCACTCCCCGACCGTCGAGCGGATCGTCACCGACACCGGAGAGCACCTCGGCGCTCCCACGCAGGATCTGCGACAGGATCACCCCGGAGTTGCCCCGGGCCCCGAGGAGGGCACCCGTGGCGAAGGCACGGGCGGCTTCGGCGGTCGAGGCCCGGCCCTCGACCGCGCACTCGTCCACGCACGAGGCAGCCGACTCGACCGTCAGCAGCAGATTCGTCCCGGTGTCACCGTCCGGCACCGGGAAGACGTTGAGGGCATCGATCCGCGATCGGGCGGCGGCCAGGACGGTACGGGCGTGGTGGGCCCAGTCCCGCACCACCGCCGCGGACAGCACCCCCGGCTCCGACGCCACTGCGCCTCCCCATCCGCCCCACGGGCACTGCAGGCACGGGCCGCCGGGTCATCCCCGCCGGGCCTCAGGCCGCCGACGCTACCCTCAATTTGGGTGGCCGCCCTGCCGTCGGCTAGTCTTCTTCCTCGCGGCGCTGTGCGTCGCACCAGGTCCCGTCCGGCGGACGGGCACCGACTTCCTGAAACACGACGAAGGAGTGCACCGTGGCTGCCAACTGCGATGTCTGCGGCAAGGGTCCCGGCTTCGGCAACAGCATCTCCCACTCGCACCGTCGCACCAAGCGGCGCTGGAACCCGAACATCCAGACTGTGCGCACGGTGCAGAACGGCACCCCCAAGCGCCTGAACGCCTGCACGGCCTGCATCAAGGCCGGCAAGGTCGCCCGCGCCTGATCCCGACGCACCTCGCCTGACTCGTGCAGGCGGGCTCATGCAGGCCGGCTCATGCAGGCGGCCTGATGCAGGTGGGCTAACGCCCGGAGAAGTGCCGGTAGCCCTCGTCGGCTGACCGCGGGACTCCGTCGATCAGCACTCCCGGCCCGTCCGGAGCCTCGCTACCCGCGATGACGGATCCGACCGCCCGGAATCCCGCTCCCAGTGCCGTGCCCGGCGGGAAGGTGGCCAGCAGGGCGTGGTCCTCGCCCCCCGTGAGCATCCACTCGCGCGGATCCACGTGGAATGCCGACGCTGCCGACTGCAGCTCCTCCGGCACGTCCCAGTCTGTCGTGTCGATGCTCATGGCCACTCCCGAGGCACGCGCGATGTGCGCGGCATCGGCGATGAGCCCGTCACTGACGTCGATCATCGACGTCGCGCCGGCTCCCGCAGCCCACGGCCCTGAGGTGTAGGGCGGCACGGGATAGCGGTGCGCGTCGACGAGCGCCCGCGGTGACCGGAATCCGCGCGACAGGAGCGCCAGCCCGGCTGCCGCCCAGCCCAGGCGCCCGGCGACGGCGATGACGTCGCCGGGACGCGCCCCCGAACGCAGCACCGGCGCATGCCCGACTGCCTCGCCCAGCCCCGTGACGCTGATAGTGATGACGGGCGACTCGACGACGTCGCCCCCCACCAGCGAGGCCCCCGCCGACGTCGCCTCCTCGACCAGACCCGCCGTGCACTCAACCGCCCACGCGGCTGGGGTGTCGGCCGGGGCACCGAAGCCCACGACCAGTCCCGTCGTCGTGCCCCCCATGGCTGCGATGTCCGCGAGCGAGGCCGCGGCAGCCCTGCGCCCGATGTCGACCGCGGTGGACCAGTCACGACGGAAGTGCCGTCCCTCGACGAGCACATCGCAGGTCACCAGCACCGAGCGGCCCACGAGCGCGAGCACCGCGCAGTCGTCACCGGGACCCACCAGCACGCGCGGATCAGCGGCGAGACCACTCGTGATGCGCTCGATGAACCCGAACTCGCCGGTGCCCTGCAGCGTCGCGTCGGTTGCCATGGCCACCAGTGTGTCAGCGAGACGGGATGTCAGCGCAGTGCCGTGCCCTTGCGCAGCGCGTCGCGCACGAGCGCATCCACCAGTTCGGGGTAGCTCAAGCCCGTCGCCATCCACATGCGCGGGTACATGGAGATTCCGGTGAAGCCGGGCATGGTGTTCACCTCGTTGACGACGATCCCACCGTCGGGTCGCACGAAGAAGTCGACTCGGGCGAGCCCCTCGCAGGCCAGGGCCTCGTACGCGATGAGGGCGCTCTCCCGGATGGCGTCCTCGACGTCGGGCGCCAGGTCGGCAGGAACGATGAGGTCGGCGGAGTCATCGAGGTACTTGGCGTCGAAGTCGTAGAACTCGTGGGCCGAGCGGACGATGATCTCGGCACAGCGGCTGGCCTCCGGACGGCCGCCCGCGTCCGCGAGCACACCGCACTCGATCTCCCGTGCACCGGAGACCCCCTGCTCGACGACCACTCGGGGGTCGTGCACCCGGGCATGCTCGATCGCCTTCGGGAGGTCCTCCGCCCTCGAGACCTTCGTG
>JBIIJX010000252.1:0-3310 GCA_044233495.1 Candidatus Nanopelagicales bacterium
CGTGCACGACGCTGCCGCGAACAACACGAGCTACGTCTACGACCTCGGCGGAGGCTACGCCGAGGCCACGGCCAACGCCGACGTCGTGATCAAGCGGCGCTTCGTGAACCAGCGCATCATCGCCGGCTACATGGAGCCCCGCGCCGTGGTGGCCGCTCCCATGGGGATGAGCGATGAGATGACGGTCTGGAGCGCCACCCAGATCCCCCACGTCCTCCGAGTCGTCCTCTCGCTCAGCACGGGGATCCCCGAGCAGAACCTCCGTATCGTCGCCCCCGACGTCGGCGGTGGCTTCGGCGGCAAGCTGCAGATGTACCGGGAGGAGATCCTCGCGCTGCAGCTGGCCCGCAAGCTCGGTCGCCCGGTCAAGTGGAACGAGACCCGCAGCGAGGACATGGTGGCCAGCCATCACGGCCGCGACCAGATCCAGGACTTGGAGCTCGCTGCCACCAAGGACGGCAAGCTCCTCGGGATGAAGGTCGACCTGCTCGCCAACATGGGCGCCTACCTGCAGATCATCACCCCGGGTACTCCGCTCCTCGGCATGTTCATGTTCCCCGCCATCTACAAGATGGACGCCTACCAGTTCCGCTGCACGGGCGTGTTCACCAACACCACGCCGACGGACGCCATTCGCGGGGCCGGGCGCCCCGAGGCCACCTTCGCCATCGAGCGGATGATGGATGAGCTCGCCGCCGAGCTGGGCATGGATCCGATGGAACTGCGCGTCAAGAACTGGATCCAGCACCACGAGTTCCCGTTCACGACGGTCGCCGGGCTGACCTACGACACCGGCAACTACGAGGCAGCCACCGCGCGCGCCCTCGAGCTGTTCGGAATGGACGAGCTCCGCGCCGAGCAGAAGGCCCGTCGCGAGTCCGGGGACCCGATCCAGCTGGGCATCGGCATCTCGACGTTCACCGAGATGTGCGGCCTGGCACCGTCCCGCACGCTGGGTGCGCTGAAGTACGCCGCGGGCGGCTGGGAGCACTGCACCATCCGGCTGCTGCCCACCGGCAAGGTCGAGCTGGTCACCGGCACCTCGCCGCACGGCCAGGGCCACGAGACGGCCTGGAGCCAGATCGCGAGCAGCATCCTGGGCGTCCCCGTCGAGGACATCGACGTGATCCACAGTGACACAGGTCGTGCGCCCTACGGCATGGACACGTACGGATCCCGATCGCTCGCGGTCGGTGGTCAGGCCATCAAGAAGGCGGCCGACCGGGTTATCGAGAACGCCCGGCCGATCGCCGCGCACCAGCTCGAATGTGCGGCCTCCGATCTGGAGTTCCGGGACGGTGCCTTCAGCGTCAAGGGGGATCCGGACAAGTCCGTGACCCTCGGCGCGCTGGCTTGGGCCGCCTTCTCCGCTCACAACCTGCCCGACGGCATCGAGCCGATGATCGAGGGTGCGGCCACCGTGGACCCGGAGGACTTCTCCTACCCGCACGGCACACACCTGGCGGCGATGGAGGTCGACACCGAGACCGGCAAGGTGCGCGTGCGCAAGTACGTCTGCGTCGACGACGTCGGCAACCAGGTGAACCCGATGATCGTCGAGGGTCAGGTGCACGGCGGTGTCGCCATGGGCATCGGCCAGGCGCTCTACGAGGGAGTCGAGTACGACACCGACGGCAACCTGCTCACCGCGAGCCTCGCCGACTACCTCATCCCGAGCGCGGCGGACCTGCCGTCGTTCATCTCCGACCGAACGGTGACACCGTCCACGACCCACTCCCTCGGGACGAAGGGTGTCGGTGAGGCGGGTGCCATCGCCTCGACCCCGGCCATCATCAATGGCATCGTCGACGCACTTCGCCCGCTGGGCGTGAACGACGTCCTCATGCCGGCGAGCCCGCAGAACGTGTGGAGAGCCATCCAGGCGGCGAAGGGAGCCTCATCATGATTCCCGCAGCATTCGACTACGTGCGTCCCACCACGGTCGACGAGGCGGTCGCCGCCCTCGTCGCCGGGGGCGACGACGCCAAGGTCCTCGGTGGCGGGCAGTCGCTCATGCCCGTCCTGCGGCTGCGCATGGGCGAGCCGTCCGTCATCGTCGACACGACGCGCATCGACGAGATGAAGGTGCTCACCGATGCCGGTGACTCCATCGTCATCGGCGCGGGCGTGACACATGACGATGTGGCGAAGAGCCCGCTGGTCCGCGACCACGCGGCGCTGCTGGCCCTGGCCACCGATCACGTCGCCGATCGGCAGATCCGCCACCGCGGGACGATGGGCGGGGCGATGGCCCATGCCGATCCCGCCGGCGACCAGCCGCCGGTGGCCCTGGCCATGGGCGCCTCATTCACCATCGCGGGGCCCGGCGGGCGTCGCACCGTGGCGGCGAGCGACTTCTTCGTCGACTACTTCACCACGGCCGTGGGTCCGGACGAGATTCTCGTGAGCGTGAGCTTCCCCAAGCACACCGGATGGGGAGCCCACTACGAGAAGCTCAACCGCACGGCACAGGCCTGGGCCATCGTCGGTGCGGCAGCCACCGTGCGTATGGACGGTGGCTCGATCGCCGAGGCACGGGTCGGCCTGACCAACATGGGTGCAGGCCCGGTGAAGGCGTCCGCCGTCGAGCAGGCACTCGTCGGGGCTTCCTCCCTCGCGGACATCGCCGCCGCCGCCGAGCAGGCCGCACAGGGCACCAGTCCCACCAGCGACATCCACGCCGATGCGGAGTACCGGGAGCACCTGGCCCGTGTCCTCACCAAGCGTGCGGTCGCGAAGGCTGCCGGTCTGGCCTAGCAGGACCTTCCCTCATCTGCGTCGGTCGCGGCTGCCGAATCTCCTCTTCGAGCAGCCGCAACCGCCGCAGATGGCGCTTGGGGAACCACGGGAGCAAAACTGCGCTAGTGTCCGCCCATGGCTCTCTACACCTGTGCGAAGTGCGACATGTCCGTCAACACCACCTGTGGCCACTGCTCGGCCGATCTCGTGGACGCGTCCCTCACGAAGGACGACGGCACCATGGTCGAGATCTCCGAGTGCCCCAACGGCCACGGCAAGATCAAGTCGCCGATGTGCTGCGGCGCCGACATGAGCTGCGCCGTCTGACGCTGCGCTGAGCGACCTGCGCGCCCTCTGCGGTCGGTGCGCGTCTCTGGGCGTCTAGGACGCTCCCGATGCCCCACCCATGACCTCGGGCAGTTCGACGGCCAGGATGCCGGCGATGGCGCGGATGTGATTGCGCTCGTAGGCCCAGTCCATGTGGGTGTCACCGCGCCCCTCCTCGACTGCGACGATGAAGGATGCGCGCAGGTTCAGGCGACCGGCGATGTCGTCGACCGACAGCCCAACG
>JBIIJX010000254.1:0-3298 GCA_044233495.1 Candidatus Nanopelagicales bacterium
CGATCGTTCCGGCGATGACCGCACGACCTGTCGCCGTCAGGAACGGGTCGAACCCGCCCACCGCCACCTTCGTCAGGGGCAGTGAGAAGGAGAAGAGCAGGACACCGATGAACGCCCACACCAGCCCGGCGCGGACGGTGCGATCGATGACAGTGCCCTACTACGCGAAGTCGACGGCCTTGCCCGAGCTCGCGGCGATGTCGGAGACGATCGCTGCGAGCTGGTCGGGCGCGATCGCGGTGTCGACGGTGAGCACGGTGAGCGCTTCGACGCCATCCCGGCTGACCTGCATGCCGCCGATGTTGACGCCCGCCTCGCCGAGGATGCGCCCGACAGAGCCCACGACTCCCGGTCGATCGGTGTAGCGCAGGAAGGCCATGTGATCGCTGACCGGGACGTCGACGTCGAACCCGTCGACCTCGACGATCTTGGCGATGTGCCTCGGTCCGGTGACCGTGCCGGCAACGCTGACCGTTGCGCCGTCGGTCAGCGTGAGCGTGACCCGCAGGAGCGAGCGGTGGTCCTCGCTGACGGAGTCGGTGGTCAGTGCCACCTCCACGCCGCGCTGCTCGGCCAGCACGGGCGCATTCACGAATGAGACCGGATCGTGGACGAGCTTCTGGAACACGCCCTTGAGCGCGGACAGCTCCAGCACCCGGACGTCGTGGGAGGCGATCTCCCCCAGGGCCGCTACATCGACCCGCTCCACTGCGCCGTCGGCAAGGGAGCAGGCGATGGCGCCGATCTGCTCGGCCAGCGGCAGCAGCGGCTTGATGGCCTCGTCGAGTTGGCCGCCCTGCACATTGACGGCGTCGGGGACGAGCTCCCCGGACAGCGCCAGGCGCACGGACTTGGCGACGGCGATGCCCGCCTTCTCCTGCGCCTCGTCCGTCGAGGCGCCGAGGTGGGGCAGTCCGACCACGTTCTCGAGGGTGAACAGCGGTGAGTCCGTGCAGGGCTCCTTGGCGTAGACATCCAGCCCGGCGCCGGCCACCCGACCATCGACGAGCGCCCGGTACAAGGCGTCCTCGTCGACGATCCCGCCGCGTGCAGCATTGACGATGTGCACGGTGGGCTTCACCTTGTGCAGCTCGGCATCGCCGATGAGGCCCACGGTCTCCGGGGTCTTCGGCAGGTGGATGGTGATGAAGTCGGACTCGGCGAGGAGGTCGTCCAGAGGGACCATGCGCACACCCAGTTGCGCGGCCCGGGCCGGCTGGACGTACGGGTCGTAGGCGATGAGCTTGACGCCGAAGGCGCTCAGCCGCTGGGCCACGAGGATGCCGATGCGCCCGAGGCCGACGACCCCGACGGTCTTGTCGGCAACCTCGACGCCGGTGTACTTCGAGCGCTTCCACTCCCCGTTGCGCAGCGCCGAGCTCGCCGGGACCACATTGCGCGCAGACGCGAGCAGGAGGGCCACAGCAAGCTCCGCGGCACTCACGATGTTGGAGGTCGGCGCGTTGACGACCATGACGCCCGCCTGCGTGGCGGCCTTGATGTCCACGTTGTCGAGGCCCACGCCCGCGCGAGCAATGACCTTGAGGCTCTTGGCCGCCGCGATCGCCTCGGCATCGACCTGGGTCGCCGAGCGCACCAGAATCGCGTCGACGTCGGCGATGGCCGGCAGCAGGGCCGAGCGATCAGCGCCGTCGCACTCGACGATCTCGAAATCAGGGCCGAGGGCCTCGACGGTGGCAGGGGACAGTTCTTCGGCGATGAGGACGCGAGGCTTGGTCACGCAGAGGAGTCTATCGACGCCCGGCTCAACCGCGAACGCCACCGCTTGAGCGGCTCCACGCGGTGAACGAGGTCACCGGACCGGAGTGCGGCCGGACCAACCAGTGCCACGGATGGAGGGCGACGACGTCGATCCGACGGGAACGCGAACGCCATCCGGGAACGGGCGCGAAGGTGGCGGCCACGGATCGACCGGCCAGCACGTCGACAGGATCACCCCGCCACACCTCCACCTCGCGCCGCGTGCCGAGGTCCGCGAGTGTCTCCGCCAGGAAGGCCAGCCGCTTGGCCGACAGACGGAGCCGGCCCAGGAGACCCTCGTCGAACACGAATACGGCAGGAAGGTCCGGCCACTGCGCGAGTGCAGGGTCGTCGTCGCCGAGGCTCTCCGCAGTGATCCACACGGCATCCGGCGCCCCGGTGACCACGGCAGTCGACGGCCCTGCCGTGCTCTCCACGTCCGAATCCCTGCGCACGCGCGGGTCCACGGCGGCGCGGGGCGCCAGTTCTGCCTCCTCGGGCCATTGCTCGATGGGGCAGTTCCGCTCCAGCGGACACGACGCACACAGCGGCGCGGCCCGTTTGGCGACCTGCCACCGGCTGAAGCCATAGGGCTTCCCGGTGAGCGCTCCCACGGTCCACTGCCATCCCACCCGGTTGGCGGCGCGCGATCCATCGAGCAGGTGCCGGAAGAACAGATCCTCCCCCTCTCGCCACCCGTGGCCCGAACGGACTGCCCAATGGGAGGCCAACCACATGCGCACCTGGTTCGGCAGCCAGCCGCGCTCGGTGAGCTCGCTCCAGCCGGCGGTCAGGCACGCAGCATCGGAGATCCAGGGATTGTCGGTGCGCGTCAGGTGCTCGGGCACCGAGAATCGCAAGGACCGCCGAGTGGCATCGCCCAGCCGCGCGTAGACGTGCCGCGCGTACTCCTGCCACAGCAGTTCGTCACGGAACCGGCCGACGTCATCAGGAGGACCAGAGCCGACGTGATCCCACACTCGAGGAAGGTCGAGCAGGCCATGACGGATGTAGGGAGACAGCCCCGAGGCTCCCCGGCGTGCCACGGGCAGCACCTCATTGCGCGTGCGGGCATAGCCGGCGACGTCGAAGGCGGCAAGCGCCGCATCGGCCGCCTGCTGGCCGCCTCGCATGTCGGAGGCGGCCAGCGGACCACTCGCGAGGCCCGCCAGCTGCTCACCCACCCAGGCCAGTGCTCCCGGTGCCCCCGGTGCGATGTCAGGAAGCCGGCTCACGGAGTCACCAGTCGGATCCGGATGGGCCCAGTAGCCGTGGACGGGTCGACGACCCGCCCGCCCTGCGTGATCTCCACCAGGCCACGGTCCACAAGCCGGCGCGCCGCGCGCCGGGTGGGCTCCATCAGGCCGCGCCACGTCTCGTCGTCGGAGCCGGCGACCAGCCGGGCCGCCTCGCTGGGGCAGATCGACGCACCGCCCGGGCGCTGCTGCAGCAGCTCCAGTACCGCGTCCTCCAGTCGCGTGTCGACGTCTGAGACCCGGCGTCGCCGGCACGACTGCGAGCAGTATCGGACCTCGTC
>JBIIJX010000255.1:0-3291 GCA_044233495.1 Candidatus Nanopelagicales bacterium
TCTCGGAGCCGATGCTGTCAAGGACGGCATCATGGACGGCATCGGGCTCGGCGAGAAGGAGGAGGACGGCGGTTCGTCCGGCGGTGGCGATGAGCGCCCCGCGGCTCCCGAGGACAAGGCCTCGCCTCTTGTGGGTGACGAGCCCGCGGTCGGCGGCGATGAGCACGTCGGCGCGCCCGATCTCGGCGGCGATGAGCACGTCGGCGCGCCCGATCTGAGCGGCGAGCCGCATGGCGATGCTCCCGATCTGAGCGGCGAGCCGCACGAGGTCGGCCACAGCGCTGGTGTCGGCGGCAACCAGGAGGTCGGCGGAGGTCATGTCGGTGGTGGCGACATCGACGGTGGTGGCGAGGCACACGAAGAGGTAGTTCACGACGAGGTAGCCCACGACGAGGTTGCTCCCGGCCCCCACGGTGATGCCTCGCAGAACGCCATGGTGGCTGCGCCGAACGACGGCCCGGTGCCCGAGGTGGAGGACGAGCACGCCGGTGGCGGTGGTCCGGTCGTGGAGGACGAGCACGCTGGTGGTGGTGACGAGCACGATGGCGGCAGTGGTCCGGTCGTGGAGGACGAGCACGCTGGTGGTGGTGACGAGCACGATGGCGGGGAGGAGGAAGGTGCCGGCAAGGAGGAGGACGGCGCTCATGATCCGCGAGCCGAGGAGGAGAAGCCGTTCGGCGAGGAGGTCGTCGAGAATGCCCAGGGCGAAGGCTACGAGATGGGCGGCGACCAGCTCCTCGACAAGGGAGCCGAAAAGTTCAACGCCTTCGTCGCCGCTCCCGAGGTCAAGCCGAAGGCCGATGCTCGTGTGCTGCATCCACAGGTCCCCGGCCCCGGCCCGGGTCCCGGACCTGCGCCCGGGCCGAAGCAGCATGTGCCGTGGTGGAAGCGCCTGTGGCGGGCGGTCAAGCGAGGAGCGCGGGCCGTTGGTCGGGGCGTCATGCGCGCCGGGCGAGCGGTTGGTCGGGGCGCCATGCGCGCCGGCCGCGCGGTGAAGCGCGGCTTCTCGAACATGGGTCGACGCATTCGTTCCTGGTTCTCGTAGTCAGGTCCAGGGCCCGGCTCGCGACGTGTCAGCCCAACGGGGAGCGGGCGCACGTTCGCGGTCGCCGGGACCCTGGCACCGCTGCCCGGTCAGTGACCAAGCAGCCGTTTCGTCGAGAGCGCATCGATCTGGCACGTCGCCTACAGTCGTCAGCAGGGATTCCAGCGGGGAGGCGTGATGACAGCTCATGTCGGTGATCGCATCATCGTCCACAGCCTGCACGTGGGGGATCCGCCGCGTGATGGTGAGATTCTGGAAGTGCACGGCAAGGACGGTGAACCGCCCTACCTCGTGCGGTGGTCGGACGACGGTCACGAGTCGCTCGTCTTTCCCGGGCCGGGTGCCGCCACCATCTCGCACGGCGCTGCGTAGGCAGCGATGTACTGGGTTGTGGGAGTCGGCCTGGCGTACAGCCTGGTGTTCGTCGGCTGGTCCATCGGGCGTGGCAGCCGGCGCCCCCGTCACCCCGTGCCATGGATCATCGCGCTCGTCTTCCTCGGGCTTGACGTCGCATCTCACGTCGTCATGAGCATCGGGTCGATGGAGGGTAACCTCCTGCAGGGGGGCTGGGTGGCAGTCGGGACGCTTGCGATCCTCGGCCTGCTCGTGACCTCATCCCTTCAGCCGGCTCTCGCGGGGTGGGCGCTCATCGGCGCAGCAGTTCTGATGCCGCTGGCACTGCTGGTCGCGTGGGTGTGGCCGGACGTGGACACGTACGGCCTCGCCCCGGTGCCGGTGATGCTGGGATTCTGGTCGACCCGTGCGGTCATCGTGGGCGTCCTGCTGGTGGCCAGTGAAGGACGTCCCTGGTGGCTTCGCACGCGCGCCTCAGTGCAATCGGATAGGGCGGTGCCCGTGGACGCTGTTCGAGGGGATGACGCATGATGGTTCAGGTGGCTGCCAGCGGGGTGGCCCGATGCCTGATTGTGGTCGAGGAGCCGCATGAGGAGCCTCAGGTGGGGTCTCGCGCTGGTGGCCGTGCTGACAATCGTCGCGGCGACCATCTCCGGTGTGGCGGTGGCATTCCCGGTTTCGACCAACGGACTCGTCGTCTCGAGCGCGACGCTCGAGGTTCGCTCGGTGGGAGACCCCACGACGTGGGTGCCGGTCACAACCGTCTACGAGGGTTCACCGGCCCGCCTGGTGCTCGCGGTCGAGTCGCCGGGCAGCGGCGTGGTTCGCACGACGGTCACGCTTCCAGGGGTCACTCAGGCAGTAGGTGATGCCTCCTCGGATGTATCGCGAGGTGCGGCAACCGTCACCGTTCCGCTCGATCTGTCGTACGGGGCATGGCTGGCGGGCGCGGTGCCCAACACGGCCGACCACCTCGACGTGAGCGTCACCTACACCGCCACGTCCCCCGGACCGGCGAGTCCCGCGACGACAGTCACTGCTTCACCTACTCCCACTCCGACACCGACCCCCACGTTGTCGACGCCGACGGACAAGTACTCGGAGCCGGCGTCGCCGGTCCCCGCGTCTTCGGTCATTTCGCGACCGGTGAAACTCGTCACGACCGGTGCTCCGAATGCCGATCGGCGAGCCATCAGGGCGGTCTTCCGTGCCCTGCCGTCGAATGTCACGGTGGTCGCCACCATCCGGCCCACCGCCAATCGTCCTGTGGACTGCCCTACAGCCCGAAGTCTCGTCGACATGGTGAACTCTCTCTCGCGATCGTCTGGTCGCCCAGTCGTCATCCTGCGCGGCGAGCCGGTGCGCCAGGGATGTCCGCGACTGGAGTTCACGTCGTACAGCGGTCCCCGAACCAGATCCGTCGCGGCATTCTCGGCAACCACCTTCACCGTGCCGATCGTGGTTGCACCTCGACCGGTGATCCTCGTGCACGGCATGTGGTCCTCTGCGAGCATGTGGACCGATTACACGCGCACTGGCAACTTCCTGGTGAGTGCAAATCCGCAATGGCGCGGCTACGCGGTGTCGACGATGGATACGGGCTTACCGTTCACGCCCTACGCCCCAGTCAACACGATCTCGCAGAACGCCGCCTTGGCATGGACGTACCTTCAGGGGACGATGACGGCTCTCAACGCACATGAGGTGGATGTCGTGGGGCACTCGATGGGGGGCATCATCACCCGTCGCATGCTGCACGATCCGACGAACGGGCCAGCGGCTCAATCGGCGATCCGATCAGTCGTCCTCATGGGTACTCCCAACGGTGGATCGTCATGCTCGACAGCGTGGGCCGTGCCCGCCAACGCCGAGCTCACCTATGCGGCGATTGA
>JBIIJX010000047.1:0-13116 GCA_044233495.1 Candidatus Nanopelagicales bacterium
CCCAGCCGTGCGGGCGCACTTCCGTGCCCGTTCGAGCCGTGAGGCGTCCCGCCGTTCGACGCGGTGTCCTGGTGGGGGGTGATATCGGTCATCGCGACTTGATTCCGATCCAGACAGCCGCGGCGATGAGGGCCGCGAAGACGGCAACGACGAGGAACACGCCCTCGGTCACGGGTCCGAAGCGCCCGAGGTTCAGGCCACCCGGACTGGAGGCCTCCTGCAGGTCCCGGATGTAGGCGATGATCGCCTGCTTGTCACCCTCGGGGAGCTGCGAGTCGCTGAACACGGGCATGTTCTGCGGCCCGGTCAGCATCGCCTCGTAGATCTCCTGCGGAGTGGCCGCCATGAGGTTCGGCGCGTACTTGCCCTGGGTGAGGGCGCCGCCCTGGCCAGCCGCCTGGTGGCACTGGGCACAGTTGATGCGGAACAGCTGGCCGCCGAACGCGACGTCCGCGTCGGCGTAATCGAGCTGCTGTGCCGAGGGGATCGCCGGGCCGGGCGCCAGGGACGCGACGTACGCAGCCATGGCGGCGATGTCGTCCTCGGAGTAGATGTTCTCCTTCGAGGGGGCCTGTGCTCCGGGGGCGGCCAGCGGCATGCGACCGGTGGAGACCTGGAAGTGCACTCCTGCCGCACCCACGCCGATCAGCGTGGGACCGGACTTCGTGCCCTGTGCTTCGAGTCCGTGGCAGGAGGAGCAGCCCTCGAGGTACAGCTGCTTGCCCTTCTCCACCTGGGTCTCGCTGCCCACGGCGATGGTGGCCTCCGCGGGCTGCACGCTCGCCAGGGCGGCGTACCCGCCGCCGACGACGGCGAGGGCCCCGATCAACAACGCGGATGCCACGAGCGGACTGCGCCGACGTGCGGCCAGGAACTTCACCTTCGCCGAACCTCTCTGCTGGGTCACTTGAGGATGTAGATCATGAAGAACAGGGCGATCCAGACGACGTCGACGAAGTGCCAGTAGTACGACGTGACGATCGCCCGCGTGGCCTGGTCGTGGGAGAAGCGCTTCACGACGTAGGTCGTCGCCAGGACGAACAGGAACGCGATGAGGCCGCCGACCACGTGCATGCCGTGGAATCCGGTGGTCAGGTAGAAGGCGGTGCCGTAGGCGTTGCTGGAGAGCGTGAGGCCCTCGTGCACGAGCTCGGCGTACTCCGTGACCTGGCCGCCGATGAAGACGGCGCCCATGAGGAACGTGATGATGAACCAGCGGCGCAGGCCCTTGACGTCGCCGCGCTCGGCGGCGAACACCCCGAGCTGGCAGGTGACGGATGACAGCACGAGGATCGTGGTGTTGACGCTGGCGAACGGGATGTTCAGCAGCTGCGTCTCCTCGGCCCACAGCTCAGGGTTCACCGCGCGGAGCGTGAAGTACATGGCGAACAGCGCTGCGAAGAACATCAGCTCGCTGGACAGCCACACGATGGTGCCGATCGCGACCATGTTCGGCCGGTTGGCCGGCGTGTGGGCGTATGCCTGGGGGATCTGTGTCGCGTGGGCCACGAGGCGAGTCTGGCAGATGGTGGTGGGTGTTGCCCCCGGACCCCCCCCGACGATTCGGTCACATTCGCAGGCCTCGCCGGGCCCCCGGTAGAGTCCTCGCTGTGCTCCGTTCTGACGAATCCGCCGCACTGGCCGCTGCCGAGGCCGAGGTCGAGGCCCACGAGGCCTTCGATCCGGACCATGACCTCCACGATGATCGCGGTGGAGCCGACCCCGAGCCCACTCTGCGGGTGCTGGTCTACAGCGACGATCGGGTGGTCCGCCGCCAGGTCATGACGGCGCTCGGGAGCCGCCCGGCCGCCGACCTGCCGGCCCTGGAGTACGTCGAGGTCGCCACCGAGGCGATGGCCGTGGCCGTTGTCGACCGCGGTGGACTGGACCTGCTGGTCCTCGATGGTGAGGCCGTCCCGATCGGCGGCATGGGGCTGTGCCGCCAGCTCAAGGACGAGATCTACCACTGCCCGCCCGTGCTCCTGCTCGTCGGCCGTCCCCAGGATGCCTGGCTGGCCACGTGGTCCCGGGCCGACGCCGTCACCTCTCATCCGCTCGACGCGGTCGCCCTCGCCCGCTCGGCCACCACGCTGCTGCGTGGCCGCGCGACCGTGGCCACGGCCTGACCGAGGCTGTGGTGTCGACCCCGGAGGGGGCTTCCGCACGCGCCGGAAGTCCCGGCGCGACGACCTGGCCCACCGTCCTCTCAGCCCTCGCGTCTCGCGCGGATCTGACGCCTGACCAGGCCGAGTGGGCCATGGAGCAGGTGCTCCGTGGCGAGGCCACTGCCGCACAGTTCGGCGCATTCGTCCTGGCCCTGCGCACCAAGGGGGAGACGGCGGTCGAAGTCGAGGCCCTGGTGCGGGCCATGCTGGCGCACGCGCGGTTGCTGGACTTCGGTCCGCAGGGTGCTCCCGTCTCGCTCGACGTCGTGGGCACCGGCGGCGACGGCGCCGACACCGTCAACATCTCGACGATGACCGCGCTCGTCTGCGCCGCAGCAGGGGTGACGGTCGTCAAGCACGGCAATCGGGCAGCCTCGTCCTTGACCGGCACGGCCGATGTCCTGGAACAGCTCGGCGTGGTAATCGACCTCGAGCCCGCACAGGTCGTCGACAGCGTTCGATCCGCGGGAATCGGCTTCTGCTTCGCCCAGGGCCACCACCCGGCCCTTCGCCACGCGGGCCCGTGGCGTCGCGAGCTGGGTGTACCCACTGTTTTCAACATCCTCGGCCCGCTCACGAATCCCGGGTCGGTCAGTGCCGGGCTGATCGGTTCCGCGAGCGCTTCCCTCGCACCCGTCATGGCCGACGTCCTGCTTCGCCGGGGCGTGCGGGCGCTTGTCGTGCGCGGGGAGGACGGCCTGGACGACGTGTCCACCACGGCGCCCACGCGAATCTGGGACGCCACGGGTACGACGGTGCGCGAGACCGTGCTCGACGCTGTCGATCTCGGGGTGCCACGCGCGCCGCTGTCCTTGTTGACCGGCGGCCACAGCTCACGCAACGCGGAACTGCTCATCGCGACGCTTGACGGCTCGATACCCGACGGTCCGGACGCCGAGCGCGTCGTCGCGATCCGCGATGTCGTCGCGGTGAACACAGCCGCGGCACTGGCGGCCTACGCGGCTGCGACGGCACCCGGGGACGTGCAGCGGGACGACGCGGACGACCTGACGGCACGCGTTGCCGCTCACCTGCCCACGGCGCGCGCGATCCTTCAGGAGGGTTCGGCTATGACGGTGCTGAGCCGCTGGGTGGAGGTCACGCAGTCCCTGCGCGGGTAGTCCCCCGAGGCTCCCTGCGGGCTCCGTGGCCCTAGGCCGTACGAATGCGGGTGACAGCCGTGGCCCGAGGTCCCTCGGGACGAGCAGCGGGGGAGTCGGTGCGCCGGTCGGTGCTGCGCCCGGTGGTCAGCCAGCCTGTTGGGTCCGGTGTCACGTGGCGTGTCACGCGGTCGAGTTCGGCGGCCTCGCGTCCGCCGCCGTGCACCGGCACGGCGAGTCCGGTGGTTGCGCGTACCAGTCGGACTCCTCCGGATTCCAGCCAGCGCAGGATCTCCAGGGCCTCCTCGGTGAGTCCCGCAGGGGCGGGCTCGGGTGCGGGATCCACGTGCTCGGCCTGTGCGACGAGGGCATCGGCGTGGGCGCGAGGGTCCGAACCGGGCCGGGCGTGCCCCGCTGCGGCGAGCCGACCGTGCCGAATCACGTGGATGTCCCAGCCGAGATCGTCGGTGGGCTCGGCGGCAACCAGGAGGGGCTCACTCCCGAGCATCGCGAGCTGGTGGGTGCGGTGGCTGGCCCGGCACAGGGACTGCAGACGGCCGCGCCATCGTGCCGCCTCCTCGAACCGCTGCTCGTCGGCCAGTCGGGTCATGCGAGCCCGGACGGCGGCATCGACCGCACGGAGGTCGCCGGACATCGCGTCACGCAGGGCTGATACCCGCTCCTGGTAGGCCGCTTGGTCGTGGCCCGAGGCGCAGGGGGCCAGGCACCGACCCAGCTCGGCGAGAGAGCACCCGGGCTGGGAGGCGGTGGGCTTGCGCGCGATCCGGGTGGTGCACGTGCGCACCGGGTGCGCCAGCAGCAGGGCCTCGACGGCGTCCTGTGCAGCCGCGCGTCCCGGGAAGGGACCGAGGTACCTCGCGCCGAGGGCGACGTCGTCGGCGACAGTGCGCACGATCGAGAGACGGGGAGCCGCCTCGACGGTGAGCTTGACCCACTGCTGGCGGTCCGGATTGCGTGAGCGGCGGTTGTAGCGCGGCTGGCGCTCGACGATCAGCCGCAGTTCGCGGACACGCGCCTCGAGTGCGGTGGCGCAGACGATCGGCGTCACGCGCACGGCGATGCCCACCATCTCGGCCATGCGTCGACGCTGCTCGGAGGCCGTGAAGTACGAGCGCACCCGCGTGCGGATGCTGCGGGAGGTCCCGACGTACAGCGACGCACCCTGGGCGTCCTCGAACACGTAGACGCCCGGGGCATCGGGGAGTCCGTCCGCGAGGTGCCGCTTCGCCCGCTGCGTGGTTGTCACGCGGGACATGAAGCCCTGGAGGTCCTCGAGCGTGCTGACTCCGAATCCAGCAGTGCGCTCAAGCAGGGCATGCAGGACGTCGACGGTCGCGCGGGCGTCGTCGAGCGCGCGGTGCGTGGGGGTGACGGTGGCCCGGAAGTGCGCGGCGAGGGTGGCCAGCTTGCAGTTGCGCACTTCGTCGCGGTGCAGGGCCACACGTGCCAGCCGCGCGGTGTCGATGACCGTCGGCGCGGGCCAGGACACCTCGAGCTGCCGGCAGGCTCCGGTCAGGAAGCTGACGTCGTACGGGGCGTTGTGGGCCACGAGCACTCCCGAGCCCAGGAACTCCAGGAAGGCGGGGAGAGCGGAGGGCAGGCGGGGCGCCCGGGCGACGGTGGCGTCGGTGATGCCGGTCAGGGCCGCGACGAAAGCGGGGATGGGCATTCCCGGATTGACGAGGGTCGCGAACTCGCCGAGCACGACTCCACCGCGGACCGCGACGGCACCTATCTCGGTGATGCCCGCATCCGCAGGGGCTCCGCCGGTGGTCTCGAGGTCGACCACCACGAAGGTGACCTCGGACAGGGGAGTGCCGAGATCGGCGAAGCTTGCCTGGACCCCGTGAGATGCAGCTGCGGTGCTCGCCTGCCCTCCGGTCCTCATACCTGCCGACCGTAGGCGCACCCTGTGACAGCGGCAGGTATCGCTAGGCTCGTGTCCGTGGCCGATTCCCCCGTGATTCCCGACGATCGCTCGCGCTGGCGCTGTGCCCACTGCGGCAACCTGACCCGCTTCGACGTGGTGCGCAGCTCGCGCGTGCGCGAGTTCTGGCACCTCGACATGGCCGGAGCTCCGACGATCGACGAGCGCGAGGCCCTGGTCGAGACCATCGAGTCGGTTACCTGCCGCTGGTGCGGTGCGGCCGATCGGGTCGAGGTGGTGTCGCGGCCGGAGTTCGGCGGGCCCGCAGACGAGGGCCCCGGTGACGGCGGCCCGTGACGTTCGCCCGTGACGTTCGCCCGTGAACGTCTCGCCGAGGGCGTCGTCGCGGCGATCGACCGGGTGCCGGAGGCGGTCTGGGGCGTCAGTGTGCGCCATGACGGGGAGCCGATCCTCGCGATCGGCTCCGAGGTGGTTCTGCCCAGCGCGAGCATGGGCAAGGTGCTCCTGCTGATCGCTGCGGCGCAGGCACTGGAGTCGGGTGAGCACGCCCCCGACGACCTTGTGGAACTCCTGCCGAGCGACAGGGTGGCTGATTCCGGACTCTGGCAGCACCTGCCCGATCGTGCGCTGTCCTGGCAGGCCGCGTGCGTGCTCGTGGCGTCCGTCAGCGACAACAGCGCGGCGAACGCCCTGCTGCGCCTGCTGGGTCTGGAGCGGGTGCGTGCTGTGTCCGGGCAGTTGGGCATGCCGCTCACGCGTCAGGAGGACGTGCTCCGTGACGTGCGCACCCTCGATCACCCACCCGCACCGTCGTGGGCCCGAGCCGGCGATCTCGCCCTGCTGATGGATCGCCTCGCCGGTGAGGAGTGGCCGACCGGCGCCCGGGTGCGATCGTGGCTGGAGCTGGGTGCCGACCTGTCCATGGTCGCCGGCGGGTTCGATGTCGATCCGCTCGCGCATGCGCACCTTTCCCGGGGGCGGTGGCTGCTGAACAAGACCGGCACCGATCCGGGGGTCCGGGCCGACGCGGGAGCTTTCGGCCGGCCCGGCGAGAGGTGGGCGTACGCGGTGCTGGCGCACTGGGCCCCCGAGCGCGGCGACCTCGTGCCGGGAGTCCTGGCGTCCATGCGCAGGATCGGGCGGCTGCTGGGCACGTGCTGCCCGTTGTCAGACCCCGCACCTACCTTCGGGCCGTGATCATCGACTGTGGTTCCTGTGTCGTGGCCGGGCTCGCCTGCGACGACTGCGTGGTGAGCGTCCTGCTCGGTGTCCCCGCCGTTCCCGCGCGGTCGTCAGAAGGGGATGGGGTGGGGGGCCATGCGGCGGGCGCTGGGTCGACCGACCTGCCCGACGAGCACGCTGCCGCGGTGGCCGTGCTGGCCGAATCCGGCCTCGTGCCCCCGCTGCGCCTGGTGCGCGACGTGAGGGCCAGCTGACCGCACGCGTCGGGTGCCTTGAGAACGAGCCCGGGACGAGACCGGGACGAGACCGGGACGAGCCCGGGACGAGCCCGGAACGAGCCCGGATGAGGCCGCGTCCGAGGGTGGTCATGCGCCGAGCCGAGCCGTCCGATAATCGGGGAGATGAGGTGCGTCGTCACCCTTCTGTTATGTTCGAGAAGCAGGCGACGGCCCGTGGCACGAGGGCTGCCGACCACGCACCGAGCAGAGCCAGTCGACACTCCGCGGCTCACCCCGCGGCCAGCCAAGGAGGCGGTGTGCGCGCAACGGGACCCCGGTGGCTCCGTCGGGCCGTCGTGACCAGCCTCTCGGCAGCGCTCCTCGTCACCGGTGGCGTGCTCGCCCCCCAGGCCTCGGCTGCCCCTCGCGATCTGCAGCAGGTTCGCGACCAGGTGCGCACCCTGCAGGCCAAGGCGGAGGCGGCGACCGAGCGCTACAACAAGGCACGCAACGAGTTGAACGACGTCCAGACTGCGCTGGCCGGCCTGAAGAAGAAGGTTCGCCGCGAACGCGCTGAGTTGCAGGTGATCCTCAGCTCCGTCGACGACCTCGCTCGCTCGGCCTACACCAGCGGCGGCATCGACACCTCGCTGCAGGTGCTCCTGGCAGAGGATCCGACCGAGTTCCTGGCGCAGGCTGCGGCCCTCGATCAGGTTGCCAAGGCGCAGGCCTCGTCCTTGCGTCGCACCCAGACCGCGCGGCTGCGACTGGCGCAGAGCGAGGCTGCCGTCAGCGACAAGGAGACCCTCGCCAGGGAGTACCGCAACGAGATGGCCTCGGCCAAGCAGGAGGCCGACGACCGGCTCAACGAGGCGGAGGCCGTGCTGGCCGGACTCGAGGCAGCGGAGCGCCGCCGCCTGGCAGCCATAGCTGCGCAGGAGAGGCGCGACTCCCTTGCTGCCGCTGCTGCTGCGCGCCAGTCCCTCAGCGGGTCATCGTCGGCCGGCGGCGGCGTGCCGCCGGTGAGCGGACGTGCGGCCGCCGCCGTCCAGTACGCGCTCTCCCAGGTGGGTGACCGGTACGTCGCAGCCGCGGCGGGCCCGGACTCCTTCGACTGCTCGGGCCTGACGATGACCGCATGGCGCCAGGCCGGCATCTCGCTCCCGCACTACTCCTACTCGCAGTGGAACAGCACGCGCCGCATCCCGTTGAGTGAGGCTCGTCCCGGCGACCTCGTCTTCTACTTCGGCGGCAGCGTCCACCACGTGGGCATGTACATCGGCAACGGCAAGATGGTGCATGCCGCCAACCCGGGCGACGGTGTGCGCATCGACGCCGTCCTGGGCCCCTGGTACAACCGCTACTTCAGCGGCGTGGGTCGCGTCATCGGCTGACGCACACGCACACTCGCCTCAGCAGGGCTGTGTACGAGCCCCCGCGCTCCATGGCCTACGAGTACAGCTGCTCGACCTCGTCGGCGAACTCCTGCATCACGACCGAGCGCTTCAGCTTCAGCGAGGGAGTCATCTGACCGCCCTCCTCCGTCCAGTCCACCGGCAGGATGGCGAACTTCTTGATCGCCTCGGCGTGGGACACCGCCTTGTTGGCCTCGTCCACGGCGGCCTGGATGGTCGCGTTGAGTTCGGGATCGTTCACCATGTCGGCGACCGTGACGTCGCCCTTGTTCTGCTGCGCGGCCCAGGCCGGGAAGGACTCCGGGTCGATCGTGACGAGCGCCGCGATGAACGGCTTGGCATCGCCCACCACCATGCACTGGCTGACGAGCCAGTGCGCCCGGAGGCGATCCTCGAGCACTGCCGGCGCGACGTTCTTGCCGGCCGCCGTGACGATGAGCTCCTTCTTGCGTCCGGTGATGCGCACGAAGCCGTCGTCGTCGATCTCGCCGATGTCGCCTGAGTGGAACCATCCGTCCGGCTCCAGCACCTCAGCAGTCGCGGTGGGGTTGTTCCAGTAGCCGACGAAGATCTGCCCGCCACCGAGGAGGATCTCCCCGTCCGGGGCGATCTTGGCGCGTGCGCCCGGCATCGGCTGGCCCACGGTGCCGATGCGCAGCGCCTTGGGGCGGTTCACGGTGCTCGCGGCGGAGGTCTCCGTGAGGCCGTAGCCCTCGAGGATGGTGACTCCGATGCCGCGGAAGAAGTGGCCGAGCCGCGCGCCGAGTGGCGCCCCGCCGGAGACCGCCCACGTCATCTTGCCGCCCATGGCGTGACGCAGCTTGACGTAGACGAGCTTGTCGAACAGAGCGTGCTTCACCTTCAGCATCAGGCTGGGACCGCCATGGTCGAGCGACTCGCTGTACTCGATCGCGACGTTCGCCGCCGTGTCGAAGATGTGTCCCTTGCCGGCAGCCTGGGCCTTCTGCTGCGCAGAGTTGTAGACCTTCTCGAACACGCGGGGTACGGCGAGCAGGAACGTGGGCTGGAAGGAGGCCAGTCCGGGCAGCAGCTGCTTGATGTCGGCCGAGTGGCCGAGGCGTACGCCGCCGCGGATGCACCCGAGCTGGATCAGACGCCCGAACACGTGCGCGATCGGGAGGAACAGCAGGGTGGACGAGTTCGGCGCGAGGAAGACGTCCGGCAGCCCCCAGACGACCTGATCAATCTCGAACATCAGGTTGCCGTGCGTGAGCATGCATCCCTTGGGACGGCCGGTCGTGCCCGAGGTGTAGATGATCGTCGCGAGTGACTCGGGCGTCAGCGTGGCCCGACGTGCCTCGAGATCCGCATCGCTGATGCGCTCGCCCTCGCGGGCCAGCTCCTCCAGAGCGCCGTCCTCGAACACCCAGGTGCGCGTGCACGTGGGGATCTGGTCGGCAACCTCGTCGTACGTGCGCCGGTTCTTCTCGCTCTCGACGAACACCGCCACGGCCCCGGAGTCGCTGAGCATCCACTGGATCTGCTCGGCCGAGGAGGTCTCGTAGACCGGCACGCTCACGCAGCCGGCGTACCAGATGGCGTAGTCGACGACGGTCCACTCGTAGCGCGTGCGGCTCATGACGCCGATGCGCTCTCCTGCGTCGACCCCGTTGGCGATGATGCCCTTGGCGACCGCGCGTACCTGATCGAGGAACTCCTGGGAGGTGACGCCCACCCAGGCGTCACCCCGGGGCACCGACAGTGCGATGCGGCTCGGGTGCTTCTCGGCGTTCTCGACGGCGTGGTCGACGACGCTCCCGGTGGTGGGGACGGCGACAACGGCGGGGATGGAGATCTCTGTCCTCATGCTGACACCGTAGATCAGGCCGGAGATGTTGGCACGGGGATTGCATGGCATTCTGGCCGGATGCAGGGGTCCCCGCGGCACGTCCGGATCGGCTGACGCGGGTGCGGGTCCACGTGGCCAGTGACGTCCACGGGGCGGCGCCGGCTCTCGCGACGGCAGCCGAGGGTGCGGACGCATTCGTCTGCCTGGGCGACCTCATCTGCTTCCTCGACTACCACGATCCCCGGCGGGGGATCTTCGCCGATCTGTTCGGGGAGGACCACGCCCGTCGGTCCATCGAGCTGCGCACCGCGAACCGCTTCTCCGAGGCCCGAGAGCTCAGTGCGCGGGCGTGGGATTCGCTCGGCGTCACGGGCCAGGAGGGCCGGTGGGGCGTCATGGAGGCGCTGGTGCGCAACCAGTACCAGGAGCTCTTTGACGCGATGCCCAGCCCGGCGCTTCTGACGTACGGCAACGTCGACCTGCCGGCCCTGTGGCCGGAGTTCCTGAGGGACGGTCATCGGGTCGTCGACGGAGAGGTCGTCGAGGTCGACGGCCAGCGCTGGGGATTCGTCGGCGGCGGTCTCGTCAGCCCCATGCGAACCCCCTTCGAGATCACCCCTGACGACTACGCGGCAACCGTCGCCGCCCTCGGACCGGTCGACGTGCTGTTCACGCACATACCGCCGGCGATCCCGGAGCTCGTCTACGACGTCGAGGCCAGACGCTTCGAGGTCGGCAGTGCGGCGCTTCTGCACTACGTGCACGAGCACCAGCCGCGCTACCACGTGTTCGGCCACGTTCATCAGCCCCTCGTCCCGCGCATGAGGATCGGACGTACGGAGTGCGTGAACGTCGGCCACTTCGCCGGCACGGGAAGGCCCTACGTTCTGGACCTGGCCTGAGATCGACCCCGGGCACAGATGAGCGGGTAGCCTTCGCACCATGGCCGACCAGACCGTTTCGAGCATCGTGATCGATGCCCCCGCCGACCGCATCATGGGTGTCATCGCCGACCTCGCGGCCTACCCGCAGTGGAGTGACGGCATCGCCTCGGTGACCGTGCTGTCCGTCTACGAGGACGACGGCAGGCCCGCTGATGCTCGCTTCGTGCTCGACTCCGGCGCCATCAAGGACACCTACGAGCTGGAGTACGACTGGGACGGTGACGCGAAGGTGACCTGGACCCTCACCAAGGGCGACATGCTCACGGCGATGGATGGCTCCTACGAACTCGTCCCCACTGGCGATGGCACCACGACGGTGCACTACCGCCTCTCGGTCGACGTGAAGATCCCGATGATCGGCATGATCAAGCGCAAGGCGGAGAAGGTCATCGTCGACACCGCGTTGAAGGGTTTGAAGAAGCGCGTCGAGTCCGGCGCCTGAGGCTCAGGCATGCGCAGTGCCGGACGAGTGATCCTGGTCGCGGGCCAGGGCGGTGCGGGCACCACCTCGCTCGCGCGCTCGACCGTCGACGCGATGCGCGCGGAGGGCGGTGACGTGATCGCCGTCGACGCCTCGGGGACGTCGGCGCCTGATCCCGATCCATCCGTCGTGAAGTGGCTCAGCGGCAGTCTTGGACGCCTGTGGCTGGAGGCAGGTGCGGATCCGGTCGTGCCGGCGGTGTGGTCCGGTCTGTCGGACGTCGGGATCGTCGAGGCGTGGCTACGCATCACGCAGGCACGGCAGGAAGCCGATGTGGTCGTCGACGCCGGATCCCTCGCCCGTGTGCGCGACCTGTGCGCCCTGCCCGGATCCCTGGCCCAGTTGCTCGATGCGGCGATGACGCCGCGGATGGCGATGTGGCGCGCGGCTTCCGGTGCCAGCGGACTCTTCGAGTCCCTGTCCGATCTTCGCGTCGCGGTGCGCACCTGGCTGGCCGTCCTGCAGCACGACGAAACGTCCGTGCGGTTGGTCGGGCGTCCGGAGCGTGCCGCGGTCGATGTCCTGCTCCGTGCATCCGCGCTGCTGTCGACTCTCGGCATCGAGGTGGAGGGCGTCGTGGTCAACCGCGTGCCGCGCAAGGGACGCAAAGGCCTCCGGGGGGCACGATCCGAGGCCCTGGCGATGATGGCCGCGCTGCAGGAGGGCTCCGACGGGGTGATCGTGTGGCGGGCGGCGGCGAGCCGCGACTCCAGCTCGTGGGTGCGGCCGGCGCCGAAGGGATCCGCTGTCGCGGCACGGCTGTCCGAGGCGGCCGTCCCGGCCACGCGGTCGCGGTCGATGGTGCTGGCGTCCGACGGTGACGAATACGTGCTGACCGTGCCGCTGCGACGCGCTGCTCGGCAGCACGCGCGCGTGGGTGTTCAGGCCGACCGTCTGGTGATCTCGCTCGACGGCGTGCACGCATGGCACGAGGTGCCGTCGGTGCTCCACCGATGCGCGCCCATCCGCGCGGTGCGCACATCGACCGGAATGGCGATCCGCTGGTCTCCGGACGTCGACGTCTGGCCGGCGGCAGGGGAGGAGCGATGAGCGGCCCTGTCGAGCACCCCTGGTGGTACTCGGGCGAGGAACCCGAGGAGTCCGAGGATGCTGCCGCGGGTGCGGACAGGAGCGCCGGTGATGCATGGTCGAGCGTGCCCGGAGGATCTGCACTCGACTGGCAGGGTCTCCTGTCAGGTGCGGCGCGCATGGTGGACTGGGCTGCCTCGGCCGTTGTCGAACCACACGGCGAGCACCGGGAGCCGGCCGAGCATCCAGACTGTCTGGTGTGCCGCACCCTGGTGCTCGTGCAGGACCGCACGGGCATGACCGCGCCGACCGCGCAGTCCCCGGTCGCCTCGGACGCACCGCCGCCGGCCGCGCCCATTCGCTGGATCCCGATCGAGGACGCGCAGGCCGACTGATGCCCTCATCGCCGTCCGACCTTCGTCGTTAGGCTGCCCACCATGGCCCTGGCGATCGGCGTGGATGTCGGCGGCACCAAGATCCTCGCGGGCACCGTCACCGATGACGGCGTCATCCAGGCGAGCGCGCGCCGGCCGACGCCGCGCCAGAACGCGGACGACGTGCTCAGCCAGGTCGCCGACGTCGTCGCCGAGCTAGCAGCGGGCAGTGACGAGCCGATCGTCGGAGTCGGGGTCGGGGTTGCGGGATTGGTCGATGCATCGCGCTCTCAGGTGTACTTCGCGCCGAACCTGCGCTGGTCGCAGGTGCCCGTCCGCGAGGTGCTCCAGTCGGCCACGGGACTGCCGGTCGTCGTCGAGAACGACGGCAACATCGCGGCCTGGGGCGAGTACCGGTTCGGAGCCGGCCGTGGCACTGCCGACATGGTGCTCGTCACCGTCGGGACCGGGATCGGCGGCGGGATCGTC
>JBIIJX010000256.1:0-3286 GCA_044233495.1 Candidatus Nanopelagicales bacterium
GTGGGGGCATGGATCAGCGCTGGATCGTAGACACGGTCGATGGTGGTCACGTACGACTGCGCAGCGGCAAGATCGGGCTGGTCAGCATCGACGCGACGGCACCGGTATCGGGCGGTGAACTGGCGCTGGACGGCGATGCGGCGGCCTTCACGCTGCGTCTGGACCTCGGCCAGATGCGCACGGGCAACTTCCTCATGCAGGCCGCGGCGCGCTCGCTGATCTCGTCCAACAACGTTCACGTCCTCGTCTACGAGGGTCATGGGCATGCGGTCGACGGTGGCTGGAGGGTCTCCGGCACTGCCGTCGGTGGCACGATCGAGGTGCCGCTCGATCTCACGATCAGTGCAATCGGTCCGGCAGGGGCCGAGATGACCGAGATCGAGATCGTCGGCAGCGCCTCGGTCGGTCGGGTGCACATCCCCCTGCCCGGACTCGGCACTGTTGACGACTTCGGCTTCGATATCGATGCCCGGCTGGCCATGGCGTCGCGGTCAGCGTGATCGGGTCCCGGCTCTGAGGCGGTCGGCCACCTCGGGCAGCCCAGCGCAGCCGATGGCCCGCGCGCGCTGGTGCCCGAGCCTTCCGTAGGGTCGCCCTATGACCGACGGGCCTCTGATCGTCCAGAGCGACAAGACGCTGCTGCTCGAGGTCGATCACGCGGCCGCGGCCGAGTGCCGCAAGGCCATCGCGCCGTTCGCCGAGCTGGAGCGGGCCCCCGAGCACATTCACACCTATCGCCTGACCCCGCTGGGGCTGTGGAATGCGCGAGCGGCCGGGCACGATGCTGAGCAGGTAGTCGACACACTGCTGCGCTACTCCCGCTATCCCGTGCCCCATGCCCTCCTCATCGACGTGGCCGAGACGATGGCGCGCTACGGACGGCTCCAGCTGAACAACCACCCCGTGCACGGGCTGGTGCTGCAGTCCCTCGATGCGGCGGTGCTCGAGGAGGTGCTGCGCAGTCGGAAGGTCGCCCCTCTGCTGGGCACGCGGCTCGACGACGTCACCGTCGCAGTGCACCCGAGTGAGCGAGGCAACCTCAAGCAGGCCCTGGTCAAGCTCGGCTGGCCAGCGGAGGACGTCGCCGGCTACGTCGACGGCGAGCGCCACCCGATCGGGCTCGAGGCCGAGTCTTGGCAGCCACGCGCCTACCAGACGGAGGCGGCGGAGGGGTTCTGGCACGGAGGCTCCGGAGTCGTCGTCCTGCCCTGCGGCTCCGGCAAGACCATCGTGGGCGCTCTCGCCATGGCGCTGGCCCAGGCCACCACGCTCATCCTCGTCACGAACACGGTGGCCGCGCGGCAGTGGCGCGACGAGCTCCTGCGTCGCACGACCCTGACGCCCGACGAGATCGGCGAGTACTCCGGTGCTCGCAAGGAGATCCGCCCGGTGACCATCGCCACGTATCAGGTGATGACGACGAAGCGGCAGGGCATCTACCCGCACCTGGAGGTGTTCGACTCCCGCGACTGGGGGCTGATCATCTACGACGAGGTCCACCTGCTGCCGGCACCGATCTTTCGGTTCACCGCGGACATCCAGTCGCGACGTCGTCTCGGGCTCACGGCGACCCTGGTGCGCGAGGACGGCCGCGAGGGCGACGTGTTCTCGCTCATCGGCCCCAAGCGCTACGACGCCCCTTGGAAGGACATCGAGGCGCAGGGCTACATCGCTCCCGCCGACTGCGTCGAGGTGCGCATCACCCTGCCGGACTCAGATCGAATGGTCTACGCGATGGCCGAGCCCGAGGATCGCTACCGGCTGGCCTCATGCGCGGCGGAGAAGATCCGCCTGACGGAGTCGATCGTGGCCCTGCATCCGGACGAGCAGGTGCTCGTGATCGGCCAGTACCTCGACCAGCTCGCGGAACTGGGGGAGCACCTCGGTGCCCCGGTCATCACGGGTGAGACGTCCGTCAAGGAACGGGAGCGGCTGTTCGAGTCGTTCCGGCAGGGCGAGACGCGCGTCCTCGTCGTGAGCAAGGTCGCGAACTTCTCGGTAGACCTTCCGGAGGCCGCGGTCGCCGTGCAGGTGAGCGGCACCTTCGGCTCACGCCAGGAGGAGGCGCAGCGCCTCGGGCGCATCCTGCGACCCAAGGGCGACGGCCGTGCTGCGCACTTCTACTCCATCGTCACCCGCGACACCGTGGATGCCGACTTCGCCCAGCATCGTCAGCGCTTCCTCGCCGAGCAGGGGTACGCGTACCGCATCGTCGACGCGGACGACATCGGCAGTCTGCGGGATCCGTCGGGGGGCTGAGCCGGCCTCACCGGCTCGTCACCGGCCGCTGGTTCCGGGGCCCGCAAGGTGGCACCTTTCTCGCCATGACCCAGAACCAGGATCCGTCCTCGGACGATGAACTCGATGTTGACCAGCTCGGCGACGTAGCCGGCGGCAAGCTCGTCTCGATGGACTTCATCTCGCCACCGGCGGGCTCAACGGCCCAACTGGTGATCACGCTGCCGGACGGCACGCAGATCACGCAGGAGAGGACCTTCTGAACTCTCGCGCTCGGGCGGTCGAGATCGGCATGTGAAGCCGCATACCGGATCACTTCTGCAGAACTGATCCGGGAAGCGGATCAATTCTGCAGAAGGGTGGCGAGGAGAGCGGCGCGCTCGGCCATCGCGGGGATGCTGACCCATTCGTGGTCGGCGTGCGCCCCGTCGCCGACGGCGCCGAGGCCGTCGAGGGTCGGGTGCCCCGCGGCAGCGGTCAGGTTGCCGTCGCTGGCGCCCCCGACCGCCCGGCCGTCGAGGTGCGGCAGGCCCAGGACCCCGGCTGCCGCGCGGGCCCGGTCGAAGAGTGCGGCTGAGGAAGCGGCTTCCAGCGCGGGGCGGTCGATGCCGCCCGTGATCGTGAGGCGTGCGCCGTTCGACGGCGTCCAGGAGCGGAAGCCCGCATCAACCCGCTGCTGCTCCGCGGCCGTCCACGCCCGGACGTCGACGGTGAGACCGGCCCGTGCGGGGACGGTGTTGGACGTGGTGCCGGCATCGAGCAGCGTCGGGGTGACGGTCGTGCCGTCGGCGGCGCTGGCCCACGCGCTGCAGGCCAGGGCGAGTTCCGCCGCAGCCTGCAGAGCGTTCACCCCCTTCTCGGGGTCGAGGCCGGCATGCGCCGCCCGGCCGGTGAACTCGCAGACGTACCAGGACGTCCCCTTGCGGGCAGTCTTCAGGGCACCGTCGATGGATGGCTCGAGCACGTAGACGGCCTCGGCGTGCGAGCTGGCCGAGGCAAGGACGCCACGGGAAGCGTGCGAGCCGATCTCCTCGTCGGTGGTGAGCAC
>JBIIJX010000175.1:0-5361 GCA_044233495.1 Candidatus Nanopelagicales bacterium
ATGGCCCATTCCGCTGCTCGATCACTGCGGAAGACGCTCCCGTCGACGGGCGGATCCCCGCGCAGCACGAACCTCTCGGTGCTGCCATCGGCCCACTGCACCTCGGCCATGACGGTGTCGCGGCTGTACCCACCGGGAACGGGCGCGGCCGACAGCACTGTCGCCCCGCGCTCGGGCTCAGCAGCGTCCAGAAATGCCTGGAAGCGCTCGACGTCCATCGTTGCGTCCTCTCCTCGTGAGGTCTCAGGCCTCGTCCGGTCGGTAGCTCAGGTCGGTTCGGTCGCGGGTGCCGCGCACGGTCTCCGGGCGCTTGGTGAAGTACGCGTCAGCGGTGGGCTCCGTGCGGGTCCAGTCGACGACCTCAGTGCGGTGGGCCATGCGCCACTGGCCATGGCGACGGACGTAGCGATCGATGTAGCGGCCGCAGATGAAACGGTCGAAGCCTTCTGTCGCATGCTGGTGGAAGGCCTGGAAGTACACCTCGCCGGTGGCCGTGTCGCCGTCGATCTGCAGGTTGATCTGCCCGAGGAAGTGCTGGGTGGCGTCGTAGGCGCTGAGCGCCGTCATGGCCATATCGGCCATCTCGTCCGGACCGCCGCGGAAGGAGCCGTAGTGCGTGGTGGCGTCATCGGCGAATACCGATCGCACGAGCTCGCGATCGTGGCGATCGAGTCCGCGGGTGTAGGTCGCGGAGAGCTCTCGAAGCTCGGCCTCGTCCGCCAGTCGTTGCAGGGAGAAGCCGCTCATGGTGCGAGCACGCACTCGAGATGACCGAATCCGCGATCGGCTGCGTCATCGAGGTTCACGCAGGTGGCGAAGTTCTCGGCCCATGCGTCGGCCCGCGGCACGAACCAGCCGGCTGGATCCGCCACGTCGGTTGGGTGGGTGACGTCCCAAACCTCACCCTCGTGATGGTCGTTGCCGCGATAGACACCGCGGCCCCGGCGGTCGGCGAAGCCGTCGTGGTAGCCGCCGCCCTGCAGGTACACGGGCCAGCCCACCGGGGTGAGGAGGAACCGGTCGACGGTGCCGTCGTCACGAGTGAGTGCGACGGTGGTGTCGGCCGCACGGGGAAGGCCGTCCGTCCGGGTCGCGGTGGCGTGCCCTGACGCATAGCGCCACCGGGGCTTCCGTGGGTCGAGAGGGATCACGACCGCCTCGAATCCGTCGACGGTGTCGTCGGCCTGCTGGTGGAACTGCCAGAACATCACCCGATCCGGCATCCGCACCATGGTCCACTGGCGCATCGCGAAGCCGCGACGCGGATCGCGTCCTTCAACGGGGGCGATGCCGTCCGCGAGCCCACCGGTGCGGCCCAGGCCCCAGGAGTGGTCGCGCACGCCGAGCCAGGAGTCGGGGGAGACGGCGAGCGTGCGTCCAGCGACGGTCAGCGTCCCCGTGACGGCGCACGCCTGGTCGTAGTTCGTGCGGTCGTACACCTTGCGTCCGCCGGAGTAGCGCACGACGCGGTCCTCCAGGTGCGGCTCGTGCAGTGCCTGCCAGGTGAGGTCGAAGGTGATGCCGTAGGGATTGTCCGCACAGGTCAGGCGGAGTTCCTCGAGGGGGCGCACGATGTCCAGTCGCAACGGACCCACGGCGACGTCGTCGCTGTCGGGACGCAGGCGCCGTGACCACCGCAGGTTGTGCTGCCGGCCGTCGACGGTGGCGCAGGCGAATCCGTCCATGACGTCGGTGTTGGCGTAGAGGCGGATCGCGGCGAAGAGGGTTGTGCCGGTCGCCTCGTCGCCCAGGGTGAAGTAGAACCCGTCGTTCCAATGGACGGAGTCGCTCGCCACGGAGTCGAACGTGCCGCCGATCTGGTGGCGGGGGTACTCGTCCATGCGGGTCAGTCGTCCCGGATCGGTCATGGCAGAAGCCTATCGGGAGGATGTCGAGTTATGGGACGAAATGTCCTATAGAGTTCGGGCCATGAAGACCCTGATTCTCGGTGGCAGCACCTTCGTCGGTCGGCGCATGGTCGACCTCCTCGTCCGGGAGGGCCACGGAGTCTCGGTGCTCAACCGTGGGCGAACGTCCACGGCGCTTCCTGAAGGCGTCGAGCGGATCGTCGGAGACCGCACGAGCACCGAGTCGATGCGCGACGCCCTTGGTGGCACGGAGTGGGACGCCGTGATCGACGTGTCGGGATTCGTCATGGCGGCCGGCGGCGGCCAGTTCGAGGAGCTCATCGCCCTGCTCGACGGCTGCGTGGGCTCGTACGTGTTCGTCTCGTCGATCATGGCCTACGAGCCGAGCGGAGTCATGCCCTGGACGGAGGACGCAGCCACCACCTCGGATCCGGTCACCACGTACGGCGGGTTCAAGGCGCACGCGGAGCGGGCCATTCTCGAGCGCCACGCATCGACCGGATTCCCGGGGTCGATCGCCCGGCCGGCAGCCATCTACGGGCCGGACAACAACATCCACGACATGGAGACGGCGATGTTCCTGCGCCTGCGCCGCGGGCTGCCGATCCTTCTTCCGCATGAGGGTCTGGTGACCACGAGCTACGGCCACGTAGACGACCTGTGCCTGAACCTTCGCGAGATGGCCGAGCTGCCCGCAGCACGCGGCGCGATCGTGAACATCACCGGGCAGGGCGCATCGGCGCGGGCGTGGACCCATCTCCTGGCCGGCGTCGTGGGCACCGAGCCGAACATCGTCGAGGTGCCGGCGGGCTACACCGACCGCAAGCCCCTCTACGGCCACCTCTTCGGCGCCAAGCACCACGGCATCCTGTCGACCGACAAGGCAGCCACTCTCGGACTCACCGTCGAGCGGGGCATCGAGCACGGCTATCGCGAGACCTACGAGTGGTTCTGCACCACCGCTCTCGTGGATGCACCGGACCAGCTCTCCGATCCGATGTGGGGTGCGGGATACGACTTCGCCCTGGAGGCTGAGGTGGCACGCGAGCTGCAGGGCCGTTGATGGAGGCTTGCGTTCCAGACGGTGTGATACGCGAGGCGATCCGGGCAGGACTCGCCGACGCGAGCCTGGGCTCCGCCGAGCAGTGGGCTGCGGTGGCCGAGTACGTCGACGGACGCGGGGAGGATCCCTGGCCGGACCGACGAGCACTGTTGGCGGAGACCGAAGTGCCGGTGGCGAGGATGACCGAGTGGCTCGCTGCGGACGTGACCACGGCCGCACCGCTCATGCGCGCCTTCACCAGCCATGACACCAGCATCGAGCACGCAGTCGTCGAGGTCGACGATGGCGAGCGGCGCAGGCTGGCCGCCTGGTTGAGCAGTCGTGCGGGCCGCCCGGTCGAGGTCGTGGATGCGACGGTGATCGGCGGAGGGTTCTCGCGACGGATGTGGCGGGTCACCCTGATGGAGGCGGGTACCGAGCGTCGGGTGATCGTGCGCATCGAGCAGGGCGGGATGTTCGGCACGGACACCGAGACCGAGGTCACGTCCATGCGCGCCCTGCACGGTGCCGGTTTCGCCGTTCCCGCGGTGGAGGCGATCGAGCCGAGCGGCGACGTTCTGGGCGAGCCCTTCTTCGTCATGGAGGAGGTGCCCGGAGTGGTGCGTCTCGACGATGCTGGCCTCGACGACATCATCCGCTCCGTCGCCGAACTGCACCGGGTCCCCGTGACCGTGCTGGATCCGTCGGGACGGACCCCTGAGCAGGTGGTGTCGGACAACATCGAGGGCTGGCGTCGCATGTACCGACGTCATGCACCCGAGCTGCCTCTCGTCGAGAACGGGGCCGACTGGCTGCATGCCCACCTCCGGCCGACCGGGCCCTCCGTCATCGTGCACGGGGATGCCGGGCCTGGGAACGCGCTCTTCGATCCGGACCGCGGCCTGACGACCATCGACTGGGAGTTCGCCCATGTCGGTGATGCGGCCGAGGACTGGGCGTACCTCGCCCTCATCCGCGGCCGACGCATCATGGACGGCGATGCGTGGAAGACCCGTCTCGCCGACGTCGCCGGAGTGTCCTATTCCGCCGAGCAGTGGCGGGCGTGGCTCGCCTACAACCACTTCCGGGGTGCCTGCGTCAACCTGTCGGCTCGATCGGTGTTCGAGCGTGGTCCCCGTCGAACCGCCGACCAGCTGGCCATCGGTGTGGCGGTGCACCTGCGCTTCCTCACCCAGCTCGCAGAGATCACCTGCGCATGACCGATGCGCGCTACGAGCGCAGTCGGGCAGCGGTGCACGATGCCGTGTGCTCGATCCTGGTCACGGAAGGGCTCAGCGCGCTCGCACCGGATCGTCTCGCCGCCGAGTCCGGGGTCTCGCGCAGCACCATCTACCGCAACTGGCCCGACATGGCTGCGCTCGCGTGCGAGGTCTTCGACGAGCTCATGCATCGTGAGCATCTCGATCTCAGCGGTGATCCAGCGGTTGCCCTGGGCGAGTACCTCACCGACTACGCCCGCCGGCTCAACGACCCGGTGTACGTCGCCGTGCTCGCCGCACTGATCGAGGGGTCGACCAGGGATGGTGCCTTCGCCGACGTCCACCAGCGGGTGTTCGCCCAGAGTCGATCGCGGGCCAGCGAGGTCGTGCGTCGCGCCCAGGATGCCGGAGTCATCGATCCTGATCGCGAGGTCACGCAGTGCGTCGAGGATCTCCTCGCGCCGTTCCTGTACCGCAGGCTCGTCACTCGACAGCGCATCACGCCCGGGCAGGTTCAGGGACTGGTCGATGAGCTGATCTCGCGCTGGGCGTGACCACCAGGTGCGCGCCTACTGCTCCTCGAGAGACCGCTGCCGCGCACCCTTGTCGTGGTAGTCGTACTCGGCCGCCACCTTGAGGCCGTCGAACACCAGGTAGGACAGTCCGGGGACGATCCACTTCCGGCCCAGGTGCCCCGGTCCCATCGAGTCATCGATGACGGTCGCGCTCATCTGCCACTGCAGTGCGAGGCCGTCGGGTCGTGCCCAGTACTCGCCGGTGGGCTCGAGCACGAGGTCCGGGTAGCGCTCGAGTCCATGCCCGAAGTACTCGCGGATCGCGGGCCAGCCCTCCTTCAGGCCACCGACGCTGTCCCAGAGGGTGGGAGAGTCGGTGAGGTACTGGCGTGGTGCATCGACGTCGCCGCTCGACCATGCCGCGAAGAGCCCCTTCACGACCTCGATGCGCGCCAGGTCGGTCTCGTCGAACTCGCTCATGTCGTGCCCTTCGGGTCGGGTGGATCCTTGGAGTGGTTGATTCGAAGGTCGGAATCCGTCACGCAGACAGGTAGGTGCCCCCATTGGCGGTCAGCACGCGGCCGTTGATGAATCCCGCTTCGGGCGAGGCGAGGTACGCGACCGCGCTGGCTATCTCCTCTGGAGTGCCGGCCCTGCCGGCGGCGATGCCGGCCACCAGTCGCTCGTGACGTTCGGGCGTCATGCGTCCCTCGAGC
>JBIIJX010000119.1:0-7548 GCA_044233495.1 Candidatus Nanopelagicales bacterium
CGTTCGCGGTGACGCCTTCGCGGCCGAGCTCCCGCATGAGAGTGACGGTGTACGTCTCGAGGGCGCCCTTCGCCGAGGCATAGGCCGGGCTGCCGGTGCCCATCTCCGCGGCGAAGGATCCGATCGTGACCACCCTGCCGCCGGGGCGGCGGAGCAGCGGCTTGATGCCCTCGGTCATGAGTACGACGCTGAGCGCGTTGGCCCGCCACGTCGACTCCCAGACTGCGGCGACGTCGTCCAGGCCGCCGATGATCCTCGGCTGCGGAGACCCGGCGTTGTTGACCAGGACGTCCACGGAGCCGAGGTGATCGGTCGCCCAGTCGACAAAGCCCTGCACGGCCGCAACGTCCGCGACATCGACCGCTCTGGTGTCGATGGTCAGGCGCTCCGACGTGGAGCGCAGCCGCTCGGCCGTCTCGTCGAGCCTGCCCTGGCGCCTGCCGAGAAGCACCAGTCGGCCGCAGTTCGCAGCCAGGGCGAGTGCACAGGCTGCACCGATGCCCGTCCCGGCGCCGGTGATGACGGCCACGCGTTCCACAGGCGCTCCCGAGATGATTGGACGTCCGTCTACCCGACGACCTAGGACACGTTACCCTCGGGATGCGTCCGGCAGGGCGGATACCGTGAGGATCCCGACCAGTCCCCAGGAACAGGAGCGTCCATGACCACGTCCGTCATCATCGATGGTGCCCGCACGCCGGTGGGCAAGCTGCTGGGGGCTTTCGCGTCGCTCTCGGCCACGGACCTCGGGGCTGTGGCCATCCGGGCGGCACTGGAGCGCAGTGGCGTTGCTGTGGACCAGGTGGACGCGGTCGTGATGGGGCAGGTGTACCAGGCGGGTGCCGGTCCCAATCCGGCCCGCCAGGCAGCTGCTGCCGCGGGCCTGCCGATGAGCGTGCCCGCCCTCACCGTCAACAAGCTGTGCCTGTCCGGCCTCGTGGCGGTCGCCATGGCCGATCAGATGATCCGCTCAGGGCAGCACGAGGTAGTGGTGGCCGGAGGCATGGAGTCGATGACGAATGCCCCGCACATGCTCCTCGGTGCACGACAGGGCTACAAGTACGGCAGCGGATCCCTGGTCGACGCCCTTGATCAGGATGCGCTCGTGTGCGCCTTCGACGCGATGTCGATGGGCGCGGCCACGGAGAAGTACGGCAGGCCCTATTCCATCAGCCGCGACGACATGGACGCGTTCGCTGAGCGCTCGCACCGGCTTGCTGCTGCCGCGACGGCCTCAGGCCGCGCCGCCGAGGAGATCGTCCCCGTCGAGGTGAAGACCCGCAAGGGTGTCGTGACCGTGACGGACGACGAAGGTGTGCGTCCGGACACCACGCTCGAGTCTCTCGGATCCCTGCGCCCGGCCTTCGACAAGGAGGGTGCCATCACCGCCGGCAATGCATCCCAGCTCTCCGACGGCGCAGCGGCACTCGTCGTCGTGAGCCGCGAGTGGGCGGAGAGGCATGGCCTGTCCTGGATTGCGGAGATCCGCGGTCACGGCGAGGTCGCCGGGCCAGATCCGTCCCTGCTGCTCCAGCCGGCTGCCGCGATCAACGACGCTCTGCGGCGCGACGGAACACTCACCGTGGCGGATCTCGACGTCGTCGAGATCAATGAGGCCTTCGCCAGCGTGGGCCTCGCCTCGATGCGCGACCTGGGCCTCGCCGAGGACAAGGTCAACGTCAACGGCGGGGCGATCGCCATCGGCCATCCGGTCGGCATGAGCGGTGCCCGCATCCTGCTGTCGGCTGCCTATGAGCTCAAGAAGCGCGGTGGCGGCACGGGAGCAGTCGGCCTGTGCGGCGGTGGCGGCCAGGGTGAGGCGATCGTCTTCACGACCCCGGCCTAGCGACCCCGGGCGGGTCCATCCGCGCCAGGGTTCGCGCGTTGGCGTCAGTCCTCGGTCGAGGAACGCGCGGTCACGAGGCCGCCCAGGACGTCACTGAGCGTCACGAGGCCGACCGTGCGCGAACCGTCGACCACGAGTGCCATGTGGCTGCTCGTCCTGCGCATGCGGGCGAGCGCCTCGTGGATGCTGTCTGTTGCAGCCAGGCGCAGGATCGGTCGGATGAGGCGCTGGATTGGCAGGTGCGACGGTCGTGTCAACGTGTCCCGTACGTGGACCGTCCCGACGATCCGTTCAGGGGAGCCGACGATGATCCGGTGATGGCCGGTGGCCTCGGTGGCCGCGCGCACGTCTGCGACCGTCGCGTTCACGGGCACCATCGCAATCGGGGTGTCCGCGGGCACGAGGACGCTGACTGGTGTCGACTGCATCTCCAGGGCAGCTGCCACCCGGGTGGAGTACATGATGTCGAGTGCACCCGTGTCCTCCGAGTGCTGGACGAGATGCCGGAGCGCGTCCGTGCCCTGCGCTGCTGACTTGGTGTTGACGGGTGTGACACCCACACGCTGCAGGAGGCGATTGGCAATGTTGTTGAGTCCCACGAGCACCGGTTTCGTGATGACGAGGAAGCCTCGCATGGGGATGGCCAGCAGCGTCGCCGACGTCTCGGGGTGGGCGATGGCCCACGACTTCGGAGCCATCTCGCCGATCACGAGGTGGAGGAACGTGACGATGAGCAGGGCGAGCACGAACGCGATGACGTCGGCAGTGACCTCGGGGAGTCCGAGGTTGAGGAACGCAGGCATCAGCCAATCGTGGACCGCGGGCTTCGTGACGGCGCCGAGGATGAGGGTGCAGGCCGTGATGCCCAGCTGGGCGCCGGCGAGCAGCACGCTGAGCTCGGATGCGTTGCGCAGGGCTGCGCGTGCCGCGCGGCTCTCCCGCGCCCGATCCTCGAGTCGGTGACGTCGCACGGCGAGCAGCGCGAACTCGACAGCGACGAAGAAGGCGCTGAGGGCGATGATGCCCAGCGTCACGAGGACGATGGTCGCCGGGTCCCGGGTCATGAGGCCCTCGTCCCGGCATCGTCCGGGTCACTGTCCGGGTCAATGTCCGTATCACTGTCCTGCTCGCCGACCGTGATGCGCACGAGAGCCGGAACGTGCCGCTCGATCTCCAGGATCTGGACGGCCGCCCGCCGCGGACTTGCGTGCTCGTCGTCGAGGAAGTCGTCCGTGTCGATCGGCAGGGTGACCATCACCGTCTCGCCGGCCGAGGGGAAGCCACCCCTGGCTGCGATGACCATGCCGGCGATCGTCTCGTAGTCGCCCTCAGGCAGGGAGATGTCGAGTGCCCGCTCGGCCTCGTCGACGGGTGTGTCACCGGGCATGACCCAGCCGACTCCGTCGAAATGGTGCGGAATCTGCGGAATGTCATGCTCATCGGTGATCTCTCCGACGATCTCCTCGGCGAGGTCCTCCAAGGACAGCACGCCCGAGAAGCCGCCGTATTCGTCGACGACGCAGGCAAGCTGGTCGGCGGACTCGTTCAGGACCGACAGGGCCTCGGGCAGGCTCATGACGGTCGAGACGAGCGGAGCCGGCCTCATGACCGTGCGTACCGAGGCAGAGTCGGGTTCATCCGTGGCGAGCACGTCGACGAGGTGCACGACGCCGAGGACGTCCTCCCCGTTCGAGGCGAGCACCGGATACCTGGAGTGGCCGGTGGACATGAGCTCACGAACCTGGCCGATGGTCTCCCTGGAGGAGATGACGTCGGCCTTGGTGCGCGGGATCATCGCATGCTGGACGGTCTGCTCCGGGAAGTCGAGGATGCGATCCAGCAGTGCGGAGAGCTCATCGGGAATCTGGCCCGACTCACGCGACTCCTCCACGATGTGCTCGAGGTCACGGGCCGAAGCGGAGTGCTCGACGTCGTGGACCGGCTCGATACGGAAGAGTCTCAGCAGCGCATTCGAGGATGCGTCGAAGATGCGGATGAGCCATCCGAACGCGGCGAGGTAGACGCGGGTGGAGCCGGCCAGGGCGATTGCCGTCGGCTCCGCTCGGGCGATGGCGAGGTTCTTGGGGAACAGTTCGCCGAACAGCATCTGCACCAGGGTCGAGAAGGTCAGGGCGATGACAGCGCCGATGGCCAGGGACACGCCGGCCGGGATGCTGATTCCGCCGAGCGCGGTGCCGATGGACGCACCGATCATCGGCTCGGCGACGTAGCCGACGAGGAGACCGGTGACGGTGATGCCGAGTTGAGCGCCGGACAGCATGAACGACGTGCGTGAGGTGATGGTCAGTGCCGTTGCGGCACGCGAGTCACCAGCGTCTGCACGGACGTTCAAGGCCGTTCGGTCAACGGCCATGTAGGCGAACTCCTGGGCGACGAAGTAGCCCGTGAGAGCCGTGATGAGGACGACGACGGCGATACCCGCGATCAGGGTGAGCAGCAGGTCCAACGGGCTCGGCTCCTCGTGTCCGCCCCAGATCGGGGCTGGACTCTCACTGTACCTGCGAGGTCCTCACATCAGGTGGCAGTACTCACCACGGGTGGAACGGCGGCATGTCGGCGGGGACGCGGCTGGTGAACTGCGCGGGACGCTTGCCGAGGAAGGCTTCGACGCCTTCCTTGCCGTCGGCGATGCTCGTGTAGAACATGGCGAGGGACTCGATGCGGTGCGCGTCGAGGGGATGGGGCTCGTTGGCGTTCCGGTACAGCATCTGACGGGCCAGTGCCGTGGCCACGGCTGAGCGGCCCTCGGTGAAGCGGCGGGCCATCGCGTAGGCCGTGGGGAGGAGTTCCTCCTCGGAGACGACATCCCGTACGAGTCCGTAGTCGTGTGCCTGCGCTGCGTCAAGGATGTCCGCTGAGTAGACGAGTTCGAGGGCGCGGCTCATGCCCACGATGCGCGGCAGGTACCAGGTGGAGCAGGCCTCGGGCACGATCCCGAGGCGTCCGAACACGAAGCCGATGCGGGCCCGGTCCGAGGCGATGCGGATGTCCATGGGCAGAGTCATGGTCGCGCCGATGCCCACGGCGGCGCCGTTGATCGCGGCGATGACGGGCTTGAGGCAGCGGTGGATGGCCAGGGACACGCGCCCGCCGGTGTCGCGGACCCCGGAGACGATGGCGGGGTCGTCAAGCCGGTCGGTCAGGTCCTGCAAGGTGGGTCGCTGGGCCTCGTCGAGTCCGAAGACGTTCCCGTCGGACGACAGGTCCATGCCCGCACAGAAGGCACGACCGCTGCCCGTGACGACGATGGCTGCGACGTCGTCGTCGGCGCTGGCCCGGTCGAAGGCGTCGACCAGCTCGTTCGCCATGGTGACCGTGAAGGCGTTCAGGCTGTCGGGGCGGTGCAGCCACAGGGTCAGGATCGAGTCGGCGACCTCGTAGCGCAGGGTCTGGTACTCAGGGTTCATGCGACGCTCCTCGCGGGTCGGGTGAGGCGTGGCCCCACGGGCCCCTGCTGACCCGGGCGAATGCGGCAGGCAGGGCGCCGTGTAATGCTTGGACACCATATAGTTGGATGAGCAAGAATGTAGGCGGTTGAGCCGGTCGTGCGGGGTTCCGCAAGATTGGATACAATCCGCGGACCGGGGGCGATCCCCCCGCTTTCCGCCCCATCAGACCCGTTCCGCAGGCTCGTCGAGGAGAAGTCGCATGAAGATCGCCGTGTGCGTCAAGCAGGTCCCGGACACCTGGGCGGAGAAGAAGCTCCGCGAGGCCGATTCCCGTCTCGATCGTGAGTCCGCCGACGGCGTCATGAACGAGCTCGACGAGTACGCGGTCGAGGAGGCTCTCCAGCTCGTCGAGGCGCAGGGCGGTGAGGTCGTCGTGATCTCCATGGGCCCGGAGCGTGCCTCCGAGACGGTCCGCAAGGCGCTCAGCATGGGCGCCGATGCCGGCATCCACGTCGTCGACGACACACTCGGCGGCTCCGACGCCGTGGCGACGAGCGCCGTGATCGCCAAGGCGATCGAAGGTCGCGGCTTCGACCTCGTCATCTTCGGCTCGGAGTCCACAGACGCCCGCATGAGCGTCGTGCCGGCGATGGTCGCGGAGCGCCTCGGCTGGGCCCAGCTGACCTTCGCGCAGAAGGTTGCGGTCTCCGGCGGTGACGTCTCCATCGAGCGCGTCACCGAGAACGGCTTCGCGACGGTCACGGCGTCCACCCCTGCGGTGGTGAGCGTCGTCGAGAAGATCAACGAGCCGCGGTACCCGTCCTTCAAGGGGATCATGGCCGCCAAGAAGAAGCCGGTCGAGAGCCTGACGGCGGCCGAGTTGGGGCTCGATGCCGCGACCGTTGGTGCCGCTGCAGCCTGGAGTGCCGTCAATGACTTCGCGGCGAGGCCTCCCAAGGCAGCCGGCACTGTCGTAACCGACGAGGGAGACGGTGGCGTCAAAGTCGCTGAGTACCTCGCAACGCAGAAGTTCATCTGAGCCGCATCGTGCGGCATGTGGTCGTGTCCGTCCTGAGAGCGAGTGGAGAGCGTCATGGGTGAGGTCCTGGTCCTGGTCGACGAGATCGACGGAACCGTGAAGAAGTCGACGACGGAACTGCTGACGGCGGCGCGCCGCCTGGGCACCCCATCGGCGGTCTGGGTCGGCCCCGGCATCACCGATGCTGCGCTGGCCACGCTCGGCGAGTTCGGCGCGGCCACGGTGTACGTGGCCGGTGACGCCGACGTCGCCAAGCATCCGGTGGCCCCGGCGGCCGAGGTGCTCGCCCAGCTCGTCGCCCAGGTCTCCCCCGTCGCCGTCCTCGTGCCGTCGACCGCGGACGGCAAGGAGGCCGCTGGTCGGCTGGCGATCCGCGCCGGTGCCGGCATCATCACCGATGCCGTCGACGTCACACTCGACGGCGACCGCGTGGTTGCCACCCAGAGCGTGTTCGGCGGTTCCACGATCGTGCACTCGACGGTGACGCATGGCGTGCCCGTGATCACGGTGCGCGGCAACGCGATCGCACCGGAAGCTGCCCCGGCAACGCCGTCGCGTCAGGAGGTGACCGTCAGCCTGTCCGATGCCGCACGCAAGGCGACCATCACCGGACACACCGCGGCAGTCAAGGGGGGTCGACCGGAGCTCACCGAGGCGCAGGTCGTCGTGTCCGGCGGCCGCGGGGTGGGATCGGCGGAGGGTTTCTCCGTGATCGAGGCCCTGGCCGACACCCTCGGTGCCGCCGTGGGCGCGTCGCGCGCGGCGACTGATGCCGGCTGGTACCCGCACCAGTACCAGGTCGGCCAGACCGGCAAGACGGTCTCGCCGCAGCTCTACATCGCCAACGGGATCTCCGGGGCCATCCAGCACCGGGCGGGCATGCAGACCTCCAAGACCATCGTGGTCGTCAACAAGGATCCCGAGGCGCCCATCTTCGAGCTTGCCGACTACGGAGTGGTCGGCGACCTGTTCTCCGTCGTCCCGCAGCTGACGCAGGAGATCGCCAAGCGATCGAACTGACTCACGCACACCTGACGATCGGAGAGCGGCGGACATGAGCCAGCGGAGCAAGCCCTGGGTCATGCGCACGTACGCGGGACATTCCTCCCCGCGTGACTCGAACGAGCTCTACCGCCGGAATCTGGCCAAGGGGCAGACGGGTCTGTCGATCGCCTTCGACCTGCCCACGCAGACGGGCTATGACCCGGACTCTCCGCTCGCTCGCGGAGAGGTCGGCAAGGTGGGAGTGCCGG
>JBIIJX010000050.1:0-12794 GCA_044233495.1 Candidatus Nanopelagicales bacterium
GGCCGGATTCCCCGCGGGCGGTGGCGGTGGCGGCGGCGGTGGCGGTGGTGGTGGCGGTGGCGGTGGTGGTGGTGGCGGCGGTGGGGGTTCCGGGGGCAGCAGTTCGGATGATGCGTCGTCTGATTCGCCTTCGTCCTCGGCGGACAGCACGTCGACAGGCGTCCGGGCGCCTGCGGTGCTGGCGCCAGTGCTGCTGGGATCGACGTCCAGCCTGCCGCCGACGGGGGTAGCGCCCGGCGGATCGGTCTTCTTGGTCAACGGTGCTGCTCAGCCGGTGACGGTGGTCCCGAATTCACGGGTGAGGCCGACGGCTTTGCTCGCTTCGGGTGCCGGTCTGGCGATGCGGTTCGCTGGTCTGGATCAGGTGGGCAGAGCCCTGGGTGTCACGGGAGAAGCTGCCCTCGTGCTGCGGCCCGACCATTCGATTGCAGTGGAGGGGTCGGGAGTCGCGCCGAACAGCGATGTCCCGATCTACCTGTTCAGCTCGCCGCGTCTGCTTGGCACGGTGCAGTCCGACGCTGCTGGAAGCTTCAAGGGGGTGCTTCCGGTGCCGAAGGACGTCGCCTTGGGCAAGCACACGCTGCAGGTCAACGCCCTCGGCGCCGACGGGGCCGTGCGCTCACTTTCGCTGGGGGTGGTCCTTCAGGCGCCCAAGGCTGTGGCGGGAAAGGTGGTCAAAGCCACCGTGTCCTTCGCCCCGGGGTCGGCCTGGTTGAGTTCATTTGCGAAGACGACGCTTGCGGCACTCGCGAAGAAGGTGGGTGCGAAAACGACCTCGGGCCTGGTGCTCGGTTACGTGCAGCCCTACGGCAACGGCACAACGAGCCCGGCGCTGGCCCTCAAGCGGGCCAGGGCAGTTGCTGCGTACCTCGCGACGCGGGGGATCAAGGCACGCCTCGCCACTCGAGGTGATGGGACATTGCCAGTGGGTATGCATGCTCGAAGGGTCGTAGTGACCCTGCGCTACGTCCCCTGATCCGCTCGCGACCGATCGGGCGTTGTTGCTCTCAGTCGGCGTAGGTCACTCGGACGATTGCCGCTCGGCCTCGCGGAGTTACGGACAGCACGCCTTTGCCGCGGACACCCAGGGGTGCGGCCAGTCCGTGCTCCTTGAGGAACCTAGCGACGACTGCTGCCCGTTGGCGGGAGAGTGTCGCGTTGTTCGCGAGGGTGCGGTCCCCTTGTACATATCCGATGACGGTGCCGCCCGTGGCGCTGGCTTTCGTGCGCCTGGCAAGCGACAGGAGGGTGGCCTTTGCCTCAGACGTCAGGATCGCGGACCTGGGCCCGAAGGCGACGGTTGCCGTGGCGGTGCGGATGGGCTTCGTCGGAGCCTCGAGCACCACCCCGAGAGACAGCGAGCGCACCTGGTTGGCGGCCGTCAGGGCGTCGACCTGCAGGGTGTGTCGGCCGTACTCGACGTCATTCGGTACGGGAACGCTGCCGTCGAACGCGCCGTTCGCATCGGTGCGGATCGTGCCGAGCAGACGTGACGTAGAGAAAAGGTGCACCTGGACATCGGCGTTGGCAGCGAAGCCGGTTCCGGTGACGTGGGCTGTGCTGTTGCGCTCGAGGCGAAGAGCGGCGTCAGTCGTCAGGCCCAGTGGCTCCCCGCTGGATCTCCTGCCCTCCAACTCCATGGTGAATCCGTCTCCCGTCGCGACCAGCGACCGCGGCCTCACTGGCGCGTTCGGACTGACTGTGACGGTCGAGGCGACGCCGTCGACGAGCAGCACGGAGCCACCCGGGGCCAGGCCCGCTGCCGGGAGTGCGGAGTTCGTGCCGGGCGGGATCGGCTCGACCGTGGGTATGACCACTACCGGTGTCACCGTCGGGGTCGGGGTGGGCGTCGGGGTGGGTTCAGGGGCAGACCCGCCGCCGCCGCCACCGCTACCGCCGCCACCGCCGCCACCACCGGATCGGCACCCGGCGCCCGGGCCGGTCGAGATGCTCAGGCCGCCGGACGTCGCGGCGTAGATCACGCCGCCGCTGACGAATACGGCCTTCACAAAGTCGCTGCCCAGGCAGTTCTCGGTGGTGTCGGTGACGAAGGTCGCGGCATCGTCGGTGGAGATCTGCAGGCCGGACCAGCTGGCGAAGTAGACGTTGCTTCCGCTCGCGAACACTCCATTGCCGTTGTCGCTGAAGAAGCGCAGATCGGAGAAGGTCGCACCGCTGTCGCGAGAGATGTTCAGGCCGTGGGCAGAGGCATAGACGTTGACTCCGCTCTTGGCGATGCCATTGACGCTCTGCGTGCCCAGCCCAGAACTCACGTTGCTGAACGTCGAGCCGCCATCCTGTGAGTAGACCTCTCCTCGGCCCGTGCCGAGGTAGATGTTCGCCCCATTGACGTGCACGGCGTTCACGGAGTTGCAGCCGTAGTTCGGGGAGCCTGGGTTGGACGGGTCGAAAGTGCTGCACAGGTCGCCGGCGGCGAGCCCGGACCTCTTGGTGGTCCAGGTGGTGCCGCCATCGGTCGAGGTGCTCAGGCCGCCGTCGTACGTGACGTAGTTGTTCAACTTGGTGCCGACGTAGATGGCATTGGGAGTCCCGGCGACGACGTACACCGACGTCACGAAGTTGCTGCCCAAATCGGGGGAGGTCTTGGTGGTCCAGGTGGTGCCTCCGTCGGTGGAAATGCTGAGGCCCCCGCCCGTGCCGGGCCAGCCCACGGGATAGGTGGCGGCGTAGACGGTGGACCCGACGACGTACACCCCGCGGACGTCGTTGCTGCCCAGCCCGTCGGTGGTGGTCTTGTTGCTGAAGGTGGCGCCGCCGTCGGTGGAGATGCTCAGTCCGGCATCGGTGCCGGCGTAGACGTTGCTGCCGACGACGAACACGGACTGCACAGTGTTGCTGCCCAGCCCATTCGCTGTGGTCCGGTTGACGTACTGCAGCCCGCTGTCCGTCGCGAGTGCCGACGGTGCACTCACCACCGTGGCGAAGGCACAGCCGAAAGTGACAAGCCCCACCAGCACCCTGCCGATTGCGATCCTCATGGCGCAAGGCTGACCCGCAGTCACCCCCTGCACAATGCCCGGACGGACGCGGACGACGGGAATCCGTCATCCCGACTGGTCGCGGCGTCGCCGCCCGGCGGGGGACGCCGCCTCAGCCGGCCGGGATCACGGCGGTGAGCCGGGCGCCGACGTCGGCGCTCTCCAGGCTCCAGGCGCCGTCGAGCGCCTGACTCCAGGCGGAGATCACCGTGGTGCCCATCCCCGCAGGTGTGGGGGACGCAGGCAGGCCAACGCCGTTGTCGTGAAGGCTGAGCACGAAGCGGCCCTGGGAGTCCAGCGACAGTTGGATCCAGCACTCGGTGGCATGGCCGTGGACGGCGGCGTTGAGCAGTCCCTGCTCGCAGATGCGGTAGAGCCCAGTGGCGACCGTGATGGAGTCGCCGGTCCGCAGTCGTGAGGCGGCATCGTCGGCTACGGAGACGTTGATCGTCATGCCGGGCCGGTAGCCGGCGGCGAGGTCGCGGAGGGCGATGTCGAAGGGGACGCGTGCGAGGTGGGGGCTCAGGCGCCGGCTCGCGGAGCGGACCTCGTCGGCGCGCACGCGCTCGAGGTCGGCGAGGGATGCGTCGATCTCGCGCGTCATCTCCTCCCGCTCCAGGTCGACGGCCGCCCGGATCCGCAGTCCGATGGTGACCAGGTCGGTCTGCACTCGATCGTGCAGGTACGCCGCGACCTGCCCGCGGACCCTTTCCTCGGACTCCAGCAGGAGCCGGCGCTGGGTCACGACGGTCTGCAGGGCGGCCCGCGCGGTGTCGGACTCCCGCTGGATTCGCTCGTAGACGGTGCCGATCAGAGCGCTGACCAGCCACACGACGATGAAGGCTCGCGAGAACGTTTCGATGAAGCTCGGATGACCCAGGATCTGCTGCATGATCGGAAAAGTGGGAAGCAGTGGCTCGATCACCAGTGCTCCCACGGCCGCGGCCGCGGCCAGAGAAATCAGGTATTCAGGTGAGCGGATGGGATTCCGCGAGAGCCGGCCCCGAATCCTCAGGTAGATGATGAGCGGCACCACGCCGATGGCTGGCACCAGGATGGCGAACATGACGATCACCACGACGCGCTGGGCCAGGGGGCTGGCCACGGGCAGCAAGGGCTGAGCACCGATCAGTCGCCACGCGGCGCCGGCGAGTAACAGGGCCAGGAACGTCCACAGCAGGCCGGGATGGATCGGCCAGGGCCCGAGCACGAAGTGCCGGACCACCCGCGCGGCCTGCTTCACCCGCGAGCTAGACGTCATAGGGATCCATGGACGTCATCCGTCGCCCGTCGATCCAGGCGACGACGGCCGCGGTGCGCAGGTCCGTGCCCGGTGCGGCGTCGGGCACGAGGACCCGATAGCACTCGGAGAGCTCCTTGCGCACGGACACCGGGCGCAGGCCGGTCCGCTCGGCGATGACGTTCGCGTCGACCCCGGTCGCGGCGATCGACATGATCTGCCGCTGCCGTGATGTGAGCTGACTGAGCCGATCAACGGAAGCGGGTGCGCGGCCGCGGTCGATCGAGGGCTCCACCACGGACAGCCCGGCCGCGGTGGCCTTGAGCACCTTCGCCAGGTAGGCGGGGTCGAGGTTGACTCGCTTCTCGACGTACGACCAGCCCATGTCCACGCGGCCGTTCGCCCCATGGAAGTCCCAGGCGTAGTGCTGGCTGAGGATGACGATGCCGACGTCATCATCACGATCGCGCAGGGCATGACCGAGCTCGACCCCGTTCAGGGACTCGGGCCCCAGGGCCCAGTCGAGCAGGGCGACGTCGAGCGGCCCCTCGACCGCCAGCGCCTCGTCCGAGCCGCCCACCGACGCCACGACCTCGATCCCGGACAGGCCGGCCAGCAGGGCGGTCATCATCGACCGCAGCACGGGATCGTTCTCCACGTAGAGCAGGCGGGTGTCGCGAGGCACGGCCCCCATCGTGCTCCTGACGCGGTGACCGTGAGGCGATGGGGGTACACGTGTACCCCGGGGCCGATACACGTGTGGGGGAGCGGAGCGAGGATTCCGCATCCTTCCTACCGTCGCCGCATGAGTCCTCTCGCGAACCCTCCCATGTCCGACGCCCCAACCACGTCGCGGCCTAGGTACCGCCGTGGCTCAGTCAGGCGCTGGACAGCGGCGGTCGTCTCACTGGTGGCACTGGCTGCCACCGGTGGCCTGCACGCGACCACGGCTTCGGCGGCTCCCGGCGACTTCACCAGCTACTCCGCCGAAGTCAACGGGGTGTGCGTCGTCGGGTCCACGGTCTATGCGGCCACGGCAAGTGGCTTGGGAATCTCCACGGACGGCGGCACCACGTGGACCAACAAGAGAACGTCGAGCGGTCTCGGAAGCGACATCGTGAACGGGGTGTTCGCCGTCGCGGGCAGCCCCGACACGGTCTATGCCGCCACGGAGGGCGGTCTGTCCATCTCCACGAACGGCGGCACGAGCTTCACTAACAAGACCACGTCAGACGGACTCGGCAGCAACGTCGTGAACGGCGTGTACGTCGTCGGGTCAACGGTCTATGCCGCCACGGCGAGCGGTCTGTCCATCTCCACGAACGGCGGCACAAGCTTCACCAACTACACCAGCGGTCTCGGGGACAACCTCGTGCACGGCGTATACGCCGACGGGAGCACGGTCTATGCCGCCACTGACGGCGGTCTGTCCATCTCCACCGACCTCACTGCCTCTCCTGCGTTCACGAACAAGACCACGTCGGCCGGTCTCCGGAGCAATCAAGTAAATGGCGTCTATGCCAGCGGGAGCATGGTCTATGCCGCCACGATGGACGGCGTAGCCATCTCCACGAACAGCGGCACGAACTTTAGGACAAGTTCCACCGACGAAGGACTCAGGATCCCCTATGTGAACGGCGTGTACGTCGACGGCAGCACGATCTATGCCGCCACGAATGATGGCTTGGCAATCTCCACGGACGGCGGCACGACCTTCACCAACAAGACGACGTCGAACGGTCTCGGGAGCAATCGCATGACTGGCGTCTATGCCAGCGGGAGCATGGTCTATGGCGCCACTTACGGTGGCCTGTCGATCTCCACGAATAGCGGTACCAGTTTCACCAGCACGACACCCACTGGATTCGGGGGCAGGTACGTGTACGGCGTGTACGCCGACGGGAGCACGGTCTATGCCGCCACGGACCGCGGTCTGTCCATCTCCACCGACCTCACTGCCTCTCCTGCGTTCACCAACAAGACCACGTCAAACGGTCTGGGGAGCAACAGCGTGCGCGGAGTGTATGCGGTGGGTTCCACGGTCTACGCCGCCACGACCGGCGGCCTGTCCATCGCCACCGACGGGGGCAGCACGTTCACCAATTACACCACTTCGAACGGCCTCGGCAGCAACACCGTTTACGGGGTGTTCGCGGTGGGTTCCACGGTCTACGCCGCCACAAGTCGTGGTCTGTCCATCTCCACGAACGGGGGCAGCTCCTTCCTCAACTACGACAACACGAACGGGCTCGGCAGCAGAACCGTTTACGGGGTATACGTCAGCGAGGGCCGGATCTATGCCGCTACCGATGGGGGTGTGTCCATCTCCACCGACCTCACTGCCTCTCCTGCGTTCACCAACTACACCAGCGGCCTCGGCAGCAATACCGTGTACGGGGTGTACGTCAGTGGGGGCCGGATCTATGCCGCTACCGATGGCGGTCTGTCCATCTCCAACGTCGACGGCACCACCTTCGACAACAGGAACAGCGGAAACAGCGGCCTCCAGTGGGAACCCGCGATGGGGGTGTCCGTCAGTGGGGGCACGATCTATGCCGGCTTGGACGGCAGCCTCGGATACTCCACGAACGGCGGCACGAGCTTCAGCGCATACACCACCTCTGACGGCTTGGCGAGCAACTACGTGCCAGGCGTGTATGCCAGTGGGGGATCGATCTACGCCGCGACTGAGTACGGCCTGTCCATCCGGGCTGGAGCCGCGGCCCCGACGATCTCGGGGGTCTCGCCTTCGACGGGTTCTGCGGCCGGGGGTACGGCGATCGCGATCACGGGGACGAATTTCACCTCGGGTGGGTCGTTCGGTGTGACGGTGGGTGGGGTGGCTGCCACGGGTGCGACGGTGGTGTCGTCGACGTCGATCACCGCGACGACTCCGGCGGGGACGGCCGGGGCGGTGGATGTGGTGGTGACGATCAGTGATGGTCAGACCGCGACCAGCGCTGGTGGCTTCACCTATACGGCTGTTCCCAGTGACGGTGGTGGTTCCGGTGGGGGCTCGGGTGGGGGTTCGTCCACGCCGACTCCGACGCCTACCGCGACGCCGACGCCTACGCCGACTGCGTCTGCGACGCCGGCTGCGGTGTCGACGGAGCCGGTGGTGGCTCCGGTGGCGGGTTCTTTGACGGTTGCGCAGGTGTCCGCGGTGACGCCGGCGCAGGTGGCGTTGTTCACGGCCTCGGATGTGTCAGCGCTGCCGAGGTCGGTGGTCGCGGTGTTCACACCGGCCCAGATCGCGGCCATGGCGCCTGAGGCGTTCTCGGGGTTCACCGCGGCGCAGACGCAGCAGTTGAGCCCGGACCAGGTTCGGGCGATCCCGGCCGAGGCGATCGCGGCGCTGACGCCCAGTGCGGTGCAGGGCCTGCAGCGTCCGGTGCTGCGTGCGTTCAGTGCGGAGCAGGGTGCGGCGATCAGTGCCCGGCAGGTCCGGGATCTGCCGGTGGTGTCGCTGGTGGCGTTGAGCGCGGATGCCATGCGGGCGATGCCCAGGGCCTCGGTCAGGGCGATCCCGGCGTCCGATCTGGCCGAGCTTTCCCCGGCCGCAGCGACCAAGCTGCTGAACAACATGGGCGCCGACCTGTCACCGCGCCAGCTACGGATCCTGCAGGCCGTGGCGTCGGGGTAGGACGGATCGCGTCGTTCTTACGCCATTCGACCGGAACTTGCGTAGTTTCCGTTGTCATGGCCTCCGATGTACTGGCGCCCGCGTTGCGCCCTGAGCAGGGTGCTCCCATGGCTGCGTCCTTCGGGGGTCGAGTTCTCCTGGTGGAGGACGAGGAGTTCACGAGGAGCCTGCTGCTGGACGGCCTTCACCGCCTGGGCGTCGAGGCCCGCGGCGCGGCCACCATCGCCGAGGCCCTGGACCTCATGGCCGAGTTCGACCCACACGTGGTTATCAGTGACCTCAACCTCGGAGCCGGGCCCAGCGGCGCTGCCCTGCTGAGTCGGATCTCCCAGGAGCGGCCGTGGATCGGACTCGTGGCGCTGACCGCCCACTCCTCCCCGGAGCTCGCAAGCTCCGATGGCCGCACGCTTCCGGATACGGTGGTCTACGTGGTCAAGTCCACGCTTGAGTCGGTGGCCGATCTGCTGCCCTTCGCCTCGGCGGCCATCGGCAACGTTCGGATGGACAGCACGCCTCCCGCGACGGATCAACGGGTCCTGACGTCGACGCAGGCCGACATCCTCCGCCTGATCGCAGAGGGCTACTCCAATGCGGGTATCGCGAACGTGCGTGGTATCTCGCTGCGCGCTGCTGAGAGCCAGGTGGTGCGCATCTTCAGCGCTCTCGGAATCGAGTCGGACCCGCTCACGAACCCTCGCGTCAAGGCCGTTCGCATGTGGCAGCAAGGCCATGTCGTCGTCCGGTAACCCCTTGCCATTCCGACGCTGGCTGGGCGCGGCGGGCCGGGAGATCCGCATCCCGCTGTGGCGGGAACTGCTGTTCGGGGAATGGGCCCTGTCGCGAAGCGTCTGGGCCATCCAAAGCGCGCTTGGCGTGGCGATTCTCGCTGTTCGGCTTCGCGAGCTCGGGCTGGTGTCGGACGGCTACGGTGTCACCCTCGTGGTCGGGCCCGTGGGCTCGGGCGTCGTTCTCTGGCTGGCAAGCCGGACCGTGCTGCGCAATCGCTCGTCACGCGCGGCCCGACCCTGGCTCGTTGTCGTTGTTTGGCTGGTGGCAGACGTCTTTCGCGGCCTGGGTGCCGCTGGCCTGGGTGTCGTGCCGCTCTCGCCGGTCACGGTCGCGGCCAATACCGCGTTCAGCGTGCTGTGGACGGGGATCTTCACCTACCTGCTGGCGTCCTCCCAGTTCTTCCGGGAGCGGTCGAGGCAGATGGCTGACGTCATCGACGAGACCGCCCGATACGACGAGCGGAAGGAGTCGATGCTTCAGCAGGAGAGAGCGCGACTGCTCCTGACTGTTCAGGACGAGCTGCTGCCGTCGCTCGTTGCCCTGCGAGACGACCTCGCCGTCCTCCCCGATGCGGACGACCGGCGGTCGTGGCTGATGCTGGCGGAGCGCGTCGGCGGCCTCATTCTCGAGCGCGTGAGGAGTGTCAGCCGAGCCGCTGGGCTGGCAGGGGACTCACCGGACCGTGATCGTGAGGAAACGCAGTCGTCTCCGTCACGATGGCGAGGTGTCCTCGACGACGCCATGACGGCGGACGTGTCCGTGAGCCTGAGCCTGGTCCTCTTCCTCAGTGGTGGGCTTCTCATCCTGATCCCTCGAGTGGGCTCGGTCGGGTACGCCTTTCTCGGGTGCGTGGCCGTCTGCTCTCTACCTTTGCTCATGCTCGGTCGATGGGTGGTGGGCAGGATCGGCGTCGGCTGGCGCCGCGCCACGGCCCTTCCCATCGTCTTCCTCGTCGTCGCTCTGCTCGTGGGACGGCTGTCCTCGTGGTTTCCGGGAAGCCTCCAGGTGGACTCCTCTGTCGCACTCGAGGGTGCGATCGCGGCCTTTGCCACGCTCACGGGTGTGGTCGCATCCCTGGTGCGTCAGCACCAGCGTCGATGGGAGGCGACGTATGCAGCGCAGGTTGACGCCCTCCAGCGTTTCGAGGCGATGCGCAGCGACCTTGATCGCGAGCATCTGATCATCCAGCGGCAGATGTCTCATCTCCTGCACGGACCGGTACAGGGCAACCTCGCCGCCCTGACACTGGCCCTGCGTGTGCACGCCGCCTTGCCTGAGAAGGAGTTCCGGGCAGGGAGGGCAGTGGTCGCTGAACGTGCACTGCGACTTGTCGATACGTCGCTGGACACGCTGCGCGAGATCCTTGATGAGCCCGAGATGGCTCCCGTGAGCGTCGTCGGCGACCTCGACCTGCTGACTCGCGCCTGGCGGGGCCTCATCGCCATCGACGTCTCGGTCTCACCGCAGGCCCGCGATGTGACGGCCCTGAATCCCGACCTGGCTCGCACGACCCTGCGGATCGTCGAAGAGGGCATCACGAATGCGAGCCGTCACGGCGATGCCCGCCATGTGAATGTGCGAATCGCCTTGACGAACGACGAGCAGCTGGAGGTGCTGCTCGACAATGACGGTCGTTCGCTCGCGCCGAACTTCCATGCCGGCTACGGGCTGGCGTCCATCGATGCCGCCGGTGGGCATTGGTCGCTGGGGGCTACGCCTCGGGGTCACACCCGCCTCACGGCCGTGGTGCCGATCGTGGGTTAGGGCCACCCGCCGGGATCTGCCGAGGACTCAGCCATGACGGAAACTACGCAGATTCCGTGTCGTGTGGTTTGCCCAACCCGCATGGACGGGGGAAGTTCGCGATGTGAATCTCCACCACGGTACTCCGCGTCGCGTTTCCCGTTTCCTCGCCATCATGACTGCATTCCTGATGGGCTCCATGGGGTTGGGCCTCTTCCAGCCTGCGCATGCGACCGTCACACCGGGGCAGGGGAACGCGTCATTCAACAGCTACATGGCCAAACCGCCGACCTACTCCGGACTAGTCACGGCAGTGGCGGTGACACCTGACGGCGCTGTTCTCGCCGGGGGCTCGTTCTCGAACAGGCTCATCATGTTCAACAGCGATGGAACCACCACGGGAACGGCGGCCGCCTTCAACAGCAACATCTCGGGTGTCCTGACCGGGGGAGGCGTCCAGGCCATCGCCGTTCTCGGCAGCGGGCAGATCGTGGTGGGAGGCTCCTTCACGGGGCGCCTGAAGATGTTCAATCCCGACGGCACGACGACCGGTGTGGCCGCAACCTTCAACGCCAACGTGCCTGCCCTGAACGGGGACCTTGAAGGGATCCTGAGGCTGGCCGACGACTCCCTTGTGCTGGGCGGGTTCTTCACCGACAAGGTGAAGATGCTCAATGCCGACGGTTCGTCCACGGGGACGGCGGCGACGTTCAACACGAATGTGGTCGGAGTGCTGTCGGGCGGGCTGTACGTGCGCCCCATGGCTGTTGCTTCCGATGGGTCGATCATCGTGGGCGGGGACTTCACGAACAGTCTGAAGATGCTCAACGCGGATGGCTCAAGTACCTCGGGAAGAGCCGCAACATTCAATACCAATGTCGGAAGCACCCTTTCGCTTCCAGTGCGGGCCATGACGCTCGATGAGAGCCACAGCGCCCTGACGATTGGCGGTGACTTCACCGGCAACGTCAAGCGCCTCAATCTGGATGGTACGACAACCGGAACCGCGGCAACCTTCAACACCGCGGTATCTGGACTCTTCACTCGAACGACACCCTTCTCCATGGTCGCGAACAGTGATGGCGCGATCGTCGTGGCCGGGGACAATATCCCGGTCCGCATGCTGAATCTCGATGGGTCTCGGACGGGGGCTGCGGCGACCTTCGATGCGAACAGCCCGGATACCTCTCGCGTCTACAGCATGGCGTCGATGGCAGGTGGGTTCATTCTGGGTGGGGGCATCCTTGCCGGCGTCGGGCGACTTGCTCCCGATGGGTCGTCGACGACCGGAGCGTCGGGCACGTTCAATCTCAACGCCGATGGGCTCGTCAACGGCTCTGTCTACTCTTCAGCCGCCTTCCGAGGAGGGCTCCTGGTAGGGGGAAGTCTCACCGGGGCCTTGCGCATGATCAATGAGGATGGAAGCACGACGGGGACTGCAGCCACTTTCAACGCCAATGCCGGCGACGCCCTGGATGATGGCGTCAGAGCGATCGAGGTGCTTGCCAGCGGAGGAGTCGTGGTCGGTGGTTACTTCACCGGCAAGGTGAAGATGTTCAATGCGGACGGTACGACCACGGGTGTTGCGGCCGCCTTCAATACCAACGTGGCCGCCGCGCTCGACGGCACGGTGTTCGCGATCGAGGAGATGTCGGATGGGTCTGTCGTGGTGGGTGGTGAGTTCACCGACAAGTTGAAGATGTTCAATGCGGACGGTACGACGACGGGTGTTGCGGCCGCCTTCAATACCAATGTGGCCGCCGCGCTCGACCGCCGGGTGCGCGCGATCGAGGAGACGTCGGATGGGTCTGTCGTGGTGGGTGGTTACTTCACCGGCGAGGTGAAGATGTTCAATGCGGACGGTACGACCACGGGTGTTGCGGCCGCCTTCAATACCAATGCGGGGAGCCTGTTCGACTCTGTGGTTCATGCAGTGGCATTGACCAGCGATGGCTCCTTCATCATCGGTGGAGACTTCACACCGTATATGAAGCGAATAAACTCGAATGGCACGGTCACCGGCGATTCGGGGACCTTCAACTCGAACACGGCATCGCTGCTCGACGGCAGTGTCTATGACATCACCGTGGCCGTCGATGACACTATCGTGATCGGCGGGGACTTCTCGGACTATGTGAAGCGGATGAACTCTAATGGCACGGTCACGGGCGATTCGGGGACCTTCAACACGAATGTCGCCGGCGTTCTTGACTACAGCGCATACGCCGTCACACTGACCAGCGATGGCGCGGTGGTTGTCGGCGGCGAGTTCCTCACCGCGACCACGAGGTTCATCTACAAGTTCGACGGGGCCGGATTCCCCGCGGGCGGTGGCGGTGGCGGCGGCGGTGGTGGTGGCGGTGGCGGTGGTGGTGGTGGC
>JBIIJX010000068.1:0-11160 GCA_044233495.1 Candidatus Nanopelagicales bacterium
GATGAAGTAGTCGGTCATCGTTGCGCCGGTGACGGCGGACAGAGCCAGGATGCTTGCAATCGAGAGGTCCAGCTCACCCACGATGATGACGTAGGTCATGCCCACGGCGACGATGCCGATGATCGCGATGGAACGCAGCAAGTTCAGTAGGTTCGAGGGCGTCGCGAACGCGGGATTGGCTATGGTGATCAGGATCGCGAGAATCACCAGGACGATGGCTATGCCGGCCTCGGGCTTGAGTAGGAGTTGGAGCCACCAGGGCGGACGACCTTGCCGGGTTGAGGCAGCACCCTCCACAGAGCCGGGGTCGACTGTCGTTGTCATGCCACCTCCCCGAACGCTGCCGCGATCAGCTGCGCGTTGGACGGGTGGGGGCCGAACTGCTCGACAACTCGCCCCTGCCTCATCACCACTATGCGATCGCTCAACTCGGTGATCTCGTCGAGTTCGCTGCTGACCAAGATGACGGCGCAACCACGCCGCGCCTGCTCTCGAATCAAGGCGTAGATGTCGGCCTTCGCGGACACATCCACGCCCCTTGTGGGTTCGTCAAGAATCAACAGCCGAGGATCGGTCAGGAGCGCTCGCCCAATCACGACCTTCTGCTGATTGCCACCGCTCAGCGCTGACACGGGGGTCTGCAGGGACGGGGTCTTGATCCCAAGGCGCTGCGCCATCTGCAGGGCAGGCATCACCGGCTCTATGCCCAATGATCGACAGGAGCTGGTCATGTTCCACTCCACGCTCATGTCGGGGAAGAGCCCGAACTCCTGGCGATCCTCAGGCACGATCGACACACCCGCCTTCCACGCCTGTCCCGGGCTGCGCCATGAGCGCTCTTGGTCGGCTAGGCGCAGGACCCCCGCGGACGGTCGAGTCAGTCCGGCAAGACAGGAGACGAGTTCGGTGCGGCCTGAACCGATCAGGCCCGAAATCCCCAGGACTTCGCCTGAGGCAACGCGCAGGTCAACGTCTTGGAACTCCCCCTTACGGGTCAGCCCACTGACCCGCAGGACCTCGGTGGGGGCCCCCTGCACTTCTGCAGCAACGACGGACCCGAGCACTTCCGCCGCGGTCTTTCCTCCGGCCATCTGAACTACCGCTTCGGCGATGGTGATGTCGTCGGCGGCGCCCGTCCAAACCACGGAGCCGTCGCGCAGCACCGACACGTCGTCCGCGATGCTGAAGACCTCGCGAAGGCGATGACTCACGAATACGACTGCGCAGCCCTGGTTGGCCATCGTGGACAAGAGACGCTCAGTCTCCGAGTGAGACAAGGCGCTGTTGGGCTCGTCGAGAAACAGCACTTGGGGATCGCTTGAGACGGCTCGTGCGATCTCCACGAGCTGTCGGGTGCTCACCGGGAGTTCACCCAGACGCGCGTCCAAGGGAAGGGTGATACCCAGCTGCCGCAACTTGGCCCGCGCGATTGATGTCGTGGTCTTGCGAGACAAGGGGCGCAGCATGCGCATTCCTCCCACCTCCTCCATGGCTAGGTTCTGTGCGACGGTGAGCGAAGGCATCACCGCGGGCTCCTGATGCACCACGGCGATGCCGAGCTCGAAGGCTTGACGCGGACCGGACAGGTGGAGCTGGCGAGAATCCAGCTCCACCTGCCCCTGGTCGGCTGTCACTGAACCGGTGCACACCGAGATCAATGTCGACTTACCCGCGCCATTGGCCCCCAGCAGCGCGTGGACCCTGCCACGCTGGAACTCAAGGGACACCCCGCGAAGGGCCTTGACTCCGCCGAAGTGCTTACGGAGACCACGGATCGTCAAACCACCGGCCAGTGCCATCCATCACATCCCTTGATTGGCCAGGATCGCGTCGATGTTGTCGATCGTCATGACCTCGGACGTCACCGGCACGAAGTACGTCTCCGGCTTGCTGCCGTCAACCAAGTTGTTGAACAACAGCATGGCGGTGTTGTACGACTCACCAAACGGATCCTGACCGATGGTCGCCGCGATGACGCCGTCGCGTACAAGCTGCACGGTCTCGGGCACGAAGTCGAAGCTCACGACCTTGACCTCGCCCGTCTTACCTGCTTGCTTGACCGCCTCGGCTGCGCCGAAGGGGCCGCCGGCCGTGACATAGATCCCCGAGAGGTCGGAATTGGCCGTAAGGAAGTCGGTTGAGATGGACTGAGCCTTTCCAGCGTCATCTGCGTTCTCCACCGCCGGGAGGATCTTGACATCCGGGCATGCCGCCGCCAACGCCTCCTCAAAACCCTTGCGTCGATCCTCGTGGATCTGGACACCAAAGGAGCCAGTGATGACACCAACTGTTCCCGCACACTCGATCTGCTCTGCCATCGCCTGGCCCGCGATCTGGCCCGCGCTGAATCCGTCCTGTCCGTGGAAGAACAGCGATCCAGCATCCTCGGAACACACGCCCTCAGCAATGAACGTGGCGACCACGACGCTCTGCTCCACGGCTGACTTGATCGCCGGGCACGAGCCATCAGCTAGTGGGACCACGCCAATGGCGTCGTATCCCTGTGTGACCGCAGACTCGATCGCCGTAGTGATGGTGGGAACATCCAGGTTCGCACCCATCACGATGTAGTCGACAGTTGCCCCGCGATCCTTGAGTTTCGCTGCTGCCGCTTCCGCACCCGCCTGAACGGGCTCCCAGAAGGGGTTATTGCCGAACGACAACAGGGCAATCTTCGAGTCGGCCAGATCTCCATCCACGGGCTCGACGCGAAGAGGTCCCTCCGACGACACCTCGGACGATGCCTCTGGCGCAGGACTCTCGTCGGCCGAAGGCATCGCCGACTCGGAGGATGCGGCCGGAGCCGCAGAAGAGGCAGCGGGGCTCTCTGCACTCTCGCTTGATGACGCACACGCCGCCAGCGGCAGCGCAAGGGCGACAACCGCCGCCAGTCGACCCATTCTCAACATAGGCACCGTTCCAAAGCTTCCGCCGGGTAGACGGGACGGGAATGTCCCGACGTCGAGACATTACTGTTAATAACAGTAATGTCAAAGAGTTATGAACAGTTGTTACCCATTCGTGACCCTGACCCGACGGTCAACTTCGGTTCGCCCCGTCACTCACACGAGGCACCTGACAGAACTGCCGAAACCCGGTTCGACACGAGGTGCACATTGCCGCGAGCTGTGGCGGCCCTGGCCATCGGTCCCCGCGCGACCAGCCCGGTGGAGGGTCGAGGCACCACTCCGGTCAGGCTCCATGCGCGCCGTCTGAGGCATCCGGCAGGCGCCATCGTGCTGTCGGTGCTCATGCCGACGATCGGGTGACAGGCGAGTGAGATTGGCGGGGTGAGCCGGCACCGTCCCCGCGCGTGACGACCTCCTGGACTCCTGGCCCGAAGAGCCGCAGTGGCGACCTCAACGCCTCTGGCCGTGCGCTCACACCCCAGGTTTTCGGGGCGATTGGCAGTGGCCGCGCCCTTCGGACGGTCGCCCGGCATGATGACGACAACGGACGCGGCTGCCCCAGCGGAAGACCGGGCGATCGTCCGCGAACCCGAGGTGTTCCTCATGGACGAGCCCTTGTCGAACCTCGATGCGAAGCTGCGCGTGCAGACCCGGACGCAGATCGCCGCTCTCCAGCGCCGACTGGGCACGACCACCCTCTACGTCACGCACGATCAGGTCGAGGCCATGACGATGGGCGACCGAGTCGCCGTTCTCAAGGACGGCGTCCTGCAGCAGTGCGCCGCACCTCGCGAGTTGTACGACAACCCCGCGAACGCGTTCGTCGGTGGGTTCATCGGCTCCCCCAGCATGAACATCATTCCCTCCACCATCACAGAAGGTGGAGTGCTGATGAACGGCCACCTCATACCGGTCGCACGCGACGTCCTCGCCAAGGCATCAGGCGACCGCGTCATCCTCGGAGTCCGGCCGGAGAACCTCAGCCTGACCGAGGAGGGCGCGGACATGACCGTCGTCCTCGTCGAGGAGCTAGGCCCAGAGACCTACGTGTACGGCACGTACACCGGCCCCGACGGCCCGGTCGAACTCGTCGCACGCGGGCAAGGCATGGACGCCCCGAAGCTGGGCTCCACCATCAAGGTCGCGCCCAAGCGCATCTACGTCTTCGACGCGGAAGGGGATCAGACCCGGCTGTCCTGACCGGGCATGGGCCGCCAGCAACCCGCGACGTCTAGGAAGCCTTCCATTCGCGTTCCCGATCGGCTTCAGCGCGAGGCCAAGAAACGACCTTCCACACCAGCCTTGAATCAGGATGCGGCCGTGGACCAGTGCCGACGCAACCTAAGAGCTACCGCAGCAGCTTCTTCGCCATGACGATGCGCTGCACCTCGTTGGTGCCCTCATAGATCTGCGTGATCTTGGCATCGCGCATCATGCGCTCCACGGGCCAGTCCTTGGTGTAGCCGGCACCGCCGAGGGCCTGCACCGCCTCGACCGTGACCTCCATGGCGACGTCGGAGGCGAAGGCCTTGGCGGCCGCACCGAAGAAGGTGAGGTCGGCATCGTCCCGCTCGCTCTTGGCGGCCGCCACGTACATGAGCTGACGCGCTGCCTCGACCTTCATCGCCATGTCGGCGAGCTTGAACTGCAGCCCCTGGAAGGACGCGATGGGCTTGCCGAACTGGTGGCGATCCTTGGCGTAGGCGGTGGCAACGTCGAGAGCCCCCTGCGCGATGCCCACGGCCTGCGCGCCGATGGTGATGCGCGTGTGATCGAGGGTGCGCATCGCCGTCTGGAAGCCGGTACCGGGTGCGCCGATGATCCGATCACCGGGAATACGGCAGTTCTCGAAGAAGATCTCGCGGGTCGGCGACCCGTGGATGCCGAGCTTGCGCTCCGGCGTGCCGAGCGAGAAGCCCTCGTCATCAGCATGCACGACGAATGCCGAGATCCCCTTCGGGCCGGCATCGGGATCCGTGACAGCCATGACGGTGTAGTACGACGAGACACCCGCATTCGAGATCCAGCTCTTCTGCCCGTTCAGCACCCAGTCATCGCCGGTTGCGACCGCGCGCGTGCGCATCGACGCCGCATCACTGCCGGCCTCGCGCTCGGACAGTGCGTACGAGAACATCGCCTCGCCGCTCGCGACCTCGGGCAGGTAGGTCTTCAGGAGGGTTTCGTCGGCCGCGAGCATCAACGGGAGCGTTCCGAGCTTGTTCACCGCCGGGATCAGGGAACTGGAGGCGCAGGCTCTGGCCACCTCCTCGATGACCAAGCAGGCCGCCAGAGCGTCACCGCCCTCACCGCCGTACTCCTCGGGGATGTGGATCGCGTGGAAGCCACTCGCGCGCAGGGCCTCGTAGACGTCCCAGGGGAACTCGCCGGTCTCATCGACCTCGGCGGCCCGGGGGGCGATCTTCGCGTCGGCGAGAGCCCGCACGGCGTCGCGGAGCGCCTCGTGCTCCTCCGTCAGGGAGAATTGTTGGAAGTCCTTGTTTCCAGCCACGAGGCACACACTACTCGCCCCAGCAGATGGCGCTACTACCCTTCAGGGGTGAATCCACGCCTGTCCGTCATCGGCACCGGCTACCTCGGAGCCACCCACGCCGCCTGCATGGCCGAGCTCGGCTTCGAGGTCATCGGGCTCGACGTCGACCCGGCCAAGATCGAGATCCTCCGGGGCGGCCGGGTGCCGTTCTACGAGCCTGGACTCGACGAGGTGCTGGCCCGCAACATCGACTCCGGGCGCCTGCGCTTCACCACCTCCTGGCAGGAGGTCGGCGAGTCGGCCGACGTGCACTTCATCTGCGTGGGCACCCCCCAGGCCGCCGGCGCGCAGCGGGCCGACATGTCGCAGGTCTTCGGATCCGTCACCGCCCTCGCCCCCCACCTGCAGCCGGGCGCCCTCGTCGTCGGCAAGTCCACTGTGCCCGTCGGCACCGCGGCCGAGCTCGAGCAGCTGCTGAAGGACCAGGCGGCGTCCGGTGTCGAGATCGCCTGGAACCCCGAGTTCCTGCGCGAAGGCTTCGCCGTGCAGGACACCCTCCATCCGGACCGCCTCGTCGTCGGCGTGCGATCCGACCGGGCAGAGGCACTGCTGCGGCACGTGTACGCCCCGATCATCGCCGAGGGCACGCCCTTCCTGGTCACGGACTTCCCCACCGCCGAGCTCGTCAAGGTCGCCGCGAACTCGTTCCTGGCGACCAAGATCTCCTTCATCAACGCCATGGCGGAGGTCTGCGAGGCGGCGGGTGCCGACGTCACCCGCCTGGCGGAGGCGATCGGTCACGACCCCCGCATCGGCAACCGGTTCCTGGCGGCCGGGCTCGGCTTCGGCGGAGGCTGCCTGCCCAAGGACATCCGCGCCTTCATGGCGCGCGCCGGCGAGCTCGGCGCCGACGAGGCCGTCGCCTTCCTGCGCGAGGTCGACCAGATCAATCTCCGCCGCCGGGCCCACACCGTCGACCTCGCGCGGCATGTGCTCGACGGCAGCTTCCGTGGTCGGCGCATCACCGTTCTGGGAGCGACCTTCAAGCCCGACAGCGACGACGTCCGTGACTCGCCCTCCCTCGATGTCGCCGTTGCGATGAGCAACGCGGGCGCCGATGTCGTCGTCCACGACCCCAAGGGGCTGCAGAACGCAGAGCGCGTCTATCCCCACATGACCTACGTCGCCGATCTCACCGAGGCCATGCGCGGTGCCGAGCTCGTGGTGCTCGGCACGGAGTGGCGCGAGTACCGCGAGCTCGATCCCGCCACCCTCGACGGAGTCGCCGCGGCAAAGCACGTCATCGACGCACGCAACACGCTCGACCCGGCGCGCTGGCGCGCTGCGGGCTGGACGTACCGTGCCCTGGGCCGCCCCACCGCCTGAGACCCGGCACGTGCGATGAACTCCCCTGACGAGATCCGCGCGACCCTCGAGATGCCGACGTGGTTCGTCGTCGGTCTGGGCAACAATCCCGAGCGCGACGCGTTCTGGGTCGCGATGTTCCTGCAGCAGCGCGGCTACCGCATCGTGCCGATCTATCCCCGCGCAGAGGTGGTGCACGGCGAGCAGGGGTACCGCACCATCGCCGATGCCGCTGCTGTCGTGGGACCGCCGGACGTGGTGGACGTGTTCGTGCGGGCTGACCGTGCGGGCCGGTTCGCCGACGAGGCCATCGCCGCCGGCGCTCGCGCGGTGTGGTTCCAGCTGGGCGTCATCGATGACGCGGCAGCGGCCCGGGTCGAGGCAGCCGGCCTCACCATGATCATGGACCGCTGCCCGAAGATCGAGCTCTCCCGTCCCTGACCGCTGCGACGGCTCAGGGCAGCACGAGCGAGCAGGCCGTCTGCAGTGCCGTCGACGTCGCCGATATCCCCGCGTCCTGTATCCCCGCGTCCTGCTGAACTCCCTGCAGGTCGGCCAGCGCACTGTCCAGCGCAGCCAGGACCTCCTGCGCCCCCGCGATGCTCACCCCCTCCTCCACCGCTGCCGTCAACTTTTCGGAGGCCCGCTCGATGCCGGAGGTCGCCTCAGCCACCGTGGCCCCCGGCTCCCAGGCGACCGACGCTGACTCGCACGCCTGGACCAGCGTCGAGGCGCCGTCGACGAGTGACTGGGCGGCATCCACGGCCTGCTGGGCCTCAGCACATCCGCTCAGGCCCAGCACGAGGGCGCCCGCAGCGGACCATCGGATGACCCGGCGCATCATGACGATCGACGGGTCGAGTGGACCGGCTGGTCGATGCGGAGCACTCGGCAGCGCCATGTGCCCGCGGGTGCCTCGACGGTGATCGAGCTCCGTGCCGTGGCGCCGAGCAGCGCCCGTCCCAGCGGGGACGTGGCGGAGATCCGCTCGTCGTCGAGGAAGGCCTCCTTCGGGTCGACCACGCGGACCCACTCCTGCTCGCGATCGGGATCACTGATTAGTACTCGGTCGCCTAGCGCCACGACCGGCGGGGAGTCCTCCTCTCGCGGGGCGAGCACGACCGCCTCGGCGAGGTAGACCTCCCACGCGGCGATCTCCGCGAGGATGTCCTCGTACTGGGCCACGATCCGCTCGTCGCGCTCCTGCTCGACCATCAGCGGAACGAGTTCGGCGAGGCGACGGTCGCGCAGATCGGCGATGCGCTCCTGCAGCATCTGCTTGCCCTCCAGCGTGACGGTGGGGCGAAGAGCCGGATCGAGGACTCCGGGATCGGCGAGCGTCGAAGCGGACGTGCCCTTCTTGGTGCGTGCGGTCATGACGTCTGCCCCTTCTGGTCGGACGTGATCGTTGTTTCGGACGTGATCGTTGTTTCGGACTTGGTCGTTGTGTCGGACGTGGTCGATCCAGTGGTGGTGCCGGGATCCCGGGGCTTTCGCATGGCGGACTTGGCGAGGTCGGCCGCCCGCGTCGCGTGATGCCTTCCTCGCGCGAGCACGTGCCTGGCCCACGCGAACTCCGTCGCGAGGAGGGCGAGCCCGAGGAAGATGAGCAGGAGCCCGGGGCCCGGCAGTACGAGGAGCGCGACCCCCACCGCCACGAGCGTTCCGCCGACCGTGAGGGCGAAGGCCATGCGCAGCGGCCTCGGCAGGTGCTGCCAGGAGCGGGCGATCCGCTCATGGCGGGTGCCGATAGCGGTGCCGTCATCGGACATCGGGGGCCACCTCCCTGCCGTCCTCGGAGGTGGCCTTTCGGCGCGTCGACCACAGGCTCGCGATGATCGACACCGCGATGATGGCGATGACGACGCCGAGGCTGATGGCGGTCGGGATCGTGAACCAGGCGTGGCTCACGATCATCTTGATGCCGACCCAGACGAGGACGATGGAGAGCCCGGCCTTGAGGTAGACGAAGCGGTGGATGAGGTCCGCGAGGAGGAAGTACATCGCGCGAAGTCCGAGGATGGCGAGCGCGTTGCTCGCGAACACCAGGAACGGCTCCTGGGTCACCGCGAAGATCGCCGGGATCGAGTCGACCGCGAAGATGATGTCCGTCACCTCGACGACCACCACGACCGCGAGCAGCGGCGTGGCCATCAGCACGCCGTTGCGGCGCGTGAGGAACTTCTGGCCGTCGTACTCGTCCGTCGTCGGCACGAAGCGGCGGAACAGGCGCAGGGTCTTGGACTTGCTCGGGTCGATGTGCTCGTTGCGCTGACGGAGCATCTTGATCCCGGTGAGGATCAGGAAGGCGCCGAACACGTAGAGGATCCAGGCGAAGCTGGCGATCAGCACCGACCCGGCGGCGATGAAGATGGCGCGGAAGACCAGCGCTCCGACCACGCCGTAGAACAGCACGCGATGCTGGTACTGGCGTGGCACGGCGAAGTAGCTGAAGATCACCGCCCAGACGAAGACGTTGTCGACGGCGAGCGACTTCTCGATGACGTACCCGGCGAAGTACTGCAGGCCGAACTCGGATCCGTAGAACGCCCAGATGGCGCCCCCGACAGCGAGACCGATCGCGACCCAGATGGCCGACCAGATCGCCGCCTCCCGGACGCTGATGACGTGGGCGTCACGATGGAGGAGAAGGTCGACCAGGAGCATCGCGAGGATGCCGATCAGAAGTGCGATCCAGATGACGAGCGAGACGTCCATGACTCTCCCTGTGGCACACGGCAAAGCCGCCTGTCACAGGGTCTCTCGCCGCCGGCTCCGGCCGGCCTGAGCGCCCGGAGGCCGATGGCGGCCCCGTATTGACGAGCACTCAGCGAAGGGATACTCCCCCTGTACCGGAAAAGAATGCCATACGCCGCCAGGTGCCGCACATCGAGGTCGGCCCTGCTGCCTGCCTAGGGGGCGAGGTTGGCGTTCTTGGCCTTGGCCTCGGCGTTGAGGTCCGCCTGGTAGCTCTGCATAGCGGCGGCCAGATCGGAGTCGGCGACGCCGAGGATGCGCACGGCGAGGAGCGCCGCATTGCGGGCATTGCCGATTGCGACCGTTGCGACGGGCACGCCTGACGGCATCTGCACGATGGACAGCAGCGAGTCCATCCCGTCGAGCGTGGAAAGCGGCACCGGCACCCCGATGACGGGCAGCGGTGTCACCGAGGCGAGCATCCCCGGAAGGTGGGCCGCCCCTCCCGCTCCGGCGATGATGACCTTGAAGCCCGACGCGGCAGCCCCCGTGCCGAAGTCGATCATCTCGCGTGGCATGCGATGCGCCGAGAGGACCATGGCCTCGTATGGCACGCCGAACTCCTCAAGCACTCCGGCAGCCCCCTGCATGACGGGCCAGTCCGAGTCGCTGCCCATGCAGATCGCCACGACAGGTTGATCACTCATCGATGACTCCCGAGAAGTAGTCGGCCGCGTGACGTCCACGCGCCAGGAGGTCGTCCAGATCATGCCCCAGCACCGTCGGTCGGACCGCCTTGCCGTACAGGTGGACCTTCAAGCCCGGGTCACGGGCGAGGACGTGCCGGTAGGCGGAGTAGAGGTCGGGGACGTCGCCACCGAGGATGTTCACCATGACGGCGTACGGCGCCACCGCCTCGGGCGACCCGAGCGGGAGGTCGAGGACCGCACGCAGGTGGTTCTCGAACTGGCTGGTGCGCGCACCCTCGATCGTCCAGTGGCCGGAGTTGTGCGGGCGCATCGCGAGCTCGTTGACGTACAGGTCTGTTCCGTCGTCGAACAGCTCTACAGCCAGCATGCCCGTGACGTCGAGATCGCGCGCGATCCTCAGCGCGAGCTCCTGAGCCTGCACGGCGCGGTCCTCCCCGAGGCCGGGGGCGGGGGCCACCACCTCCGCGCAGATGCCGTCCTTCTGGACGGTGCGCACAACCGGATACGCGACCGCCTGTCCGTGCGGGGACCGGGCCACCTGCGCCGACAGTTCCTGCACGAAGGGGATGCACTCCTCGGCCAGCCACTGGGCCCCTGGCGGCAGGGGCACTGCGAGCACGTCCGCCGCAGCCGAGGCGTCACGCACCAGCCACACGCCCTTGCCGTCGTACCCGCCGCGCGAGGTCTTGACGATGACCGGCCAGCCGACGTCGGCGGCGAAGGCCTCGACGTGGTCGAGAGCGGACACCACACGCCAGCGCGGGCACGGGATGCCGATGTCGGTGAGCGCCTGGCGCATGTGGACCTTGTCCTGCGCGTGGAACAGCGCCGACGGGCCCGGCCGCACGGCGACACCCATCGCCTCTAGCTGCTCCAGGTGCGCGGGTGGCACGTGCTCGTGGTCGAAGGTCACCACCTGACAGCCCTCCGCGAGCCGGCGCAGGGCGGCCATGTCGTCGTGGCGGCCGAGGACGACGTCGTGGATCAC
>JBIIJX010000259.1:0-3183 GCA_044233495.1 Candidatus Nanopelagicales bacterium
GCGCGGTCAGCTCGCTGGCTTGGAGGACGGTGATGGGCAGGCCGCCGCGATCGAGGGCGGACGCGATCTCCAGACCGGTGGGACGTGCCGTCTGGGTGCCCGCTACGTAGCGCGTGATCAGCCCCACGGCCCAGCCGACGGCCAGCGATACCCCGACACCCGCGAAGGTGATGCCGCCGCTGAGCAGGCTGACGGTCACCAGCGACCCGATCACGATGACGGTGAGGACGTTCCACGGCCGACGGTCCATCGCACGCGCGACCGTCAGGAAGGCGACGAGGCCGCCGAGGATCGGGGTGGTCGTCGCAGCCGCGGCGCTGGTGGACCCGGCGAGCGCGATGAGCAGCGCGGGGGAGTCGATGGCCGAGACGGCCCAGGACGCCCCTGTCAGCACGACGATCCCGATGAACAGGGCGACGAGGGAGTCGAACAGCTGGCGCATGCGTCGACGGACGATCAGCGTGATGGCGACCGCGATGGGCAGACCCAGGGTGCCCAGGCCGCCGACGACGTTGAGCACCAGGACGAGGAACGACGGCAGCAGCGAGGCTCCGCTCTCCAGGTCGCTGTCGAGTCCGGCGGCGGTGTCGGTGGCGAAGTAGGCGATCAGCACGATGCCGGCGGTGATGGCGAGCGCGAGGACGAACCGCGCCAGATCGAGGGGGCGCCGCACTCCCTTGGGGATGCGCTCGTCCTCGATGATGATGGTGGCGTCCGCCCCGCCGGACGCACCCGCGGCGGGGGTCGTGTCGGGGGTCGTGTCGGGGGTCGTGTCGGGGGTCGTGTCGGGGGTCGTGTCGGGGGCGGGGGTCGTCTCGGGGGCTGCCGCGGCCTGCGGGCCGCTGGCGGATGCCTCGAGAGTCACGGACCGATCGTCCCAGACATGGGCGGGTGGCTGTCGCACCCGGGTGGTATCCATGAGGCATGGGCTGGCGGCTTGACCTCGGTACGGTGCCGCAGGCCGGCAGCCCTGAGCTCGACCCTGAGCTCGACCCCGAGCAGGCCCGGGTGGTGGCCCATCGGTCCGGTCCGCTGCTGGTGCTTGCGGGCCCGGGCACGGGCAAGACGACCACCATCGTCGAGGCCATTCGCGCGCGCCTGCACGATGCGCAGGATCCGCTGCCGGCGGAGTCCATCCTCGCGCTCACGTTCGGCCGCCGCGCGGCCCTCGACCTGCGCGACCGCGTCACGGCGCGGGTCGGCGGGGGCCTGGTGCCCATGGTCACCACCTTCCACTCCTTCGCCTACGCGCTGCTGCGCCAGACGGCGACGCTCGACGAGTACGCGAACCCGCCTCGGCTGATGTCCGGGGCGGAGGAGGACGTCCGCATCCGCGAGCTGCTGCGCGGGGCTGTCGTCGACGGCACGATCGAGTGGCCGGACGACCTCGTCGGCGCCCTGCCCACCCTGGGGCTGGCCAACGAGGTCCGGGCCGTGCTGGCACGGGCTCGTGAGGTGGGGCTCGACGGTCCCGGCCTGGAGCGGGTCGGCCGTGCGTCCGGGCGCCCGGCCTGGCAGGCGGTGGGCCGACTGGCGCGCCAGGAGCAGCAGGTGATGGCCCTAGAGAACGTCCTCGACTACGGCGAGTTGCTGGTGCGCGCCGTGGTGCGTGCCGGCGAGCCGGACGTCCGCGCATGGCTGCACGCCCGCTACCGCGCGATCTACGTCGACGAGTATCAGGACACCGATCCGCTGCAGGTGGCTCTGCTCCAGGCCCTCGTCGGTCCCGCCACCTCGCTCGTCGCGGTGGGCGACCCCGATCAGGCGATCTACGGATTCCGCGGGGCCGACGTCCGGGGTCTGCTGTCCTTCCCGTCCATGTTCCGCACGCCTGATCGCCGAGAGGCCCCCGTCGTCGTCCTTCGATCGGTGCGCCGGTTCGGTCCGCGCATCCGGGCCGCTGCGGGAGTCGCCCTGGGCTCGCGCCTGCCCGCGGGCCTGCCCGCCGAGGTGCTCAGGGTGCACCGCACACCCGAGTGCGTCGAGGTGGCCGATCCGCAGTCCGATGACCTCATCCTCGTACGCACCTTCACCGACCGCGGGGCCCAGGCGTCGCACGTGGCCCGCGAGATCCGGCAGGCGCACCTGCGTCGGGCAGTGCCGTGGTCGCAGATGGCCGTGATCGTCCGATCCTCCGCGGAGATTCCCGCGATGCAGCGGGCACTGCAGGCCATGGGCGTGCCCGAGGTGGTCGCCTCCGACGAGGTGCCGCTGCGCCAGGAGCCGGCGGTCGCGACCCTGCTCGACCTCCTCGATCTCGCCGCGCATCCGTCCGCCGCTGCGCCCGCCCGGGTCGTCGACCTGCTGACGGGTCCGGTCGTCGGGCTGACGGCGGGCGACATCCGCCGCCTGGGCCGCTCGCTGCGTGCGGCGGTGCATCGCGCCGGATTCGCCGCACCTGCGTCGGACCGCCTCGTCCGCGACCTCGTCCTCGGTCCGCTCCTCGCCCCCGCCGGCCAGGGCGATCCGCCGCACGACTCCGCCGGCGCGCTGCTGCCCGGAGCGGTCGGCGACGACGTCGCATCGGCCATCGCGCGCACCACGGGTCTGCTCGTGCAGGCGCGCGAGCAGATGGAGGCCGGGGCAGGCCCCGAGGACATCCTCTGGACGCTGTGGTCCGGTGGGCGCCATCCGCACGGGTGGCCCGAGCGGCTGCGAGCGGCTGCCCTGGCGGGAAGCCGCTCCGCCGACCACGATCTCGATGCGGTGCTGGCCCTGTTCGACACGGCCGCACGACTGTCCGGTCGCTACCCCGGCTTCCTGGGCGTGCGCACATTCCTGGAGATGCTGGCCGACCAGGAGCTCCCCGCCGAGTCCGTCGCCGATCGCGGGCTGCGGGCGGAGGCGGTGCGCGTGCTCACCGCCCACCGCGCCAAGGGGCTGGAGTGGGACGAGGTGTGGGTCATCGGGATCCAGGAGGGCACCTGGCCGGATCTTCGTCCGCGGGGGTCCACCCTGCGGGCCGAGGAGCTCACCTCCGACGGCGTCGGCACTGGCCCCCACCCTGCCGCTCTCCTGGAGGAGGAGCGGCGGCTGCTGTTCGTCGCGTGCACCCGGGCGCGCCGCCGACTCCACCTGTCCGCCGTCGACTCACCGCTGGACTCCGGCGACCGTCCCAGCCGCTTCCTGCTCGACATCGCCCAGCACCTGGGTCTGGCCGACCTGCCCGCCGTCGGCGGGCGG
>JBIIJX010000002.1:0-42690 GCA_044233495.1 Candidatus Nanopelagicales bacterium
GATCTGCGGCCGGCCGTTCTGGCCCGATGTCAGTTTCCCGATTCTGTTCGGGGGCGTGCGGGGCACAGTGATGTGCTCATCACCAAGCCTGCTGAATGGTGAAGACCAGAGGCCCCGGACATTGCCAGGGCCTCGGACCCGGACACGGTGGACCGGGGGTGTTGTTGAAAGTATGGCACGCCGCACTCGCGGCGATCAATCGTCGTCAGCGCGGGCGGGCGGCGATGAGGTCGCCGGTGCCGATCGTGATCGACGGGCTGAAGGTGTTGACCTTGAGTGCCTCGTTCAGCAGGTCGGCGGCGTCCTGCCCGTTGATGCGCACCTCCACCCCGCGGAAGATCGACGTGACGGTGGCGGCTCCCCAGACGCGGCTGCGCGAGTCGATGTCGGAGATCAGCAGCAGCGCCTCCTGCGATCCGTCCGGCAGCACGCAGTCGACGAGGCGCGCTGCCGTGTCGATGGTGGGCGTCGAGCAGCGCACGGAGACGCCCGTATCCCGGTTGAGCAGCCGGAAGCCGCCGGCGGCGGCGTAGGCAGTGCCCGTCTTGGCGACCAGGGGCAGGGACAGGCGGGCGGTGATGCCCGACGCCGTCGTCACGACGGACCCGGGCATGACGCCGATGAGGGCGATGTCGTCGGCCTCCCACGTGGGCACGACGCCGTTGGCCGTGGTGAAGGAGAAGGTGCCGGTGATCGGGATGGTCTCGCCAGGCGGCAGGGCGTGAGCGGGAGACGACAGCAGGGCGACGGCAGACCCGGCGGCGACCATCGCAATCGCCGCAATCACCGCAATCACCGCACGGTGCAGGACGCGGGCGTGCCACGGCGTGCGGCGCATGAGCCACCCCCTGCCGTGATGCGTGTGTGACGGATGAGACGTTCCTACGTCAGGATAGCCCCGTGACCGACATTGCGAGCTCCGCCGAACCGCTGCGCGCTGCGCTCTCGGCGATCGTGGGTCCCGAGCACGTGCTGACGGACCCGGCGCTCATGGAGCAGTACGTGGTCGACTGGGCGCAGCGCTGGCGCGGGACGGCCGCCTGCGTGGTGCGTCCCGGAACCACCGCAGAGGTCGCCGGCGTGCTGCGCGCCTGCTCGCAGTACGGCGTGCCCGTCGTGCCCCAGGGCGGCAACACCGGCCTCGTCGGGGGATCGGTGCCTGCGGCGGACGGCAGCCCCCTTCCCGTCGTGCTCTCCACCCGCCGCCTCGACACCCTCGGCCCCGTCGACGATCTCTCCGGCCAGGTCACCGTGGGCGCCGGAGCCACCCTCGGCGCCGTCCAGCGTCACGTCGCTGCGGCCGGCTGGCACTACGGAGTGGACCTCGCCGCTCGCGACTCCGCCACCATCGGCGGCACCGTCGCCACCAACGCCGGCGGCATCCACGTCGTCGCGTTCGGCATGACCCGGCTGCAGCTCGTCGGTGTCGAGGCTGTGCTCGCCGACGGCACCGTGCTCTCGCACCTCGCAGGGATGCTCAAGGACAACACCGGCTACGACCTCGGCGCGCTCTTCTGCGGATCGGAGGGCACCCTCGGCGTCATCACGGCCGTGCGCCTTCGCCTGCACCGCCCACTCGGCCGCACGAGCGTCGCACTCGTCGGCGCCGAGTCGTACGACGAGGCCATCGCCCTGATGTCGTCGGCCGTCGATCCGTCCGTGCGCCTGCTCGCCGCCGAGGTGACGGACGAGACCGGGATGGAGCTCGCCGGACGCCTGCGCGGCCTGCCCTGGCCGCTTGCGCGCCGCCACCCGCTCGTCGTGCTGCTCGAGGCCGCGGACGGCGGAGACGCGTCAGGCTTCACCGGCCTGCCGGACGACGCCGACGTCGTCATCGGGCTCGATGCGGCCGAGCAGGCGCGCCTGTGGTCGTTCCGCGAGGGGCAGGGCGAGGCCTTCAGCGCCCTCGGAGTGGCGCACAAGCTCGATGTCTCGGTGCCGTTGCCGTCGCTCGCCGCCTGCGCGGACGAGCTCCGCGGCATCGTCGGCGGCTGGCCCACTGTTGAGCGCTTCGGCGTCTTCGGCCACCTCGCCGACGGCAACATCCACGTCGAGATGGTCGGCCCGGATGCCGACGACCTCGCCGTCGACCACGCCGTGATGGAGTGCGTGGCCCGCTACGGCGGGTCGGTGTCGGCCGAGCACGGGGTCGGGCGGTCGAAGGCCGGCGAGCTGCACCTGTGCCGGTCAGCGGAGGAGATCGCTGCGATGCGGGCCCTGAAGGCCGCCTGGGACCCCGCCGGGCTGATGAACCCGGGCGTGCTGTTCGCGTAGCCGCGCTCAGGGTGCCTGCGTCGGGCTGGTGTCTATTCTGAAATTCTGTCAGAATTTCAGAATTCGTCGTAGTCCCCAGGAGGTGCACATGACCCCGGTCGTCGTGCGGCAGCGCAACCAGATCACGATCCCCAAGGCCATCGCCGAGCAGGCGGGCATCACCGAGGGCACGGTCATCGACCTCGTCTACGCCGACGGGGTCATCACCGTGCGGCTCCCGGAGCACGGCCGGGAGTCGTTCGACATGGACCGGTTCGTGGGTATCGGCCACGGCGCGTGGGGGCGTACCGAGGAGGAGATCGACCGCTACATCCGCGAACTCCGAGACGAGGACGACCCGGACGTGTCCGGATGAGCGCCCCGTTTCCCGGGCGTGTCTATCTCGACAGCAACATCCTGATCTACCTCCTGGAGAACTCTCCGCGGTGGGGCGCGCCCGCGCGGTCACTCCTGACAGCCTGCGCGGCCGGCCAGGTGGACGCGGTCGTGGGAGAGGCGGTCGTTGCAGAGGTCATGGTGGGCGCATTCCGCTCCGGATCAGACGACCTCCTCGGCAAGACAACAGCCCTGTTCTCGGACGGTCCCATGACGGTTGTGGGTCACGACGGGGGAGTGTTCCTCGAGGCCGCGCGCATCCGCGCCCGATTCGGAGGCAACCTCATCGACGCCCTGCATGTCGCCACGGCGATCGCCGCGGGATGCGACGCCGTCGTGTCGCAGGACTCCCGCATGCCGCGGATACCCGGGATGCCCGTCTTGCGCGTCGACGAGATCGCGCTGACCAGTTGACGATGTCAGGCGCTACGCGAGCACCGCGCGCAGTGCCTGCGGCGAGTCCACCAGCTGCACCGCACCCGCACCGAGCAGTTCTTCGGGGCTGCCATACCCCCACAGCACGCCGATCGTGTCGATGCCGTGCACGTGCGCACCGTGCACGTCATGCTCGCGGTCGCCGACCATGACCATCCGCGCATCGGCATCGAGCCGACCTCGCACGTGCAACTCCTCCAGCGTGTGGGCAATGACGGCTGCCTTGTCGTGCCGAGTGCCGGCGAGGTCGGCTCCGCCGATGAAGGCGAGGTGCTGTGCGAGGTCGAAGTGCTCGAGGATGCGCGTCGCGGAGTAGGTCGGCTTGCTTGTCGAGATCGCCAGCACGAACCCGGCATCGTCAAGAGACTGCAGCAGTTCCGGGATGCCGTCGTACACGGAGTTCTCGAACAGGCCGACCTCGTGGTAGCGCTCGCGGTACTTGGCGATCGCGTAGTCGATCTGCTCGCTCGACATCCCGAAGTGACGACCGAAGGTGTCGGCCAGTGGCGGCCCGAGAAAAGTGCGCATCGTGGCGTCGTCCGGATGGGCGATGCCCATGTCGTCGAGCGCGTACAGGATGCAGTTGACGATGCCGGGCCCCGCATCGGTCAGGGTCCCGTCGAGGTCGAGCAGCACCACGTCCGCGCGTCGTTCCGTCACGGCGCGACTATCGCACACGAGCGAGGACGCTTCGGCAGTCAGGACTGCGCGGCCCACGTGCGGGCGGAGACGAGGGACGCGACCAGCGGCTCGGCCAGCAGGCGCACGTCGTCGGCGTCGTCGTTCACGTACCGCAGGACGAATGCGGCCTGCTCGGCGTCGGCGCCGGCGACCACGACGGTCGAGCCACGCTGGGTCGTCCACTCCCACAACTGCGGCTCCCAGGTGGATCCGGGCAGCAGCAGCATGCGGTAGTCGGTGGTCTTCGTCAGGTAGACGTCGATATGCGACCAGTCACCGGTCTCGCACGCGATCGCCGGCAGGCGCGGGCCCTCGCGCAGCATGAGCGCGCTCTGCTGCGCGCTCGACAGTCGTCGCACCGGAGCGACGAAGGTCGTGCCGGTCGGGCCCAGCAGGAGACCGGCGACCTCGTCGAGCCAGGCGTCGCGCCGGCCCAGGAGATCCTCGGTCGCCGCGATGGCCCCACGCAGCGCACTCGTGGCGAAGGCCGAGCCCGTCAGCCGATCGACGAGCGCGAGGTGCAGGGCCAGAGTGTGCGTGAAGGAGCGGCACGCGACGCCACCCTCCTCGACACCGGCGTGCAGAGAGACATGGGCGTCACCCAGCGCCTCGATCGCGGATCCCGCGGTGTTCGTCACTGTGACGATGCGGCAGCGACCGGCATAGTGCCGCGTCGCCGCCAGGGTCTCGGCGGATCCGCCCGACGCGGACACGGCGATGACGACATCGTCCGCGTCGACCAGCGGCAGCGGGTCGGCGCTCGCCAGCACCGCATGCGCCACGATGCCCGCCGCCTGCAGGCGCAGTGCGAGCACGCAGTTCGCGAAGTGCGAGGAGCCCATCCCGAGCAGCACGATGCGGCGCGGTGTCGCGCCGATCGCCTGCGCCCAGGGGTCGTCGTGCTCGAGCACCTGCAGCAGCTCGCGGAAGCGCGACGGGCCCAGCTCGAGGTCCTGGGAGAACAGCAGCGGATCCATCAGGACTCCCTTGCAGCGTCGTCGGGGAACAGCTCGGTGAGCACGGCATCCGGCACGTATGTCCAGTGCGGCAGGTAGCGGACCGCGTACAGATACTCGCGCACCTCCTGGTCGATCATCAGGGCGGGCAGCAGGCGCTCGTCGAGCAGGTCGCTGAGCCCGGCGCCGCTGAGCACCGACTGGTAGGCGTCGATGAAGGCGCCCTGCGCGATCGGGATCCATGCGCGAGCTGGTCCAGGATCCAGCCCGGGAGTGCGGTGGTTCACCACGCGCGCGACGTGGTCGATCGACGCGAGCATGCCCGCGACATCGCGAGCCGCGGGCTGGCGTGCACTGCGCTCCTCAGGCGACAGCACGGGATTGCCGTCGAAGTCGACGAAGGCCAGTCGAGTGCCGCCGTCCGGCAGCGGACTGCTGAGCACCTGGCCGATGTGGAGATCGCCATGGATGTCGATCACGGGTGTCGACTCGATGCCGTCGAGCCCGGTGAGGACGTGCTCGAGCCGGGCCCTACGGCCCCGCAGCCGGTCACCCTCGGCGCCGTCGACCGTGACTGCCGCCTCTTCCAGGTCGGCGAGGCACGCCGCCTGCAGGCGGGCGACGTCGGCCGACGCCCACGTCGAGATGCCCGAGCCCGCGAGTGCCACATGCATGCGGGCCGCCATCGCACCGATCCGGGCGAACGGCGTGATCGCGTCGACATCCTCACCGCGGACGTGCGCGCGCACGAGCTCGACCGCCCACGTCCAGCCGTCAGTGGCGTCGGGCAGGGCGTCGGCGGCGGTCAGGACGGTGCATCGCACGCCGTCGGCCCGTCGCCAGCCGACTATCGCCCGCACCGGCGGGACGGTGTCAGAGCCGGCCAGCACCCGCAGGCGAGCGGGGGCCGGCGAGGGCGCCGCATCCAGCTGCCACTTGACCATGACATCACCGAGCAGCACCGAGTCGTTGCTCTGATCGACATCCAGCGCCACGGCATCCCGGGACGGGATGCCGCCGCCCATGACCTCCACCTCGAAGGCTCCCTGCTCGCCACTCCTCAGGAGTGACGCGACAGCAGGATCCCGATGGAAGGCGCCACCGTCGACGTATCCGGGCGCGATCACGTCCCTGTCGCCGATGCGGACGACGGCGACACCTGCGGGGCGTCCGGCGGCATCGTGGCCGAGGTCGAGCACGTCGAGAACCCGCACGTCACCGGTCAGGGACGCCGCCCGCGCCTGAGATCGATCGGGCAGCAGGTCTGCGGGATCCGTCGACGCGAGAGCGGCGACGAATGCCGGACTCGTCACATCCGCGTCATCGGGAGTCGGCATACGCGCGCGCGACCCGCTCGATCGCATCGGCGCCCACCTGCGTGCCGTTGCGGGACCTGATGGCCTCGCCCATGCGCGCCATGCGCGCGCGCAGCTGGGTGTCACCGAGGAGATCCGCGAGTGCCGATGTCATCTGCTCATCGGTGAAGGCATACGTCGCGAGGCGGCGGCCGAAGCCGAGCTCGTGCATGCGCTGGGCGTTGTCGTACTGGTCCCAGAACAGCGGAAGCAGGATCATGGGCTTGCCGAAGTGCATTGACTCCGTGGTGGTGTTGTTGCCGCCATGCGTGATGACGAGGTCGACCTCGGGAATGATGCGCGTCTGCGGAACGAACTCGGCGCCGACCATGTTGGCGGCCAGCTCGTACTCCGCGTGCTGAGGGCCCTTCGACACGATGTAGCGATGCGGTGTGCGGCCGAGCACGTCGATGAGCCGGCGCATGAGGTCGACATCCGCACTGCCCAGCGATCCCAGTGACAGGTAGATCAGGGCGCTGCCCTCAGGCCGGTCGGCAACCTCCGCAGGGATCGTGTACGGCTCGTCGGTACTGCGCACGGAGGAGTCCATGCGCACCCAGGTGGCGTCGAGCGGCCGTTCCGCGGTGTAGTCCGCCTCCTGCGGGTACACGTACAGGTTCGCGTGGTCCGACGCGTGGATGAACTCGAGGTCGGGCAGGGCCGGGGCACCGGACTCGACCACGAAGGCGTTGAAGGCCTCCCACATCTCACGGTGGGTGCGCTCGTACTCCGCGCGGAAGGCCGGCCATGCGGACGGATCGTCCTGCGCGTATCCGGAGAAGGTCGGCGCGACACCCGGCCCCTTCATCTCCAGCGGGTTGCATGACACGATCCGCACGAACGGCGCATCAGCGGTGACTGTTGCCGGGAAGCAGATGACGTTGTCCTCGACGATGACGTCCGGCTTGACCCGCGCGATGATCTCTCGAAGGCGGGGCTCGCAGTACGTGGCTCCGTCGATGAGGGCCTGGAACGTCGGCTGGATGAAGGTCGACAGCTGCTCGATGGTGGGCTTGCGGAACTCCGGTGCCGTCTCGCGGATGAACTCCTTCCAGAACGCGCCGGCGTCATCGTCACCGGAGGCGTCCTCGGGCGGCGCCGCGAGGTCGACGAGCTCCTCCTCGAAACCCAGCGGCGACAGGCGGCCCTTCCAGGACGATTCCGCAGCGAACACGACCCGGTGGCCGCGGTCGAGCAGCACCTTGCCGATCCCGATGCACTGGTTCGTCGGACCGTAGGCGGACTCGGGCCAGAACAGGATGGTCAGGGGGCGCTCGCTCATGAGCCGTGCTCCTCGATGTCGGGTCGGGTGGTGGTCGGGTCGGTGGTTCGCGCAGGAGCAGCGAGCGGATGTCCCGTGGCCATGCGGGCGTAGTCGAGGATCAGCTCGACCGCAGCGTCGTAGTCGATGGTCGGGTGCTGCGCCATGATGCGGTAGCCGTAGGCGTCCTCGAGGGCGACGAGGTTGCGGGCGATCGTCTCGGCGGGCTGCCGCAGGTCGAACACTCCCGTGGCGGACCCGACCTCGAGCATCGTCGTGTACATCCCCACCTGGCGATCGAACAGGCCGGTGAGCAGCAAGGCGTAGACCGTGTTCCGTGCCGCCTCGCCGGCCAGGGCGCACAGCAGGCGGACGTCCTCGTCGTGCCGATCACGCGGGACGCCGAGAGTGATCGTCACGCGCAGGCGTGCGGCCGGATCACCGAGACCCTCGATGGCGGCAAGGCGCGCGTTGTAGAAGCGCTCCATGCCGGCACGGTTGGCCTCGACGAGGAGGTCCTCGATCGCCGGATAGTGATAGAGCACCGCCCCGGAGGTGACCCCGGCCATGTCGGCGATCTGGTTGAGCCGCACGGACGAGCCGTGCTGCGCGATGGCTCGCTGGGCGGCGACGATGAGCTCAGCCTTGCGTCCGCCCCGGCTGCCCACGTGTGGACTGTAGAAGTAACTGAATTGAGATTCAACAAGTTCGTCAATTCTCGGAAACATGGGCACGCGATGCTGTTTCATGGCCTGAACGTCCATGCAGTCCCGCCTCCAGACGCGGGTACGAGAAGGGGAAACCATGCATCGATCGATCCACAGGACAGCCACGGTGATCGCCGGTGCTGCCGCGGCGGCGCTCGTGCTGTCCGCCTGCGGGGGAGGCGGCAGCGCGGGAGCAGATCTTGATCCCGAAGCCGACCTGAGCCAGCAGTCGCTCACGGTGTCCAACTGGGGCGGCTACTACCCGGAGGACCTCGCGGAGAAGTTCAAGGCAGCCGTCGGCACGCCGATGGAGATCACGAACCACGCCACGAACGAGGAGATCATGGCGAAGCTCACCGCTGGCGGTGACTCCGGCATCGACGTCGCCTTCGTCTCCGGCCAGTTCGCCCAGGCCCTGAACGAGGCCGGACTTGTCGAGCCCATCAACGGCGAGTTCGTGCCGAACATGAAGAACCTCTACCCCGAGGCGCAGGAGCTCTCCTACGACCCGGGCAACAAGTTCTCCGTGCCCTACGCCTGGGGCACAACCGGCATCTGCTACCGCAGCGACCTCGTCGACGAGCCCACGAGCTGGAACGACATCCTCGAGCCGAGCGACGAGAACAAGGGCAAGGTCACGGCTCTGGCCACCGAGCGCTGGCTGATGCTCCCGGCCCAGAAGGCCCTCGGCTTCTCGGCGAACACGACCGACGAGGGCGAGATGCAGCAGGTCAAGGACAAGCTCATCGCGGCCAAGCCGAACCTGCTCGCCTACGACGACACCACGTTCTACTCGCGCCTGGTTTCGGGCGAGGCCAACATGGTCGTGGCGTGGGATGGCTGGTGCAACTACGGCACCGCTGAGGATCCGAACATCAAGTTCACCATCCCCAAGGAGGGCTCCGACCTCTGGGCGGACACGATGGTCATCCTCAAGACGTCCAAGAACAAGGAGGCGGCGCACGCCTTCATCAACTACATCCTCGATCCGGTCAACCACGCCTGGGTCGCGGAGAACATCCTCTACAAGGTGCCCAACGCCCCGGCCATGGAGGCGGTCGCCGGTCTCGCGACCGACTACCCGAACATGGGCCTGGCGCCGGCCGACCTGCTGAAGCAGGAGTCGCTGGTCGACCTCGGTGAGGCAGGACCGATGTACACCGAGATCGCCACCGAGGTCACGTCAAGCTAGACGCGTGACCACGACCGAAGTGCGCTCCTCAGGGCGCGGCGCCACCCGGCGCCGCGCCCTGAGTGCGCGCGCGGTCTTCGCAGGGCCGGGGCTGCTGTACGTCACGCTGTTCATGACGCTGCCGCTGCTGCTGATCCTCGTGTACTCGTTCCTCGACCGCGGCCGGTTCGGCGGCGTCGTCTGGGAGTTCACCTTCGAGAACTACGCGCGGGCCTTCGAGCCGGTATACCTCAAGGTGTTCGGCACGTCGATCGTCATCGCCGGGGCGGCCACCGTGCTCGCGCTGGCTCTTGGCTACCCGACGGCGTACGCGATCACGCGGTTGTCACCGCGCTGGCGAACGGTGGCCCTCGTCCTCGTCGTCCTGCCGTTCTGGACGAACTTCCTGATCCGCACCTACGCCTGGATCGTGCTGCTCAACACCGAGGGCCCGGTGAACACCGCACTTGTCGACCTCGGCGTCATCGCGGCGCCGATCGGCCTGCTCTACACCCCCGGTGCCGTCGTCGTGGGCCTTCTCTACGCGTACCTGCCCCTCGTCGTGCTCCCGGTGTACGCCTCCCTCGAGCGGGTGGACCGCCAGCTCATCGAGGCGGCCACCAACCTCGGCGCGAGCCGCACCAGGGCCTTCCTCGACGTGACCCTGCCGCTGACCCTGCCCGGCGCGATGATCGGCGCGATCTTCGTGTTCGTGCCGAGCCTGGGCAACTTCGTGGTACCCGAGCTCCTCGGCGGCGGAAAGACCATCATGGTCGGCAACCTGATCCGCGACCAGTTCCTCGAAGCCCGAGACTGGCCGTTCGGATCGGTCTTCGCCCTCTTCGTCGTCGCTCTGCTCGTGGCGCTGTTCGCCCTGCAGGCCGTCATCTCCCGGCGCATCAACGGACGCGGGAGGGCACGTGCCTAGGGTCGGCTGGCTCCGCGTACCGCTCGTCATCACGTTCGGCTTCCTCTACCTGCCCATCGCCGTGCTCGTCGTCATGAGCTTCAATGCGAGCAAGACGCCGTTCGTCTGGACCGGATTCTCGACGAAGTGGTACGGCGAGCTGCTGAACAACGAGGTCATCAGGGAGGGCTTCGTCAACACGATGATCGTCGCGATCGGTGCGACGGTGCTCGCTACGGTCCTCGGCACCCTGCTCGCGATCGGCGTCGCCCGGCACTTCCGCTCCGCCATCGTGGAGGCCTACTCCCTGGCGCCGGCGATCATCCCCGACCTCGCCCTCGCCATCGGCCTGCTCGCGCTCTTCGGGATGCTCGGGGTCACCCTCAGCCTGTTCTCCGTGCTCCTCAGCCATGTGGTCTTCGGCATGGCGTTCGTCGCCGCAGTGGTGATCGCCCGCCTTGGTCAGACGGACGCGAGCCTGGAGGAGGCCAGCCGCGACCTCGGCGCGGGGGCAGCCACCACGTTCGTGCGCATCACCCTGCCCGGCCTGGCGCCGGCCATCATCGCGGGCGCCCTGCTGGTGTTCACCCTCAGCCTCGACGAGTTCGTCATCGCCTACTTCACCGACGGCCCCTCGACTCCCACCCTGCCGATCGTCATCTACTCGATGGTGCGCTTCGGCGTGACCCCTGAGATCAACGCCCTGGCTGCCCTGCTGCTGCTGGTCAGCTTCACCATCGTGCTCTCCGCCCAGCGGATCACCCGACTCACGGACTCGGTATGACTGCGCTCCTGACCATCGATCACGTCTCCAAGGCCTACGGCTCGATCACGGCACTCGACGACGTCACGATCGACATCCGCTCCAATGAGTTCTTCGCCCTGCTCGGTCCGTCGGGCTGCGGCAAGACGACGCTGTTGCGCTGCATCGCCGGCTTCGAGGATCCCGATGCCGGATCCATCGCGATCGACTCCACGACGGGGGCGACGACCGACCTCCTTGCCCTGCCGCCCAACAAGCGTCCTGTCAACCTGATGTTCCAGTCATACGCCCTCTTCCCGCACATGAACGTGCAGCGCAACGTGGCCTACGGCCTGGAGCGCGAGGGACTGCCCCGCAGCGAGATCACCGCGCGCGTGGGTGAGGTGCTCGAGACGGTCGGCCTGACCGACAAGGCCAAGGCGCGGCCCGCACAGCTGTCGGGGGGCCAGCGGCAGCGCGTCGCACTCGCTCGCGCGATCGTCAAGCGGCCTCGACTGCTCCTCCTCGACGAGCCCCTGTCGGCGCTCGACCGCAAGGTGCGGGCCGAGATGCAGCTGGAGCTCAAGCGCCTGCAGCACGAGGTCGGCATCACCTTCGTGGTCGTCACGCACGATCAGGAGGAGGCCATGAGCATGGCCGACACGATCGCCGTGATGCACGAGGGACGTGTGCAGCAGGTCGCCGATCCCGTCACCCTCTACAGCCGTCCTGCCAACGTCTTCGTGGCCGGCTTCATCGGCGACGGCACCCTCATCCCGGGCACCGCGATGGCGGGCGCCTTCACCGCACTCGGGCGCACCCTCCCGTGCTCGGATCCCGGTTCGGTGTCGGGTGCCGCTGTCGTCCTGGTGCGACCGGAGTCGATCTCGATCAGGTCGTCATCGGAGCCCGGTGCGGTGCTCGAGGGCACCGTCGTCGAGACGCACTTCTTCGGCGGATCCTCGACCACAGTCGTGCGCGTCACCGGACTCGACGCACCGGTCATCGCGAGCAGCCCGGGTGCGCCCACGCACACGGTAGGCGAGCACGTCGGCATCACCTGGGCTGCAGAGGCCGCCGTTCTGGTCGCCGCGACGCCAACCGCCGCGGAGGCGCCGTGACGATCACGTCCCCGGGTACGCAGTCCGCCGCGCAGGCCTCGCTCGTCGACACAGAGCAGAGGGTGTTCTGGACGGACCAGCCCGGCGCACCCGATCCCGAGCCGCCCCTGGTCACGCGCACCGTGGCGGACCTCGTCGTCGTGGGTGGTGGATTCACCGGCCTGTGGACCGCGATCTGCGCGAAGGAGGAGGACCCGTCCCGCGACGTGCTGCTGCTGGAGGCCGCCACGATCGCGCACGGCGGCAGCGGACGCAACGGTGGCTTCATCTCCGCGTCGCTGACCCACGGCATCGCCCACGGAGAGGCCCTGTGGCCGAGCGAGATGGGCACCCTGATGCGACTCGGGCGCGAGAACCTGCAGCAGATCGCCGACTTCGTCGCGTCCGAGGGCATCGATGCGCGACTGACCCTGGTGGGCAAGACGGCGGTGGCGCTCACCCCGCATGCACTCCAGCAGCTTCCGACGATGCGCGACCAGCACCTGCGATGGGGCGAGGACGTCCAACTGCTCGACGAGCAGGCGATGCAGTCCGACGTGCACTCGCCGACCTACCTCGGTGGCCTGCGGGTGCGCACCGGCAGCGGTCTGATGGATCCGGCTCGGCTCAGCTGGGGCCTGAAGGCGGCTGCTCTCCGCCGTGGGGTGCGCATCCACGAGGGCACTCCCGTCGTGGCCGTGGTGGCGCAGGCCAAGGACGCCGTCGTGGTGCGCACGCCTGCAGCAGAGGTTGTGGCGCGGCGTGTCGTCCTCGCCACCAACGGGTTCAAGCCGCTGCTCAAGCGCCTTCGCTGGCGCGTGCTGCCGATCTACGACCACGTGCTCGTGACCGAGCCGCTGACGCCGTCGCAGTGGTCGAGCATCGGCTGGCACCAGGAGCAGGGCCTGACGGACACGGGCAACCAGTTCCACTACTACCGGCGCACCCCGGACGGTCGCATCCTGTGGGGCGGCTACGACGCCATCTACTACCGCGGCAACCGCACCGATCCGGCGTTGGAAGACCGCCCATCCAGCCACAGCCTGCTCGCCCGTCAGTTCTTCGACACCTTCCCCCAGCTCGAGGGACTGCGCTTCACCCACAAGTGGGCAGGCCTGATCGACTCGACGTCGCGGTTCACCCCGGTGATCGGCACGGCGATGAACGGCCGGCTCGCCTATGCCGTCGGCTACACCGGGCTGGGCACCGCTGCTAGCCGGTTCGGGGCCCAGACGATGCTCGACCTCCTCGGCGGGCGCCGCACCGAGCGCACCGGGCTGCAGATCGTGCGGCGCAAGCCGTTCCCCTTCCCGCCCGAGCCCCTGCGCTTCCCGCTCGTGCAGTTCACCCGATCACGGCTGGCCCGCGAGGACGTCACCGGCCGCCGTGGCCTGTGGCTGTCGACCCTCGACCGATTCGGCCTCGGCTTCAACAGCTAGGAGATCCGTGACCAGCAACGGAGTGCACATCGCGGGCGTCAGCAGACTCGGGCACGGGGCGGTGCGCACCCTCGTCGACCCGGCCACGGGCGCGGCCGTCGACGAGATCGGAGAGGGATCGGTCGCCGATCTCGACCTCGCGGTGGACGCCGCCCTCGATGCGCAGGCGGCCTGGGCTGCGCGCACGCCGGGCGAGCGCGCCGCGGTGCTGCTCGATCTCGCGGATGCCATCGAGGCGGACGCCGAGCTGCTCACCAGGATGGAAGTGGAGGAGACGGGCAAGCCGCGCGCCGTGTTCCACGACGGCGAGCTGCCGTTCGCCGTCGACAACCTGCGCTTCTTCGCGGGTGCAGCGCGATCCCTCGAGGGCACCGCGGCCGCCCAGCTCAGCCACGGCTACACCTCGATGCTGATGCGCAGGCCCGTCGGCGTCATCGGATCGATCGCTCCGTGGAACTTCCCCTTCATCATGGCGATCTGGAAGGTCGGGCCGGCCCTGGCGACGGGCAATGCCGTCGTCCTCAAGCCCGCACCGCTCACCCCGCGCACCAGCATCCGACTGGCCGAGCTCGCCGTCTCGGCCGGGCTTCCGGCCGGGCTCCTCAACGTGGTCACCGGCGGCAGCGAGGTCGGCGAGGCGCTGGTGCGCAGCGACGGCACGGGGATGGTCTCGCTCACCGGATCGACGCGGGCCGGTCAGGCAGTGATGGCAGCGGCCGCCGGCTCGGTCAAGCGGCTGCACCTCGAGCTCGGCGGCAAGGCGCCCGCCCTCGTCTTCCCCGACGCCGACATCGACGCCATGGCACGGGCACTCGCCCTCGGAGCCACCTATAACTCTGGCCAGGACTGCACGGCTGCCACCCGGGTCTACGCACATCGCGACGTGTACGCCGACGTCGTGGATGCCCTGGCGACTGTGCTCGGCGGTATCAGGGTCGGAGACCCGTGGGCGGCGGACACCGACATCGGCCCGCTGATCTCCGCCAGCCACCGTGATCACGTGCATGGCTTCGTGACGCGTGCGCGAACGTCGGGAGCACGGACGGTCGTGGGCGGTGACGTACCGGATTCCGCCGGCTCGTTCTACCCGCCCACCCTCGTCGTCGATGCCGCGCAGCGCAGCGAGATCGTGCAGGACGAGGTCTTCGGCCCGGTGCTCGTCGTCGTCCCGTTCGACGACGAGTCCGACGCCCTCGCGCTGGCCAACGACTCGCGCTACGGCCTCGCGAGCTCGGTGTGGACGAGCGACGTCGGGCGTGCCCTTCGGGTGAGCCAGGCCATCGAGGCCGGCGTCACGTGGGTCAACGACCACCTGCCCATCGCGTCCGAGGCGCCGCACGGCGGGGTGAAGGCGAGCGGATTCGGCAAGGACATGAGTCACGAGTCGCTTCTGGAGTACACCGTGACGCACCACATCATGGTCAAGCACGCCATGCCCGTCGTGCACGACTCCTTCCGGCCGGCATGACGTCCACGCCTACTCTTGGCGAGTGACCATCGAGGTCGTGGCTCATCGCGGAGCCAATGACGAGGAGCCGGAGCACTCCCTCGCCGCGTACCTGCGCGCCGTCGAGCAGGGAGCCGATGCGATCGAGTGCGACGTACGCCTGACCGCCGACGGCACCCTCGTCTGCGTGCACGATCGGCGCATAGACCGCACCAGCACCGGAACTGGCCCGGTGAGCGCGATGACCCTTGACGAGCTCGCGCAGCACGACTACAGCCGGAGCCACGAACGCTGGTTCGACTACGAGCTGCCGGCGGACGAGTTGCGCACCGCGGTGCTCACGCTCGAGCGACTGCTCACGACGATGATGGACGCCTCGGCCACCGTCCGCTTCGCGATCGAGACCAAGCATCCGGTGCGATACGGAGGCTACGTCGAGCAGGAGCTGGCCGACGTGCTTCGACGCTTCGGGCTCGACTCGCCCGTCGACGGCCGTCCCCCGCGCGCGAGGGTGATGTCCTTCAGTCGGATGGCCGTGCGTCGTTCGCAGCGCCTGCTGCCGCACGTTCCGACGGTGTACCTGATGGACCCGGTCTGGCGTTGGCATCGGAACGGCTCACTGCCGAAGGGGGTCGGCATCTCCGGGCCGTCCATCGAGACCCTGCGCGAGCACCCGCACTATGTCGAGCGCCTTCATGAACGAGGGCATCGCGTGCACGTGTGGACGGTCGACGCCGACGCCGACATCGACCTGTGCGTCGAGCTCGGCGTCGATGCCATCATCAGCAACCGACCTGGCCACGTCCTCCAGCGGCTGGGCCGCTGACACTCGACCGAACCCAGCCCGGCCCAGCCCGGTAGGTTTCCGCCCATGGCCAAGAAGAACCGCTCCCCGAAGGCATCCGCGACCGCATCCGATGCCGAGGTGCCTGTCGTCGGGATGCGTGAGCCGTGCCCATGCGGCTCCGGCCGTCGCTACAAGGCGTGCCACGGCCGCTCCGCGTCCGCGGTGTTCGTCGGCCCGACTCGACCCTTCGAGGGCATCGCCTCGGAGTGCGATCTGGTCGCGATGCGCGAGATCATCCCCGCGGCGACGGCGAAGCTGACCCTCGCGGGCGAGCACGCCGACCGCGACGTCACCCTCGCGACGGTGCTGCCCATGGCATGGCCGGCACTCGTGCGCGCAGACGGCTCCATCATGCTCGGTCTGCAGGTCAACGTGGGGTCAGGCGACGCCAGCCGGGATCTCGCCGATGCCCTGCTGTCAGCCCTGGAGGCCGAACCGGGCGAGCCCGTCGCGCTGAACCGCGTCACCGAGGACTCCCCACGCCTGCAGGACCTGATCGACATCGACGCACCGCTCGACATCACCGTGCACGAGAGCTTCGACTTCTGGGTCGAGGGCGCGGGCGAGGTCGCACCGGAGGTCAAGGCCTCCCTCGAGCGGGCGAGTGCCTACGCCCACCCGACGGTGAAGCTCGCGAGCGTGCCCTCGGCCTACTGGACGCAGATGGGCGAGAAGGAGCATGTGCGCTGGGTCATGCCGCAGGACGAGGAGCAGGTGCTGAACGCGCTTTCCCGGCTGCACGCCGCTGGCGAGGACTCCCTGGGTGAAGGCTCCCGCTTCGTCGGCATGTTCCGGTTCCAGGGCGTCGTGTGCCCGGTGTGGGATCTCCCGCTGGGCACGGGTGCGGCCGGTGTCGAGGAGGCGGCACGCGAGTTCGGCGCCCGCTTCGACGCAGCGCTCGCGTCTGCCGAGCCGCTGACCAATGAGGAGCGACGCGCCCGCGCCGGCATCACGACTCGCCAGGTGACCCTGAGGTAGCGCTCCCCTGCGGCGATCCGTCCTCGTGCTGCTCGTCGCGCCTTCGTCCGTGCATCCCGAGCACGAAGACCATGCCCGCGCCCAGCGCCATGGCGACCCCGAACAGCGCCTTGGCCTCGAGGGCATCGATCATCGCGGTCTTCTGGATCTGACTGACCTCATCGACCTCGGCCGAGGGCTGGGGCGGCTGGGCGTCCTGACCCGACGACGTGGAGTCCGCGAGTTCCTGCGCGATCTGGTTGGCGGTGGTGGTGTCGAGTCCCGCTGCAGTGGCGCCGGAGTCCAGCGACGTCTGGTACGTCGAGAACACCAGGGTGCCCACGACGAGGGAGGCGACGGCCGAGCCGACGCGCGACGAGGCCGCGCGATACGAGGACATCGTCCCGGACTCGGAGGAGGGTGCGGAGTCCATCACCGAATTGGACATGATGACGGTGACGACTGAGGTGATCAGGCTGAAGGCCGCCATGAGGATGGCGGTTAGCACCACGCCACCGGTCCCGCCGGTGCCGACGAGCAGGAACGACGCCTCCGCAGCGGCCAGGGCAAGGAAGGCGAGGAGCCCGGCACTTGTGAGCCCGATCCTGATGATCACCCGTGATGCGAGCTTCGCCCCGATGATTCCCGTCAACTGGGCGGGAATCATGATCAGGGAGATCTGCAGTGCTGTGAGGCCGAACAGGTACTGGAACAGCAGGTAGGTGGTGTACCACATGCTGGCAAGGGGAATGACCAGCGTTGCCACGAGCAGCATCACGCTGCGGCTGCGGCGGAGCGGACCGAAGGACAGCGACGGATTCTTCAGCGCCCGATGCACGGCCCACAGAGCGACGATCGAACCGACGGCCAGAGCCAGGCGGATCAGGGTCGTGGATGACGCGAGGCCGTCGTTGCTCATCGCGTTCAGCACCTGCGTCACGCATACGAGTGCCACGCCAGCCAGAATCGGCGTGATCATCTCGCCTGCCTCGCGGCTGCCGGTCTCCTTCGGCATCAGCCGTGCGGTGACCAGGAGGGCGAGGATGCCCGAGGCGAGCCACATCAGCACGACATAGCGCCACGAGAGGTAGGTCACGAAGGCACCGGCGACGAGTGGCGCGACGAGGAACACCAGCGGTGAGACGAGGCCGAGCGTGCCGAATGCCTTCGCGCGCTCAGTCGCACCCTGTGTCGACGAGCTCAGCAGTGAGAGGGAAAGGACGATCATCATCGATGTGCCGGCGCTCATCAGGGTCAGGCCGGTGACGGACAGCAGCTCGTTGGTGGATACACCCGTCAGGGCGGCGCCGGCGATCATGAGTAGGGTGCCCCACGAGAGCGCGCGACGACGGCCGACGCGATCACCGAGCAGGCCGGCGATGAAGACGACGAAGACGGTGGCCATGCCCGGGATGAACTTCAGCTGCGTGGTCTGGCTGGGGTCGAGGGAGAACTCCTGCGCCATCGGATCGAGGATGTAGTTGCTGGAGGCCCCGAGGGCCATGCCGGCACCGGTGACGACACAGGCGGTGATGACCGCGTTGCGCCGAATGACGTCCGGTTCCGAACCCACGCCGGAACCCTAGGGCCTGCGCAACGTCCGCAGTGCCTCGATCGCGAAGACGGAATTGCCCCAGACGTACCGCCGTCCCAGGCGCCGGGGCTCGCTCGCCAGCCGGAACGCCCACTCCGTTCCGCTGCGCTGCATCCACAGGGGAGCCTGCGGCTTGGTGCCGGCGAGGAAGTCGAACGCGGCGCCGACTGCCATGGCCACCACCGGCAGGCTCGCAGCCAGCCGCTGCACCTCGGCATCCTGCTTTGGCGTGCCGAGACCGACCCAGACGATGGTGGCGCCCGAGGCGGCGATCCGCTGATCACGTGCACGCAGCTCGTCGTATGAGGCGGTGCGAAAGGGCGGGCTCTCCGCGCCGACCACCCGCGCGTGCGGATGCTCCTGCGAGATTCGCTGCTCGAGTGCGGCGAGCGTCTCGGGTGATCCACCGAGCAGGTAGTGGTGCGGGCCGACATCGGAGGAGGCCTCGAGCACCCCGCGCATGACGTCGGGGCCGTAGACGCGTTCCCAGGCCTGCGCGTGATCGGGATACGCGCGTCGACCGATCCACGTGATCGGCACGCCGTCGCTGAATACGACGTCGGCATTGCCGAGGAGATTGGCGTACGAGGCGTCGGATCGAGCCAAGGCCACGTTGTAGGCGTTGCAGAAGTGCACCGCGAGCCCCGGGTGGCCGACGGCGCGCGTGTCACCTGCCGCGTCGAGCACGAAGGAGATGGCGTCACCGAGGGGCAGCACGGTGAAGTCGACCTCACCCACACGCCGACGCTCGGCGGGAACGCGCAGGGGGCCGCCACTCATCGTCGTGCTCCCCTCGTCGCCGTCGGGCCGGTCATGCGGTGATGAACTCGTAGGCCGTCCAAACGGCCAGGATGGTCAGGATGCCACCGGACACGAGCCTGATGCGCCACAGGGGCACCCGGGAACGAAGCCACGAACCGCCCAGAACAGCCACACCCGAGACGAGCAGGAGCGCGAGCCAGGCGCCGAGGAACACCGACAGCGGCTGACCCGTGCGGGCCGCCAGCCCGGCAGTGAGCAGCTGGCTGAGATCGCCCCACTCGGCGGTGAAGAGCACCAGGAAGCTGATCCCCATGGTGCGCAGGGCACTGGTCGTGGCATCGCCGTGCGCGCGCTGGTCGACCTCGTCCACCTCCTCCTGCTGGCTGCGCTGCTCCGCCGCGCGCGATGCCAGGCCGCCCTTGACGAGGATGAAGGCACCGACAGCGAACAGCGTGAAGGTCACGCCGAGGACGAGGCGCTGAGGGAGCAGGGCCAGCAGTCCGCCCGCGACGACGGCGATGAGCACCTGGACGAAGAAGGCCGCTGCCACACCGATCCACACCCACAGGTGCCTGAATCTCGTGGCGAGCACGAGCGTGGCAATGAAGGTCTTGTCGGGCAGTTCCGCGGGAAGGATCAGCGCGAAAGTCGTGGCGAGGACGGCCAGGTCGATCACGCCGTCCCACCGTCGTCGGTCAGTGCGTCATCGTCCACGGCGTAGGCGCCCTTGGTGTCGTCAGGCATGAGGCCACCGGTCGGCCCCAACAGGTCCACCGCACGATGGGGCCTGATGGTCGGAGCGGAGAAGCGGCGCGGGCCCGTCCAGGGCGCAGGTGGAGCATCGAGGATCTCGCACAGGGCATAGGCGGCGAACTCGTAGCGCGAGCGGGCAGCGACGAACTGCTGCCATGCCTCGTCGAGGTCACGATCGATGGGAAATCCGGATCGGCGAAGCAGATCGACGGCCTCGTCGAATTCCGAGCGGGTCAGCATGATCGATCCGTGCTCGCGTTCTTCGAGCTCGGCCACAACACCATCGTCGATGCTGCTCAGGGCATCCCGGTCGCTGGCCTGCTCGACGGCCAGGATCCTCTGATTCCAACGCGGCAGCTCCTCCAGTTCCCGCGGCTGGGCACGCTCGGCCTGCCGCCGGGTCAGCCTGCGGAATGACGGCCGCCAGGCACGGCGTCTGGCCATGAGCGCGTAGAGGACCTCGATGGACTGCCCACCCTGAATGAGCAGCTGGAAGGCTGCGCGTCGATCGACGGTCGACGTCAGCGACACGGTGAGGCAGGCCGCATCGAGGACTGCGATCAGCGACACCAGGTAGTGCCGGTTGGCACGTACGGAACGAACCCAGATCAACACCGGATACATGGTGTGGCTCATGCGGATGGTGGCGGCGAGATCCCGCCAGCGCACGAACTCGGCATTCGCGTCCTGGAGGGTGTCCGCGAGAGTATGGCGCGAGAGCATCTCCGGCCCCCACGCCGGCTCGCCCGCCGACGTACTCAGCGCCGTTACCGCGGCCTCACGGTGCAGGTACGAGGAGTAGATCGTGGGGAGGAAGCCGATCATGAGGGCTATGACGATGGGGCCGGTCGCCGAAGCGATGAAGTCGATGAGCGTCTGGTCGCTGGTGTCGATATCGGCGAAGCCGAGAGTGAACAGGCTGGATCCGGCCTGCCGCAGTGACTCGCCCAGCGTCTGGCCGCTCAGGCCGTAGAGCAGCAGGCCGTAGGCGAGCAGGAACAGCATCAGCCAGGTGATCAGCTGCGTCAGCAGGATCGTCGGTCCTGCCCAGGCGAGCACGGCGTCGCGCTTGGCGTAGGTGGATCGCAACCGGGCCATCCCGCGGCAGGTGCCGACAACGACGCGGCTGACAGCGTCGCTGATCGCGGACCGCAGGGCCCGAGGCACGATGACCGTGCGCATGAGGCTGCGCGTGGTGACGATGAGCAGCACGATCCCGGCGATGGTCGCGGCGGTGCGCGAGAGGAGGTCGGCCAGCACTCCGGACACCGGCAGATCGTCCCACACGAGGCCGTTAGGCTCGGGCCGTGACTGCCGACCCCCAGGTGCTGCTGATCCTGGCACTGATAGGCCTCGTCGTCGGGATCGGCGGTCTGGCCGTGGGAGTCATCGCCCTCGTCAGGGCCTCCCGCCTCCATCAGTCCTACGCCCTGCTGCAGGCGGGCGAGGGGCGCGAGACGATCGTCGACGTCATGGGACGCACCATCGACGAGTTCCACGACCTGCGCGGTGAGGTGGCGCACCTGGACTCCCTGCTCGCGGCAACGCGGCGGGACCTGACCATGGCGCTGCGCCATGTGTCCGTCGTGCGGTACGACGCCTTCGGCGACATGGGAGGCCGGTTCTCCTTCTCAGCAGCCCTGCTCGACGATGCAGGCGACGGTCTCGTGCTGACATCGATCCACGGGCGCAGTGAGACGCGCACATACCTGAAGGGGCTCACGTCGGGCACCAGCGACATCGAGCTCTCACCTGAGGAGACGCAGGCTGTCCGGATCGCCCGTGGAGGTGCATCATGACCGAGCGCATTGCCTATCTCGGCCCGGCGGGCTCGTTCTGCGGCGCTGCTGCCGTCGAGCTCACGTCCGGGCGCGACGTCGAACTCGTGGCCGCCGGATCAGTGCAGGCGGCGCTCGACGCCGCGCGCAGCGGAGAGACCGACTCCGCGCTCGTCCCCATCGAGAACTCGGTGGAGGGCTCGGTGTCGGTCACCCTGGACGAGCTCGCGAACGGTCGCCGGCTCGTGATCGTCGACGAGGTCGTCATCCCGATTCGCTTCTCACTCCTGGCTCGCCCAGGCACCCAGCTGGCGGACGTCACCCGCATCGCAACCCACCCGCATGCGCAGGCCCAGGTGCGGCACTGGCTCGCTGATCACCTGCCGGACGCCCAGGTCATCCCGGCGATGTCGACGGCATCAGCCGCGCAGGCCCTGGTGGATCCGGATGCACCGATCGATGCAGCGGTGTCACAGTCACTGGCTGCCGAGATCTACGGACTCGACGTGCTCGCGGACGACATCCACGACACGGACGACGCCACGACGCGATTCGTCCTCGTGCGGCTGCCTGGTGATCTTCCCGAGCCGACAGGTGCCGACAAGACCACCCTGAGCCTGTTCATGCGGCAGGACGAGCCCGGCGCCCTGCTGGCCATCCTGACGGAGTTCGCCGTGCGCGGAGTCAACCTGACACGCATCGAGTCGCGGCCGACCAAGAAGGTGCTCGGCGACTACTTCTTCAGTGTGGACGTGGAAGGGCATGTAGCTGACGCGCGTGTCTCCGAGGCCCTCATGGGCCTGCACCGGGTATGCCTCGACGTGCGCTTCCTCGGGTCGTACCCCCGGCACGACGGCAGGCAGCCGGTGCTGCGTGCGGGCGTGACGGATGCGGATTTCGCGGGAGCGCAGGAGTGGCTGAATCGACTGAAGGGAAGCAGCCAGTGAGGTACTTCGTGACGGGCGCCGCGGGCTTCATTGGTTCGCACTTCGTGCGCGAGCTGCTCGCGGGCTCCTACGGACCGGATGTCACAGGGGTGACGGTCTACGACAAGCTGACATACGCGGGCAACCTCGAGAACCTCGCTGCCGTGCAGGGGGACCCGCGCTTCTCCTTCGTCCGCGGCGACATCTGCGACGGAGACCTGCTCGACGACGTACTGCCCGGCCATGATGTCGTCGTCAACTTCGCGGCCGAGACCCACGTCGATCGTTCCATCCATGGTCCGCAGGACTTCGTCGTCACCAACGTCGTCGGCACGCAGACCATCCTCGACGCATGCCTGCGCCACGGCATTCCGCGCACGGTCCACATCGGCACCGACGAGGTGTACGGGTCGATCGACGAGGGCTCGTGGGACGAGAGCGAGCCGCTGCGGCCCAACTCGCCCTATTCGGCAGCCAAGGCTGCGGCCGAGCTGCTCGTGCGGGCCTACTTCGTCACGTACGGCCTCAACGTTTCGAGCACGCGGTGCTCGAACAACTACGGGCCGTACCAGTTCCCGGAGAAGGTCATCCCGCTCTTCGTCACCAACCTGATCGACGGCGCGAAGGTCCCGCTCTACGGTGACGGCTTGAACGTGCGCGACTGGCTGCACGTCGACGACCACTGCCGCGGCATCGCGCTGGTGATGCAGAAGGGGGCAGCGGGTGAGAGCTACAACATCGGCGGTGGCCTGGAGCTCAACAACCGCGAGCTGACCGAGCGCGTACTCGAGGCGATGGGGGCTGACTGGTCGATGGTGCAGCCGGTCGAGGACCGCAAGGGCCACGACCGCCGGTACTCCGTCAACGACGGCAAGCTTCGTGCCCTCGGGTACGCCCCCGAGCACCGGTTCGAGGAGGGTCTCGCCGAGACCGTGCAGTGGTACCGCGACAACGAGGACTGGTGGCGACCGCTGAAGTCCAAGGCCGCCCTTCGTTGACGGGTGGGCGGTGCGCTCGACACTCCGGGTGGCGGTGCGCACGACTCACAAGTCGACGTGCGGGGGTGAGAGGGTAGGGGCGTGCGGGTCCTGGTCATCGGTCACAACGGGCAGCTCGGCTCCGCCCTGATGCACGTGCTGCGTCGAGGTCCCAGCGTCACCGTGCGGGGAATCGACTACCCCGACATCGACATCGCCGACGAGCAGTCGGTCCGCCACGTGTTCGGGGGCTTCGATCCCGACTTCGTCGTGAACTGCGCCGCCTACACCGCGGTGGACGCGGCCGAGACGGATGAGGATCGTGCGCTGGCCATCAACGGACTCGGGCCCCGCCACGTCGCCGCCGAGTGCCGCGAGGCCGGAGCCTGGCTCGTGCACGTCTCGACGGACTACGTCTTCGACGGGACTGCGAGCTCGCCCTATGCCGAGGATGCTCAGCCGTCACCAGCGTCGGCCTACGGACGCACGAAGCTGGCCGGTGAGGTCGCCGTGCGGGAACTCCTCCCGCAGTCGCACTACCTCGTGCGCACGGCGTGGCTCTACGGCCTGCAGGGGAACAACTTCGTGAAGACCATGCTCAGGCTCGAGCGCGAGCGCGAGACCGTCGCCGTCGTGACCGACCAGGTGGGCCAGCCGACCTACGCCGGTGACCTCGCCGAGCAGATCGCCATGCTCATGGACCGGCGCCCCCAGCCGGGCACCTATCACGGGACGAACAGCGGTGAGGTCTCCTGGTTCGGCTTCACCCGCGAGATCTTCCGGCTCGCCGGAGCAGACCCTGAACGGGTGGTGCCGACGACATCAGCGGAGTTCGTGCGGCCCGCACCACGTCCTGCCTACTCCGTCCTGGGGCACGACAGGTGGATCGAGCAGCGGCTGCCCGAGATGCGACCGTGGCTCGCGGCCCTCGAGCAGGCCTTCGAGGACGGCATCGCCGCCGACTGAGCAGGCGGCCTCCGCCGACCATCTGTGCGGCCATTCGACGGCTTCATGGAGGCATTCGAAGTCGGCGTATCGCGACCTCTCCGCGGCGCTACGCGCCGATCGCGTTCAGCGCCTCCGCGACACCGTGCCCCGGCTCCAGCCCCGTCACCAGATCCGCATGCGCGAACATGTACGGCTGCGCGTGGCCCATGAGAACGCCTCGTCCGGCCCACTCGAGCATGGCGGCATCATTCATCGAGTCGCCGATCGCCAGCGTCTCCTCGCGGTCGATGCCGAGCCGATCGCAGAGCCGCTGGAGCATCGTGGCCTTCGACACCCCGTGCGGGCCGATGTCCATCCACGCGACCTCCGCCACGCCGAACACCACCGAGTGCAGGCCGAGATCCTGTGCGAGGTGCCCGAGGCCCTCGTCGAGGTGGTCGTCACTGCGGATCACGACGCGGATGGCCGCACGCTCGAGGAGGTCGTCGAACTCGACCTCGCGGATCCCCTCCGTCAGCGCGCTGTGCGTGAACAACGTGGTGGTGAGAAACACTCCGGATGGCTCCTCCACGGCGAGCATCGCGTTCGGGACCCGCTCGCGTATCGCGACGAGGAGCTCCGTCGGGTCGAAGGAGATGGTGTCGACGATCCCCTCGGGGTCGAGGCTGGCCAGCATCGCACCGTTGCTGCACACCGCCCAGGTGTCGATGCCCGCCGCCGCGCAGACCGGAGCCGTCGTCCCGAATGAGCGACCTGTCGACGCGACCACCTCGATACCCATGCTCTTCACACGTGCTATCGCCTCCACGGCCTCGCGGGGGACGACTCCCGAGTGTGGCAGCAGGGTGTCGTCGAGATCGAGCGCGATCAGGCGCGGACGGAAGTCGCGGAGTGAGGAGACATCAGGCAGGGAGGTCATCGTCGTCATGGTCCTTGCAGAGTAGGGGGAACGCGTGAACATCAGGTCACGCAGAGATTGCTGCGCTGTGGCGCTACGCGGGCGAGATCACCTCGCGACCTCCCATGAACGGACGAAGCGCCGCCGGAATCACGACGGATCCATCGGCCTGCTGGTGGTTCTCGAGTATTGCGACGATCACTCGGGGCATGGCGCACAACGTGCCATTGAGGGTGGCGAGTGGTCGCGTGCCCGCCTCGTCACGCATGCGGATACGCAGGCGGCGCGCCTGGAACTCGGTCGTGTTGGAGGTCGACGTGATCTCCCGGTACGTGCCCTGGGTCGGAATCCACGCCTCCATGTCGAACTTTCGGGCTGCGCTGGACCCGAGATCACCCGTGGCGACGTCGATGACCCGGTAGGGGATCTCGAGGGCATCGACGAACTCCCGCTCCCATGCGAGCAGCCGGGCGTGCTCGGCCTCGGCCTCCTCGGGGCGGCAGTAGACGAACATCTCGACCTTGTCGAACTGATGCACGCGGATGATGCCCTTGGTGTCCTTGCCGTACGAGCCGGCCTCGCGGCGGTAGCAGGACGACCACCCGGCGTAGCGCAGTGGCAGCTGAGCGGCATCGATGATCTCGTCGGAGTGGTAGCCGGCGAGGGGGACCTCGGAGGTGCCGACGAGGTACATGTCGTCGGACTCGATGCGGTACACGTTCTCCGCCGCCTGGCCGAGGAATCCCGTGCCCTCCATCGCACTCGGCAGCACGAGGGTGGGGGTGATCATCGGGATCAGCCCATGCGTCGTCGCCTGCTGCATCGCAAGGTTGAGCAGTGCGATCTCCAGCAGAGCACCAGGACCGGTGAGGTAGAAGAAGCGTGACCCCGACACCTTGACGCCGCGGTCGATGTCGATCGCACCGAGCAGCCGGCCGAGTTCGACATGATCGCGCGGTTCGAAGCCCTCGGCGGCGAAGTCGCGCGGGGCGCCGACCTCGGCCAGGACGGCGAAGTCCTCCTCCCCTCCGACCGGTGATTCGAGGCTGACGAGGTTGGAGACCTGGAGCCACAGCGCGTCGAGAGCGGCGCTCGCAGCGTTGGCCGTCTCATCGGCGGCCTTGACCTCCTCGGCGAGCTCCTGAGCCTGCGCCATCAGGGTGTCGAGCTCAGCCTGCACCGTCCTGCGTGCGCCGTCATCGGCCGCCTTCTTCAGTGCTCCCTGCAGCGGGCCGATCTGCTTGCCGAGGGTCTTCTGCTCGTTGCGGAGCTCGTCGAAGCGGGTCTGCGCCGCGCGCTTGGTGACGTCAGCGGCGACGAGGTCGTCGATGAGCTCGACACTCTCTCCGCGGCGTCGCTGGGACTCGCGGAGACGGTCGGGGTCAGAGCGCAGGATGCTCGGGTCGATCACCGTGCGAGCCTAACCGTGGCTCAGGATGACGTGACCGTGAAGGGGTCGTACTGGGTCGCCGCAATGCCACGCTGCCTCGGCACGACGATCCGGTAGCTGGTGGAGCCCGGTGCCGCATCGGCGGTGACTCCGATGAGGTAGGGGTACGCGCGGTTGCACTCCGACGACTTCCTCGCGGTGCCCCTGGCGATCGTGAACCAGCCCCCCGCGTCTCGCTGCTGCACGGAGTACCTCGCACCGGACCAGCAGTACTCGTAGGTCCACGTCCGGGTGGCCGAGCATTCCGCCTTGGAGCCCTTGATCTTCAGGCAGGTTCGGGGCTCGGTCTGGGGCGATGCGCCGGCGGCCGCCACGGCGGAGGCGAGCAGATCAGCCTGGGCGCTCGGCGGGGCGAGGAAGTCGTTGCGGCCGCCCTCATCCGGCTCGCAGGGCGGGCTGTCTCCGCCGGAGAGGACGGCCACGAGCACGATCTGCCCGCCGATGGTGGTCATCCACGGGCTGCCACTGTCGCCGACGCACGTGCCCGTGGTGCCATCGGTCAGGACCGAGAGCAGGGACTCCTTCGGAGTGAAGGAGTCGATGGGCGCGGAGGTGCCGATCGGGACCGCACTCATCGGGGCCTCCGACACGGCCCGGGGGGCGGTCTGCCCGTAGCCGACCTGCTCGAGGGTGGCGCCCGCGTTGGCGAGTTGCCGGACCTCGTCGACTGTGGCCACGCGCGAGATCACGGGAGTGGCGAGAGCACGGTCGAGCACGAGGTACGCCACGTCGACACCGCTCGCCGCCTCGTCCCTCTGGTACGCGGGACTGATGAGCATCTGGATCGGCCGGGCGGCTGACGGCGCCGCGGTGGAGGTGTCGGCTCCGGGGGGATAGACCTGCCAGTCACTCGCGGCGGACGTCACCGACCCGTCATCGAAGAAGCAGTGCGCCGCGGTGACGATCAGGTTGGGCAGGATGAGCGATCCGGTGCAGTACCCGGCGTCGCTCTCGAGCATGACGGCGGCTCCGCCGAGGGGCGGATTCGGGGTGCCGTTGATCACGCTGACGACTGACGCCTCGGCGGGTGCACCGGCCAGTGACGCCGCCAGGGCGACTCCGGCCATGCCGAACAGAGCCGCGGCGCGAGTTCTCATGGCGCAAGAGTGCCACGGGCCATGGCCGACATGTGCGTGTGGCACACTTTGTCGGCTTCATCCTCCATCCCGGGGCGACTGCCGCCGGACGTGAAAGGACCTTTGTTGGACTACAACTGGCTGACGCCCAAGGCGCAGGCGCGCCCCGCTGGCGCCAAGGGATGGGGATCGTTCGCGACGGAGCCGATCGCCGCAGGCGAGACCGTCGGCGCCTTCGGGGGCTGGATCGTGGACCGGGCCACCCTGTCGAGCCTGTCCCGTGATCGTCAGTCACGGTCCATCCAGGTGGACGACGATCTGTATCTCGTCTCCGACGAGACCCCTGAGCCGGGCGACATGCTCAACCACTCGTGCGAGCCCAATGCAGGCCTGGCGGGCTCGTCCCTGCTGGTGGCCATGCGCGACATCGCGCCGGGGGAGGAGATCACCTTCGACTACGCCATGTGCGACGCCAGCGACTACGACGAGTTCGCCTGCATGTGCGGTGTGCCCACCTGCCGGGGAGTGGTGACGGGGTCCGACTGGCGTGATCCGGTCCTGCAGGCGAAGTACAGCGGATGGTTCTCCCCGTACCTGCTCAAGCGCATCGCCGCACTGCCCGCCATCGAGGGCTGAGTGACGCTGTTCGGTCTAGGCGTCAGGGGACGAGAACGACCTTGCCGGTCACGGCTCCACCGTCGAGGAGCCGGTGCGCGTCAGCGGCCTCGGCCATGGGCATGACACGGTCGATCACCGGAGTGACGACGCCGGCGTGGATCCACGGCCACACGGTGCGCTCGACCTGCGCGCAGATCGAGGCCTTCTCGGATGCCGGACGGCCGCGCAGGCTGGTCGCATGGATGGAGGCGTTCTTGCGCAGCACGGCACCGAGGTCGAGCTCGGCCTTGACGCCGCCCTGCATTCCTATGACGACGAGCCTGCCGTCGCGCGCGAGGGCGTCGACATTGCGGGCGAGGTACGCCGCTCCCATGTTGTCGAGGATGACGTTGACGCCGCGACCCCCGGTGGCGTCCTTGACCACCTCGACGAAGTCCTGCTCGCGGTAGTTGATGAGCACCTCTGCGCCGAGGGCGGCGCAGCGATCCAGCTTGGCCTGGCTGCCCGCCGTCACGGCAACGCGCGCGCCGAGGGCTCGGCCCACTTGAATCGCCATCGTGCCGACACCAGAGCCACCACCATGTACCAGCAGCCACTCGCCCTCGCTCAGGTTGGCCACCATGTCGAGGTTGCTCCACACCGTGCACGCCACCTCGGCGAGCCCGCCGGCATCGACCAGGCTCACGCCCGCGGGAACCGACATGAGCTGGCCGACCGGGATGGCGACCTTCTGCGCGTAGCCACCACCCGCGAGGACGGCGCACACGCGCTCACCTATGCGATCGAGGGGAAGCGCAGCACCTACGTTCGTCACCGTGCCGGAGCACTCCAGGCCCAGGATGTCCGAGGCTCCGGGTGGCGGCGGATAGTGGCCCTGCCGCTGCAGGAGGTCGGCGCGGTTCACGCCTGCTCCGGCGACTTCGACGATCACCTCTCCGGGCCCGGGTGTTGGGTCGGGCACCTTGGCCCACTCCATCACCTCCGGTCCCCCGTGTCCGGTGAGCGTGATCGCCTGCATGCGTCAGGACCTCTCAGGAGGGTTATGCCGGATCACGACGAGTCGGTCGCCGGGCTCGAGGCGGTTGATGTCATTTGCGTCGAACCGGTGCGCAATCCCGTTGCGGATCACAGCCAAGACGATCTGCCCGGACGCGTCAAGGTCGGCTGGTGACAGACCCATCTCCTCGCGCGTGATCTCACGCTCCACCACCTCCAGTCCACGGCCGGAGTCGAGGAGATCCTCCATGATCTCCCCCGCTGTGCTGGACAGCAGTGAGAGTCCCATGAGTCGGCCTGCGGACTCCGCGGTCGGGATGACGTTGTTGGCGCCCGACTGGCGGAGGATCTCGAGGTTCTGAGCCTCGCGAACCGCCGCGACGATCGTCGCGTGCGGCGAGAGTCGTCGTGCCGTCAGGGTGACGAGGATCGAGGTGTCGTCCTCGTTTGTGGCGACGACGATGCGCTTGGCCCGCTCGATGGCGGCATCACGCAGCACGTTCTCGCGGCGGCCATCCCCGACGACTCCGACGAATCCGTCACGAGTCGCCTCGTCCACCTCACCTCGGTCGGTGGCCACGACGACGATGTCGTGGCGGTCGGTGCCGGCATCGACGAGGGACTTGGCGGCGGCGCGGCCCTTCACGCCGTAGCCGATGATCACGGTGTGGTCGTTCACGTTGCTCCTCCAGCGCCTTGAGCGCATCTGCTCGCGAGTCCGCTGCGTGAGAACCTCGATCGTCGTGCCGACGAGCACGATGAGGAAGACGAAGCGCAGCGGGGTGATGATGATGACGTTGACGAGCCGTGCGGACTCGCACACGGGCGTGATGTCGCCGTAGCCCGTGGTGGAGAGGGTGACAGTCGCGTAGTACAGAGCATCGATCCAGGACAGTCCGCTCTCGTCGCCGCGGTCCTGGTAGCAGTCGCCCTCGGCCCACACGATCAAGGACGTGAAGACGAGCGCCATGACGGCGATCAGGATGCGCACCCCGATGTTGCGGATCGGGCTGAAGCGCCGTTCGGGGAACTTCAGCGGCGGTGCGGCGTTGGGGTCCTCCCTCGGCATCTGCAGCCGCGACTTGCGCTTTGGCATCTTCCCGTTCCCTGATCTAGAGGGTTGCGACGACGATCCGACCGACGACGCCGATCATGCCAGCAGGGACGCCTGGAGCACCGCAGACCGTGCCATAGACGAGGAGCCCGCGCAGCCCTGCCTACAGCAGTGCCGGCAGGTCCCGGCCGTAGGAGTCCATCAGCTCCACGACATCGCCCCGATACCCCGCCCCGGGCGGGACGATCGCGACGGCATCGGCCCGCGCCCAGCCCGATTGGCCGTCCGGGCCCGCCATCGGCATCGGTCGAGCCGACGTGCCCGCGGACGAGCTCTCCAGCAGGACCGGCACGAGCGCCGTGTCGTCGGCGTAGTCGGCGGGCACGGTGTCGTCCATCAGTACGGCCGACCGCCGCCGCTCCACCGGGGGATCCCCGCGCAGGGCGCGCACGAGCGGGCTGACGAGGGTGACGAGCCCGGCGAGGGCCGCTGCCGGCTCCCCGGGCAGCCCGACGAGGAAGCGTCCGTCGACGAGCCGGGCCAGAAGCATCTGCGACCCGGGTGTCACGCTCACGCCGTCGACCAGCCAGCGTGCATTGAGGTCGCGCAAGACGCCACGAAGGTGGTTGTCCGGGCCAGGCGCTGTCGAACCGGTGGTGATCAGGACGTCGACGTCGGCATCGTCTATCTCCCCCGTCAGCAGGTCGAGGCTGTCCGGAGCGCGCACTGCCGGGTTGCCCCGGGCTCCCAGGGCGCCGACGAAGGCCGGCACTGCGTCGCCGAGAGCGTCGCGCACTCGCCCGTCGCGCGGCAGTCCGTGGGACAGCAGGCTCGACCCCAGCACCAGCGTGCCGACGACGGGGGTGCGCACGATCTCCATGCCGTCCAGGCCGCGCGAGGCAGCCAGCGACACGACGGCCGGCGTGACGGGCGAGCCCGCCGTCAGGAGCACATGACCTGCGGCCGAGATGCCTGCGGTGCGCATGATGCCGTCGCCCAGCCTGGGACGGGCGGACTCGTCGGGCACTCCGTTGAGCGGGTCGCGGGCGATGAGGGTGACGCGACCGTCCGCGTGCTCCTCCAGGTAGGCGGCGTCGCCGTCGAGGACGGCGTCGGCGTGGCGGGGAAGCGGCATGCGCCGGCGCACAGGAGCGGCCCAGCCGGGCGTCAGGACGTCGAGGTCGTCGACGCGCCACGGGCCCTCGCCGCAGAGAGCGAATCCGTCGACCGCAGCGGAGTCCACCGGGGGATCGTCCATGACGGTGACGAGATCGCGGGCGAGGCGGGATCCGACGGCCTCATCCAGGCGGGCGGGTGCGGCGGGCAGGGGGTGAGCCGAGGAGGCGGCCACCTGACGGGCCTGGTTCCAGGGCAGGACCCCCTGCAGGCCGTAGGTGCTCACGCGCTCATGCTGTCACGCGTGAGCACCTACGTGGGTCAGCTGCCCTGGGTGTAGGACTGCGGTGCCGGGGCGGCGAGTGCCGGCGCGGGTGCGGCCACCGGAGCCGGCTTCGGCGCTGGCGCCGCGACCTCGGGGGCGGCGGCCAGAGCCTGCGGTGCGGGTGCGGCCTGCTGTGTCGCCGGCGCGGGAGCCCTGCCCGTCCTGCTGGTCCTGGCGTTCGTGCCGACGCCCGCTGTGCTCGGGTCCGCTGCTCTCGTGCCGGACTGCCCCGAACGAGCGGCATTGATCGCCTCGGCGGCAGCCACGAGCTCGGCACGGTAGGAGTCCAGCCGCGCCTTCTCCGCGGCGAGCAGCGCTGCGTAGGCATCCAGGTCGCTCCGAGTCATGCCGGACGACGTTGTCGTCTCGTTGGACGCGGGTGCGGCGAGCAGCACGGGGACGGACTCCGGGGCCGCCGGCTGGGGCGCGCTCTCCTGAGCCGCCACCATGCGCGTGCCGAGGAGGCCGACGACACCGATGCAGGTGGCGGTGGCCAGCCCGGCCGTCACGATGCGCTCAGCGGCGGTGCCGGAACGACCCTTGCGGTTCCGGGCGTGGTCAGTCATCGTCCTCATCCCCTTCGTGCTCCTCGTCCTCGTACTCCTCGTTCTCGTACTCGTCGTTCTCGTACTCCTCGTTCTCCTCTTCGTCCTCGTACTCGCCCTCCGGGTAGCCGGTGGTCGTAGGAGCCGGCTTGGGCGCCTCCTGCATCACCTGCCAGTCGAAGACCGTCGCCGTGACGCGATCGACGAAACCGGTGACGATGGAGCCGTCCGAACGCTGGACGGTGACGGCCCAGGCCGAGTACCCGGCCCGTGAGACCTGCCGCACGTCCAAGGGCCGGCCATTGCCGGTAGCGGCGAGCACAAGGGCCACCGCCTGCTCCGGGGGGAGTGCCGGGGTCAGGGCCGGGGTCGGTGTCTGGGTCGGTGTCTGGGCACCGGGCTTCGCCGCCCGGGTCTGCTCTGGCGCACTGGCCGCGTCGGCACCCGGCCCGGGAGACGGCACTGACGACGTCGACGGCACTGATGACGTCAACGATCCGGACGGCGCCACGATCGAGGGCAGCGGCTCGGTCGTGAAGGGCGGGAGCGTGACAGCGTCGGAGTCTGCGACCGCCGCTACGGGCTGCGTGAGGTCGGCCGGAGCCGCCAGCAGCTGGATGGTGGACGGGTCGGGCTCACTGGAGGCGGCGGCATTGACCGCCGCCGTGCCAGCCACCGACCCGGCGATGAGGATCCCGGCGCCGGCGACGACGCTGGCGATGATGGTCGACCGTTGCATGATGTCTCCTTGTGTTGGCAGGTCTGGTGATGCGTTGCAGGTCTGGTGATCAGCGGGAGCTGAGCGCGGGCTCGCGGGTCGCTCGAGCGGGCTGCTGACGGGCAGGGGGCGGGACGAAGCCGCGCGCCAGCAGCAGCACGACGACGAGGGTGATGCCGGCACCGAGAAGGGCGAGTGACCACTCGGCGAGCGCGTCGGTTCCGGCGAGGACGTAGTGCGCGGTGGCCAGCGGCCACGCGGCGTAGGCGACCAGGTGCGCCCGCTTGAACCATGTTGCACCGGCCTTGCCGAGTCGACTGCGCAGTCGGCCCACGACCATCACCGGGAGCATGGCCCACATGGCGAGCGTGCCGAGGGCGACCGCGAGGGTCTCCCATGGCGCCAGACCGGGCACGAGGATCTGCGGCACCGTGAACTGCACCACCGGGTCGACCAGCAGGAGTGCGAGGTGCACGAAGAGGAACACGAGCGCTGTGGCGCCCAGCCAGCGGTGCATGGTCATCAGTCGCTGGGGCGGCGCGAAGGAGCCGAGCAGTCGCGAGCGGAGCAGCAGCCCCCACGCGACGACGGCGGTGAGCAGGGCCCAGGTGGTGATACCGCTGCCGCGGATGAGCAGCCAGGTCCAGGGGATGTCAGCCACGGTGTGCCTCCAGGTGCGTGTGGTGATCGAGAGGGTCGGGGGTGAGCAGTTCACCGAGAATCCGGACCGTGCCGTCCGTGCGCACGAGGCGACACCATGCCCCCGCGCGATGGATCGCATCGGCCAGTGCTGCGTCGTCAGCGAGCAGCGCAGTGGTCGCGAGGACCTCGGCACGCCACGCCTCGTCACTGACGACAGTCGCCTGAGTGATGTCGTCGGCCGCCATCCATCCGGTGCGTGGATCGACGATGTGGTGACGGCGTCCTGCCGCCCAGCGGCGCTTCGACGTCGTCGACGTGGCGATGCCGGCGCGCTGGCTGCCGTAGGGCAGCGTCACGAGTGCCGACGGCACGTTCGCGGCTGTGTCCTCGATCCCGATGACCCAGCGCTCGTCGAGTGACCCGCCGATGCTGATGTCGCCACCGAGGTTGACGAGGACGCCGGTGGCGCCTGCGGCGAGGAGTTCCTCGACGACGATGTCTGCGGCGAGACCCTTGCCGATCGCCCCTGGGTCGATGCCAACACCGGCCGGCAGTCGGACGGTGCGTAGAGCGTGGTCGATCGCCACGCCCTGCATCCCCGGAGCGGGCAGCACCACGACGTCGTCCGCGGCGGGGATCATTCGCGCCGTGACCGTCGCGAGATCGGCGTCGTAGCCGAGGGCCACCATCGACGCCAGCACAGTGGGATCGAACAGGCCGCCGGTCAGGTGCCAGGCTTCCGTCATTCGCTCGGCGAGGAGCAGCAGGTCCGCACTGACCGCGACGGGCGCTGAGCCGGCTCGTGCGTTGAGCCGGCAGAGCTCGCTGTCCGGACGGAAGCGGCTCCAACTCTGCTCGAGCAGCGCCACCCGCGTCGTCGCAAGGGCAACGAGGACCTTCTCTCGCGCGGGAGCCGCCACGAGCACATGGCAGTCCGTGCCCATCGCACGGAATCGTGCCTGCTCCATGGTCGCCTCCCTTCGAGTCGGCATTGCCGGGTGATTCGAAGGTAGGTGCCTGCCATCCAAGGCAGGGGCAGGGCAGGGTAAAGCGCAGGTAAGGAGGATCGCCGAGCCGCCGGGGCGAGGAGCCACGCCTGCTCGAGGCGCCGCGGATCCGTGCCACGATGGGTGCGTGAAGGTCCTCGTCGTCGAAGACGACCCGGCTGTGTCGGAGCCCCTGCTGGCGGGCCTGCAGCGCAACGGCATCGAGACCGAGCACGTCGCGTACGCCGGCCACGTCCTGCCGGCGTTGTCGGCGGCCGACGTCGTCCTGCTCGACCTCGGCCTGCCCGATGGTGATGGCATTGACGTGCTCCGTGAGATCCGCCGGGTCTCCGATGTGCCGGTGATCATCGCGACGGCGCGAGGAGACGAGACCGACCGCATCGTGGGGCTCGAACTCGGTGCCGATGACTACGTGGTGAAGCCCTATTCGGTGCGTGAGCTGGCGGCGCGCATCCGTGCCATCTCGCGCCGACGCCGCGTCGACTCACCGCTGTCGTCAGGCCGGGTCGCGATCGACCGGGCCGCGCGTCGTGTCACCGTCGACGGATCACCGGTCGAGCTGACGACCAAGGAGTTCGATCTGCTCGCCGTGCTGGCCGAGGAGCCGGGGCGAGTGGTGCCGCGCCAGGAGCTGTTCTCGCGCGTGTGGGATCCGGTGTGGGTCGGCACGGGCAAGACCCTCGACGTGCACGTCGCCTCCCTGCGCAAGAAGCTCGGGGACGCCTCGCTCGTCGAGACCGTGCGCGGCGTGGGCTACCGGCTGTCGACGGAGTCCGCGTGACCCGTCGACTCGTCATCGCGATGACCGTGCTCGTCGCGCTCGTCGCACTGGCCTTGGCCATACCGATGGCGATCGTCGTCGGCAACGATCAGCGAGCCGGGTTCGTGTCCCAGCTCGAGGTCGACACGTTGACGACGGCCGCCACGATGTCGTCGCAGCCCTTCATCGACTGGCAGGGCACGGCCGATGCGGTGGCGCAGCGCACCGGTGCCCGGGTCGTGGCGGTCTCACCGGAGCGCGCGCTGCAGGCCGACAGCGGGGGCAGCGATCTCGACCGCTCCTTCGACCGACCGGAGATCGACGATGCACTGGCGGGATCCCTCACGTCGGATGTGCGCACCTCGGTGACCCTCGGCGAGGACCTGCGCTTCGTCGCGGCGCCGATCATCCAGAACTTCCAGGTGGTCGGAGCCGTGCGCCTGTCGCTCCCGGAGTCCATCGTCGACGAGGAGGTGCAGGAGACCCAGCGCTGGCTGATCGTCTTCGTCGTCGCTGTCATGGCGGCGGCCGGCTTGGTCGCCTGGGTGCTGGCCCGGTCGATCGCCGCACCGTTGCGTGACCTGGCACAGGTGGCCGAGCAACTCCCCGAGGATCTCGATCGCCGTGCGCGCACTCAGGACGGCCCGCCCGAGGTACGTGCTGTGGCGTCGGCCCTGAACAGCACTGCCGAGCGTCTCAGCGGGATCCTGCGTCGCACCCAGCGGGTTGCGGCGGATGCCTCGCATCACCTGCGCACGCCACTGACCGGAGTGCGCCTGCGGCTCGAGGCCATCGAGGACATCACCGACCAGCCTGACGTCGCGCGCGAGGCCCGTGCCGCCACAGCCGAGGTTGATCGCCTCACGCATCGCATCGAGCAGGTGCTCGAACTTGCGCGCAGTGACGCCTCGGCGGTCCCGGTCGTCGCACAGGACCTCTCCGCGATTCTCGCTGAGCGCATCGACGCAGCAGCGGTGATGGCCGACGAGCGCGGGCTCGCCCTCACGGGCGACATCGCTCCGGGAGTGGTGGTGGACGCGCCGCGGGGCAGCATGGCGCGCATCATCGACGAGCTCATCGGCAATGCATGCGACTACGCGCGCTCGGTGATCGACGTACGCCTGACCGGCGGCGGTGGTCCCGCGGTGCTGTCGGTGGCCGATGACGGTCCAGGCATTCCGGAGGCTGAGCGTGAGGCCGTGCTCGAGCGCTTCCATCGCGGCACCGGATCGGTGCCGGGCGGCTCCGGCCTCGGCCTTGCCCTCGTCAAGGAGACCGTGATGTCACTCGGGGGATCGGTACGCGCGGAGCAGTCGTCGATGGGCGGGGCGCAGATCGTTCTGGAGCTGCCGCGGGCGTGAGGGTCGTTCAGCCGGGGAGTACCCGGCCGATCCCGGTGTAGCTGCGCCCCCACCAGTCGCCCGAGATCGGGCTCACTCGCACGCGCCGGCCCACGCCGGGCGCGTCGATCATCTTGCCGCGGCCGATGTAGATGCCCACGTGGTGCTCGCCGTTCTCGAAGAAGAACACGAGATCGCCCGGCTTCGCCCTGTTCTTGCGGACCGGCTTCACGACGCGGTACTGCGCGCGCGAGTAGTGCGGCAGTTCACGTCCGGTGACCTTCTTGTAGACGAATCGGGTGAGCCCGGAGCAGTCGAAGGCGTTGGGTCCCTCGCGCCCGGGCACGTAGGGGTTGCCGATCTGCCTGCGCGCCACCTTGACGATCTGGGTGCGGAGCTTGGCGACGCGTGCCATGCGCGAAGCGCGGATGCTGCGCTCGCGATCGGCGCGCTCCTGCTCGGGGGTGCGCGTGCGCACCTCGGCCGCGATCAGGCTGGTGGTGCGGACGTCGACGGCGGCGGCAGGGACCGTGGCAGCGGCGGGCGCCGCGACGGCGGCGGGGGGCTGGCCCGTGCCTCCGAGTCCGGTCAGGACGCCGACCGCGAGGGCCGCGGCCGTGGCCGCGCTGCACACGGCCAGGACTGCTCGGCGGGGGATTGCCCTGCCCTTCATGGCGCCCTCCCTTCGTCGACCTCGGTGAGCGGAATCCGGCCCTCAGGGGGCGGATGACCGGTCATGAATGGCCGACGCTAGGGGGGTGGGGCGGTGTCGTCACTTCGGGTGTCCGGTCAGCGGATCACCCCTGTGAAGGGCCGTGATCATCGTCACATTTCGTCAATTCAGCCACATTCGCCCCTCTAGCCACACTCACAACTGAGGTTTGTCAATTCGCCACGCCGATTGTTCGAGCCGACTAGCGTCCGGTTCCACACCGGTTTCACACCCGCCGCGCAGTCGCGACGAGCACGGCCACTCATGGGAGGCGACGATGGACGACACCATCCAGCAGCACAAGTACACGCTCACCGAGGACCAGATGCCGACCACCTGGTACAACGTGATGGCCGATCTCCCCGCGCCGCCTCCGCCGCCCCTGCACCCGGGCCGCATGGACCCGGTCGGACCGGATGACCTGGCCCCGCTGTTCCCGATGGACCTGATCCTCCAGGAGGTCTCCCAGGAGCGGTACATCGACATCCCGGGGGGCGTCCTCGACGTCTACCGGCAGTGGCGGCCGTCCCCCCTCTACCGGGCGCATCGGCTCGAGAAGGCCCTCGGCACCCCGGCGCGGATCTACTACAAGTACGAGGGCGTCTCGCCAGCCGGCTCGCACAAGACGAACACGTCCGTGCCGCAGGCGTACTACAACAAGAAGGAGGGCACGACCAAGCTCACCACCGAGACCGGGGCCGGCCAGTGGGGCACTGCGCTGTCCTTCGCCTGTGCCCTGTACGGCCTCGACTGCGAGGTGTGGCAGGTCGGTGCCTCCTACGACGCCAAGCCCTACCGCCGCCTGATGATCGAGACGTTCGGCGGCACGGTTCACCGCTCGCCGTCAGACGTCACCGCGATCGGCCGCGAGTTCGCCAAGGACCCGAAGAACTGGTCGGGCTCCCTCGGCATCGCCATCTCCGAGGCCGTCGAGGTCGCCGCGAGCGACCCCAACACGCGCTATGCCCTCGGCTCGGTGCTCAACCACGTGCTGCTGCACCAGACGATCATCGGCCAGGAGGCCCTGCTGCAGATGGAGATGGCGGGCGACACCCCCACCCTCATCGTCGGCTGCACCGGCGGCGGATCGAACTTCGCCGGGCTCTCGTTCCCGTTCCTGCGGGAGAAGATGGCCGGGCGCATGAACCCACGGATCCTCGCTGTCGAGCCGGCGTCCTGCCCGTCGCTCACCCGGGGTGTCTACGCCTACGACTTCGGCGACACCGCAGGCATGACCCCGCTGATGAAGATGCACACCCTCGGGCACGACTTCATCCCGGACCCGATCCACGCCGGCGGCCTGCGCTACCACGGCATGGCGCCGCTGATCTCGCACATCTACGAGCTCGGCCTGATGGACGCAGAGTCGGTGCCCCAGACGGAGTGCTTCGCCGCTGCGCTGCAGTTCGCCCGCACCGAGGGGATCGTGCCGGCCCCCGAGCCGACGCACGCGATCGCCAAGGCCATCGAGGCGGCACTGAAGGCCAAGGAGACCGGTGAGGAGACGGTCATCCTGACGGCGCTGTGCGGTCACGGTCACTTCGACCTCGCGGCGTACGACTCCTACCTCAGCGGCTCCATGGTCGATGAGGCTGTCAGTGACGCCCGGTTCGCCGAGGCCCTGTCGACCCTGCCGACGGTGTCCGTCTGACGGTTCGATCGACCCGCGACCTACGTCCGTCGTGGCTGCGCATCCCCGTGGAGCAGCAGCCACGACGGACGCATGTCGGGGCTCGTGTGGATCAGTAGGGTGAGCGCGTGAGTTCCCCGCAGCCGCGCGCCGCTCTCGCCAAGGGACTGGTGTTCGTGGGTGGGGCCACGATGATCGGCAATGGCGCGGCCTACCTGCTCAGCATGGTCGCGGCCCGCATCCTCGTGCCGGCCGAGTTCGGCGCCCTGGGCGCCCTGCTGGGCCTGCTGGTCATCATCAGCACCGTCGGCATCGCCATGCAGGCCTTCACCGCCCGACGCGTCGCCGTCGCGACCTCCGACCGCAGCGCCGTCGAGGGCGAGACGATCCGGCTGGCGTCCATCGTGGCCGCCGCCATCATCATCGGCGGTCTCCTGCTGGCGTGGCCCGTCGGCGTCCTCTTCCAGATCCCCTTCTTCGCCGTGGCGACAGGCATCGCCTCGATCGGCTTCGTCATCCTCGGATCCGCCGCGATGGGCATCGCGCAGGGCCGCGAGGAGCACCTGCGACTGTCCTGGGCGTTCATCGCGAACGGCGTGGGTCGCGCGACCGGCGGCATCGTCGGCGTCGTGATCCTGCAGTCGGTCACCGGTGTCGGCGTGGGCGTGATGATCGGGTGCGCCGTCGGTGCCTTCGTGTCCTACCGCCTCATCTGCCCGGGTGCCTGGGCGGCAGCCATTCCGAAGGGCGTTCCGGCGGAGTTCGGGCACGTCGTGCACGCCCTCGCCGTGCTGTTCACCCTGACCAACGTCGACGTCCTCCTCGCGCGCATCTTCCTCACCGAGGACCAGTCGGGTGAGTACGCGGTCGGCGTCCTGCTGGCGAAGATCGCCTTCTTCCTGCCCAATGCGATCATCATCGTGCTCTTCCCGAAGATGACCGGTGGCCGCAGCAATCGCACGGTCTACCTCGCCACCGGCCTGACGGCCTGTGTCGGCCTGGTCATCACCGGCTTCAGCTTCCTCTTCGGCAACCTCGTCATCCGCATCCTCGGCGGAGCCCAGTACACCGAGCTCGGTTCCGAGGCCTGGCTGTTCGCCCTCGAGGGGTCGGCCTTCGCCCTCGTCCAGGTACTCCTGTACGCGCGCCTGGCGACCCAGGACACCCGCGCCGTGCTGGCCGTCTGGGCCGCCCTCGTCGTGCTCGTCGCCGTCGTCGCCCTGTGGCGGCACGACTCCGTCGCCGACATCGTCACCACCGTCGTGGTCGTCTCCCTCGCCCTCACCGTCGTGGGCCTGATCATGGATCGACGGCAGACCCCGTCCGTGCCGATCCCACTCGAACCCGCTGAGTGACCCACGACGGGCGTGTCGCACCGCGTCGTCGTCCGTAGCCTTGCAGCGGATGGCAGAGTGCAGGGAGGGCGTGACGAGGGAGAGGAATGCCTGACCAGCCGAACGATGGCCGCGCGGACGCCGGACAGCCACCGGTCGACGACACCGGCTCCGGCACCGCGACTGCCGGAGAGGCCACCGTCGAGATGGCAGCCGCATCGCCCGAATCCGCGCAGCCGGATCCCACGGCGCCCCAGCAGGCGGCCGCTCCCATCGACCCGGAGATGCTCGCCGCCTTCCTCAGTGGGGCGCCGAAGCCCACTGCCGCCGAAGCCCCGGAACTTGCGGCGGCAGCGCCTCCCGCGTCCCCTGCACCGGCCGCGGGTGCTCCTGCGTCCCACCGCCGCTCGGCCCGGTCGACCGTCCTCACGGTGCTCGGGGTCGTCCTTCTCGTCGTGGCCGTGGGCGCCGCCGGCATCTATGTCGGTCGCCTGACGGCGCCCGCGCCCGAGGTCGTCCTCCAGGCGCCGGACGAGGTCGTCGAGGAGCCGCCCGGGGCCCCGCTCATGCCCGTCGGCCCCCTGCCGGTCCCGGCTCCCGGCACCGTCGTCATCACCACCGCCCGCGTACCGACCTCCACGTGGGCGGTGGTCCTCAACGGCACCGCAGCCCTCTCGGACGACACCGGGTCGGCCCCCGGCTACCGACTGGTCAACGAGGGCATCAGCGGAGCCCAGGTCGCCGGCATCATCGCCGCGACATTCGGGATGAGCGGCTCGGCCAGCGTGACCGACACCGGCTGGGAGGTGGGTTCGCCGAGCGGCCCGCGCGTGAGCGTCGTCGACGACCCCCTGTTCAGCTGGTACTACGACGACCCGGCGGCAGCCCTTCCTCCGTCCGACGAGGTCCTCGCGCCCGTCGACGCCATCGCCCTGGCCACGCAGACCCTCACGAGCATCGGTGTCGAGCTGACCTCCGTCGAGTACGAGGTCTCAGAAGTCGAAGGCCGCACCGCCGTCAGCGTGTGGCAACTCGTCGGCGACCAGCGGACCCAGCTCGGCTGGCGCATGGTCTTCGATGCCGACGGTTCCATCGTGGCTGCGTCGGGGTTCTCGTCCGGGTTCCTCGCGGTCCCCGACTACCCGGTGGTGGGCGCGGCCACGGCCGTCGCGCGGTCCCGTCAGGCCCCGTGGACATCGATTCCCGCCAGCCCGATCACGGGGCCGACGGACGAGTCCGAGATGCCGATGGCGCCCGCGCCCAACGCATCGGGCATCCCGTCGGTCGATCTGCCGATGTCGGAGGTCGACGTGCTCTCCGCCGAGCTTGGCCTGGCTCAGTACTGGCAGCCCGACGGGTCGATCCTGCTGCTTCCGTCGTACATCCTCACCGGCGCAGACGGCAGCACGTGGTCCCTGCTCGCGGTGGCCGAATCCGCGGTCCGGTTCGTGACTCAGCCCTACCCGCTGGATGGCGAGCAGCCGGGCTTCGTACCCGAGCCCTTCCCCCAGTCGAGCGCGGACGAGGAGGCCGACGGCCTCGATGGCGACGGCGACACCGCGACCCCGGCACCGCCCACGCAGGACGATGGCATGGTCGACGAGTTCGGGGTGCCGATCGCGCCTCCGCCGGAGGACCCAGCAGCCGTCGAGTAGGGCCTCGGGCACTACGGTGGGGGACTCAGGCGAGGTGGCAGAGCGGCCGATTGCAGGCGCCTTGAAAGCGCCCGAGGGGAAACCCTCCGGGGGTTCAAATCCCTCCCTCGCCGCGTGACGCGCATCATCTGGCTGGTCGTCATCGACCTCTCGGTCGTGATCGCGATCTCCGTCGCCATCGGCGCCTGGGCACCGCGCTGGCCAGCGGCGTGGCTGGGCAGCGACCCCGCACTCCTCCGGCGCCTGCCCTGGGAGACCCCGGAGTACTTCCGGCGGCTGCGGGTCTCCAGGTGGGCCACGCGGCTGCCGGAACTCGGCGACATCTTCGGTGGCCAGCGCAAGGACGCACTGCCCGGGGCCACGACGCAGGCCCTCAACGCCTACCTCGTCGAGGTGCGCAGGGCCGAATGGGTGCACTGGGG
>JBIIJX010000261.1:0-3121 GCA_044233495.1 Candidatus Nanopelagicales bacterium
TACGAGCTACCGCCGGACGAGCACGCCGCTATCCCGCAGGTGCCGGGCTCACTGGATGCGGTGCTCACCGCACTCGAGGCCGACAACGAGTACCTGCAGGCCGGTGGTGTCTTCCCGCTCGACCTCATCGAGACCTGGGTCGACTACAAGCGGACGAACGAGGTGGATCCCATCCGTCTGCGCCCGCATCCGCACGAGTTCGAGCTGTACTACGACATCTGAGTCTCCCTTCGCGTCGATTCGCCTCGCGCGCATGGGAAGTGGACAGCCCCCCGGTTCGCCGGGGGGCTGTTCGTCTCAGAGGACTCGGGTGAGCACTCCCTTGGCTAGTCAACGACGAGACTCGAGAGCGTCGCACCCACCATGTGAGCACCCGCATGGGCGCCCATTGCGGACTCCAATCCCCGCGCGGCAAAGATCACGCCGAACACTGCTCCGGCCAGCACATTTCCGATCAACGATGCGACCACGATGGTGATCGATGGGTCCGTCAACGCGAAAAGTGCGGGAAAGTGCAAGACCGCGAAAGTCACTGATGTGATCGCGATGGACGTCACGGCGATGGTCACACTGGGGCCTTGATCCGGGTTGCGGCGTGTGAGCTTCATCAGGATCCAGACGATCACGCCCATCAGTCCCCAGCGAATGAGCACCTCTTCCGTGAGTCCGCCGTACAGGACCCCGGTGAGCAGACTCAGCGATGTGCCTGGAACCAGCGTGACGGGCGCAAGCTCGGAAGTGACCCAATTGTAGATCGTGAGCACTGAGCCGACGGCTACAGCGCCTCCGAATGCTGCAAGTACCGCGGATGCGATGGGCACCCTCCGCGTTCCGGAGATGAAGGGAGCATTGAGGTGCGTTGTACCTGTGAGCCGATCGCCAACGACCGCTGCTCCGATGACGAGAACTGCGGGCTGGATCAGCACAAGTAGCCGAAGTGCCGTCTCCGGTAGGCCGGATTGCTCAACTACGTTCGGTGGGATGACGGTCGACGCAAGTAGCGAGACGACTCCCAGGATCCCCAAGCCTGCGATGAAGCCTGCACGGCGCCAGGACGGGGTGGATCGGTAGATCGCGAGCACCGAGTCAGCGTAGTGCGACGTCAAACTTGCCTGTGACACAGATGCATTGTGCGAACAGGGCTGCAGGCAAACTGCTTGCCTGCAGGATCACTCGTCGGTGATGCCGTAGAACAGGCGATCGAAGACCCTGCGTGCCACGCGTGTAGTGCGACGGTAGTCGTCCACGAGTCGACCAGTGCCCTCGGCGGAGTAGCCGAGCACATAGGCCACAGCACGAAGATCCCGCACGTCTGTTGGCACGACGTCGCTCGCACGACCGCGCACCAGCATCACGGCGTTGCGGATTGCCGTCGCCAACCGCCAAGCATCCGCGAGCTGTCGCGCATCTGCGTCAGTCACCAGGCCGGCGAGCCGCGCCTCCTCAAGGGCATCGAGCGTGCGAGTGGTGCGCAGCCGTGGGAGCTCGTGCCCGTGGCGAAGCTGGATCAGCTGTACGACCCATTCGACGTCGCTCAGGCCACCGCGGCCGAGCTTGGTGTGCAGAGCGGGATCGACACCGCGGGGAAGGCGCTCAGCCTCCATGCGTGCCTTCAGGCGTCGCACCTCGATGACGTCATCATCGGAGAGCCGGCCCTGCCAGCGAATGGAATCCACAAGGTCCATGAAGTCCGCCGCCAGTGCGGCATCGCCCGCAGCGATGTCGGCCCGTAGCAGGGCCTGGGACTCCCACGTGGCGGACCACCGCTCGTAGTAGGAGGCGTAGGAGTCAAGCGATCGCACCAGCGGGCCCTGGCGGCCCTCCGGGCGAAGGTCGGCATCGATATCGAGTGGCGGATCCGCACTCGGGGCCATGAGCAGGCGGCGCAACTCCTCGGCGATGGCGGACGCAGCACGCTGCGCCTGCTCCTCCGCGACTCCCGGTCGGGCGCGGTAGACGAACATGACATCGACGTCGCTGCCGAAGCCGAGCTCATGGCCGCCGAAGCGACCCATGGATGCGATGGCGAACTCCACGGAGTCGACCGGATCCGCGGTATGCCGAATCGCCGTCAGGGCCGCAGACAGTGAGCCGGCAGCCACATCGGACAGTGCTGTGCCGATCTGCTCGGCGGCGGGCTTGCGCAGCAGGGTCATCGCAGCGATCCGGAAGAGTTCCCGGCGACGCACTCCCCGGATGGCCGCCACGGCCCGCTCCGCATCCTCGGCCCGCTCGACCACGGATCCGAGTTCGAGGGCGAGCGCCTCCGGCGTCCGGGGCACGAGATCGTCGTCCTCGGCCAGCAGCGTGACCGCCTCGGGAGCGCCCAGCAGCAGGTCGGTGGCATAGCGGCTCGTGCCGAGGATGGTGGCCATGCGCTCGGCGGCAACGGACTCGTCGCGCAGCAGGCGCAGGTACCAGTGCGTGGCGCCGAGGACGTCGCTCACCCGGCGGAACCCGAGGAGTCCGGCATCCGGATCTGGGGTGTCGGCGAACCAGCCCAGCATGACGGGAAGCAGTGTGCGCTGGATGGCCGCGCGACGGCTGACCCCTGAAGTGAGGGCCTCGAGGTGACGCAGGGCGCTCGCCGGATCTGCGTAGCCGAGGGCCTGCAGCCGCTGCTCGGCGGCAGCCGGGCTCAGGCGCGCCTCACCTGCATCCAGCCGGGCGACGGCGTTGAGCAGCGGGCGGTAGAACAGCTTCTCGTGCAACCGGCGCACCTGCCTGGCATGACGCCGCCACTCCTGCACCAGGTCCGCCACCGGATCCTGACGGAAGCCCATCGACCTGCCGAGGCGCCGCAGCTCCACCTCGTCGTCGGGCATGGTGTGGGTGCGACGAAGGCGATGCAGCTGAATGCGGTGCTCGAGCGTGCGGAGGAAGCGGTAGGCCTCGGCGAGGGTCGAGGCGTCGTCTCGGCCGACGTACCCCCATGTCGCGAGCGCCTCGAGCGCTTCAAGGGTGTTTGCGCTGCGCAGCATCACGTCGCTGCGCCCGTGGACCAGTTGCAGGAGCTGGACGGAGAACTCGACGTCACGGAGGCCACCGGGCCCGAGCTTGAGCTCACGCTCTGCCAGCCGGGCCGGGATGTGGCTCTCCACGCGTCGGCGCATGGCCTGCG
>JBIIJX010000052.1:0-12476 GCA_044233495.1 Candidatus Nanopelagicales bacterium
GATCCTGATGGAGCGCGCCCGAGCCCTGGCCGAGGGATGCCTGGCCCGCACTCCCGAGCTGGCGCGACACATCGGCACCGACAACACCGTGCGCGACATGGACATCCTCCGACAGGCCCTGGGCGACGAGCAACTCAACTTCCTCGGCTACTCGTACGGCACGTACCTCGCGGCGGAGTACGCCGAACTCTTTCCCGACCGCGTCGGGCGCTTCGTCCTCGACGGCGCCGTCGATCCGAACCTGGACATGATGCGCCTGTCCCAGGACCAGAGTGAGGGATTCCAGCTCGCCCTGTCGCGCTTCGCCGACGACTGCGCGTCCCGGTCGCGCTGCCCGTGGACTGGAGATGGCTCCGCGGTGCTCGAGGGGATCGACCGTCTCCTGCGCAAGCTCGACTCCAGACCGCTCCCTGGCCTCTCCGGCGAACCGCTCGTGCAGGCCGAGGCGCTGACCGCGGTCTTCTACTCCATGTACTCGCCGCAGCTGTGGCCGCTGCTGCGATCGGCGCTTCGCGAGGCGCGGCAAGGCGACGGAAGCGAGCTCTCCACTCTCTACTCGTACGCCACCGAGCGCACCGGACCGGACAGGTACGGGTCGAACATGGCGTCGGCGTTCCCGGCCATCGCGTGCTGGGACCGTCCCGCACCCCCCGGTGCGCCCGGTCTTGCGGCAGCAGCGCGACGGTGGTCGCGAGGCGTCGCCGTTCCCGAACTTGCCCGTGCCATGGCCTGGGGCAACGCTCCGTGCTCCGTCTGGTTCGGGCACACGTCACGCCCGGTAGAACCTGCCAGATCCACCACGGCGGCTCCGATGCTGATCATCGGAGGCCTGCACGATCCGGCAACGCCGTACGCCTGGGCTCAGGCCCTGCACCGTCAGCTGCCCACGTCGGTGCTGCTCACGTTCACGGGTGATGGCCACACGGCGTACGGCAATGGATCGGACTGCGTGGACCCAGCGGTCGATGCCTACCTGGTGCACGGAACGCTCCCGGCCCCCGACACCCGGTGCCGCTAGCCCTGCGGGCTGCCGGTGTCCGATTCGGATGCGCCACCGGAGTCGAGCGAGGACAGGAATTCCTCGACCTGGGCAGCGATCTCATCTCCGCTGAGCACCTCAGCCTCGGAGATGGCGCCGAGCGCCCCCGCGTCGCCCCCGGCCACCAGCTGGTCGTACTGCACCTCTAGAGCAGCGACGATAGCCGCGAACTCCTCATTGCCGGCCATCTGCGCGGCGACCTCCGCATCGGCCTTGCGCGCGGCGGGCTCCAGCGCCGCCGTCGGCAGGACCAGGCCGGTCGCTGCACACACGCCCGCCAGCAGCGTCGCCGCGGCGCGGGGGAACTCGAACTGGACGAGGTAGTGCGGAACCTGGGCCGTCAGTCCCATGGACGGGAAGCCGTGCTGGCCCAGATGCAGTTCGAGCATCGCACCCACGTGACCGGGCACCTCGACCTCGCCCACGACCGACACATGGCCGGCGACGAGCGAGGGCTCGCTGCCGTGCACCGTCAGGCCGAGGGGTCGGGTGTGCGGGATGGGCCACGGGATGGCGGACAGGCCCACCGTGAGGCGGACGCGGTAGTGCTGGGCGATGAGATCGACTGCGGCAAGGAAACGCTGCCACTGGTAGTCAGGCTCCGGGCCGGTGAGCAGCAGGAATCGGGTGCCGTCGCCGTCGGTGACCTCGTGCAGCGTGATCTGCGGGACCTCGACCGAGGCGAAGTGGTCGACGACGTAGGTCATCCGGGGACGCCGTGCCCGGTAGTCGAGCAGCTCATCGACGGCGAAGGTCGCCAGGAGCCGATGCGGACAGGTCGCGAGAATGTGGTCTGCGGACAGCCGGACGCCGGACCCGGCGTCGACGAACCCGGCGAAGGCGTAGACGAGTACCGGGGGCTCGTCGAACTCGACCTCCCGGTGAATGGTGAACAGCTCCTCCGGTGCGCGCACCGTGCAGTCCTCCTCGACTGGTTCGCCTGCGATGTTGCGGCTCGTGTTGGCATCGTGTCCTCGTGATGAGGAGCGAGTGTGCTTCGCACCCTCATCACTCGGGCACATGGTGACACTGTGCCCTGACGATCACGGGAACGCCTCCGGGCTCCCCGTTGTTCCCCGTTCGCTCAGAGCGAAGCCCTAGGTCGGGGCATCGGCCGCAGGCTGGGTCGCGGCCGCGGACTTCTTCGAGGCCCCCTTCGCGGCGGCAGGCCGGCGCCTGGGGGCGTCGTCCTTCGTGGACGTAGCCTTCGGCGCCTTTTCCTGCGCGGCCTTCTCCTTCGCGTGTGCGGATCTCCGAGTCCCAGCCGTGGTTGGCGCCCTGGTGACGCCTTCCTCACCAGGCTCGGTCTCGGCCGTGATCGGGGCAGGGGTGACCGGTGATGCGGGATACGCGATCGCGTGGGGGGCGGACGATGGCGAGTCCGTCCAGAGGCTGTCCGAGGACCCTGCGGTCGCTGCTGCCTGTCGCCTGCGCCAGAACAGCACACCGCCGGCGATCCCCGCCGCGACGGCCAGGAACATCAGTGCCTTCTTCATTCCCACCTCCCTGTGTGCCGCGACGCTAACACCGATCGTGCCCGGGCGGCAGGGCCGTTCACTCGCCCGGACGCCCCGGACGCCCCGGACGCCCCGGACGCCCCTGACCACCCGGATGCCCCTGACGGCCCGGGACCGAAGTGAACCGCTAGCTGCGCCGCTCGCCCTTGAGGAAGGTGAGGAACTGCTCGGTGACCTGCGGGCTGTCCAGGAACGCATCGCGCTGTGCACTGCCCATCGCGAGGGCGTACTCGCACACTCGGGCCCAGGCGTGACCAACCGCCTTCGTCAGTGCTCCCGCCACGGTGGCCGAGATCGCCGAGCCGGCGATGGCCCCTCCCGGCACGAACTTGAGCAGGCTCGTCACCGCGTACCGACCGGCCATGGTGGCCCCACCCGTCAGCACCACCGACCCGGCCGTGGCCAGAGCCCGGGACCGACTCGGCGGCAGGCCGTATGCCGCCGTGATCCGGGCGATCATGGTGACCTGGTTCGGCACGAGAAGTGCCGCGTCAGCGAACGGTATCGGTGTTGCCCCTACGCCAGCGGCGACCACTACGGCCTGGTTGATGATCGCCGCCACGGCTTTTTTCTTGCGCCCGACATCCAGCACCTGGGCTGCGGTGAGGGCGGCCTCCGCCGCGGCGGGGATGACCTCGTAGGTGACGTCGAGGAGGTTCTGCAGTCCGTAGACCGGGCTTCCGGAGAACGGGTCCTCGAGTGCATTGGTCAGCAGTACACGCCCGTGGGGGCTGATGGGCAGGTCGAGCCCCTCGATGTAGCGCGCGAACTCCAGTGCCTCCGGATGCACCTGTCCGTCCCGATTCGGCACCTGGGTGAGGACGAGGATCACGGGCAGGCCGAGTGCGGCCAGTTCCCGGACGAACTGCTCCTGCCCCTGTTCGAACCGCCGGTCTGACCACCGCACGAGGTACCACACCGCATGGATCTGCTCGTCGACCGCCTTCGCACGGTGCTGAGCGATGAGCGAACGCAGACCGGACACGATGGCGTCCCCCGCGGTGCCCGTCTCGAAGCCCTCCGAGTCGTAGAGGCCGAGGAATCCGTCGGGATGGCGGTAGTAGATCAGGCCCTTCGTCACCGGACTTCCGACGCCCGTGCGCGCGACATCCCGGCCGAACACCGCGTTCACGAGGGTGGACTTCCCCACCCCGGTCTTGCCGAACACGGCGAGGTTGAAGCATCCGAGGGCCGCGAAGGCCTCCGCGAGACGGTCCTCGAACATGCCCTCGACCTGGACGCGGGAGAGGTCGGGGGTCCCGGGGACGGCGGGAAGCGACTCTGACGGAGGGCTGGTCACCCCCGACACGGTACGCGCGCTCCCACGGGTTGGACAAACATCCCCGTCACCGGGTTACCGTGCTCTGGTGACTCAGTCGGGCGGGGGACGCGAGTATCGGGCGCGGTATCGGCGCCGACGTCGCGTCACTGCGGTGATCGCCGGCCTCACCGTGGTGGCCCTCGTGGGTGCGGCGCTTGCGAGTGCGTGGGGCGCGTTCATGGGGACAACGCAGGGCCAGCGCCTCACCGGAGGTCCGATCGTGGTCCCTGCCGAGCTTCGCACTGTCTTCGCCGAGGCCGCTGAGCGGTGCGAGGCGATTCCCATCGAGATCCTCGCCGCGCAGATCGCCGCCGAGAGCCACTGGGACGAGCGCGCGGTGTCGTCGGCCGGTGCACGCGGCATCGCGCAGTTCATGCCCGAGGTCTGGAAGCAGTACGGCATCGATGCCGACGGTGACGGAGACGCCGAGGTGTGGAACCCGGTCGACGCGATCCATTCGGCGGCCGAGCTCAACTGCCTCAACAGGCGCCTCGTACGCGATGTCCCCGGCAACCGGCTGCACAACACACTGGCGGCCTACAACGCGGGCCACGGGAACGTGATCAAGTACGGCGGCGTCCCGCCCTTCCCCGAGACCGAGGCCTACCTCGAGCGGATCCTCCGCTACGCGGAGACCATCCGGTTCACCGACGAGCCTGCGGGGCCGGCAGAGTCTGACACCCGGGCGGGTGCGGGTTCAGCTGCTCCTACCCCTCGTGCGTGATCGCACCGGCTGGCGTCGCGAGTACGCGCCGCAGCACGGCATCTGCCTGGGCATCGCTGCCTGAGCTGACACCCCAGCTCTTGAACTCGCGCAGCAGCGCCTCCCGGGCGCGCGCCACCTGCTCCGTCACGACTCGCTTCTGGGCCCAGTCGAGCTCCCGCTCACGCAGGGCACGCTCGATGCTCAGCAGCTGCTGCGCCGTGACCGGCAGGTCGTAGGCGGTCGAGACGAAGCGTGCGATGTCCTCGCGGTAGTCGTGCCCACGACGGCCGAAAGTCCCGGGGACGACATCCATGGCGTTGATGAGATCGATGCCGGTGAGCACGAAGCTGACCCCCGGCCTCCATGACGTGGACTTCGGAACTCTGGGCGGACGCTGGTCAGGAGGCCCGAGCCACCATGGGCGACGCAGGAGGATGTTCGTGCCGAACTTGGGTATCGGATCGTCGTAGTGACTGATGAGCACATGGCGTACCCGGCTTCTCTGCTCGTCCGGGAGGTCGAGGTAGTTGCCGAATGCGTCGACCTCGATCATCTTGCCGTCGGGGTCGATCTTGGCCGGATTCAACCGCCACGCCTTGGCGAACTCCGTTGCCGACGGAGTGCCGAGGAAGATGGACGAGTGCACGAAGTCACGGTCCATCGCCTCGACGCTGCGCCGGCGGTACACGTCCTGCATGGTGAGCGCACCTAGGCTCTCGCCGAAGAGCACGAAACGGGGTCGACGCTCGGGATCCATGCCGCGCAGGTAACCCGTGATCGCATGCATGAGATCGCGGTTCTGCTCCACCGCGAGCCCCGTGCGCGTCAGCGACATCGAGGATGGCAGCATCGAATACTGCATGGTTGCCAGCGCACAGTCCCCGAGCGTCATGTACTCCAACGCCTCGGCGAGCACGTAGTTGATGTACCCCGAGCCGGTGGGTGAGGCGAAGCACAGCACCTTGCGGTCAAAAGCTCCTGTGCGGATGAGCTCGTCCATCAGGATGTCGACCCGATCCTCGACCTCAGCCGCAGTGTCGAGTCCGACGAAGATGCGAACGGGATCCGCCACGGCCGGCTCGCCCATGACAGTGCTGATCTCCTCGCGGGTCAGCACCATGTTCACGAAACGACGACCCTCGCGCGACAGGGTGTCGAATGGCACCAGGCTTGCCGGGCTGCCCGAGACCATGGGCGACTGGGCCGGCGTCTGGTAGGCCGGCTCTACTGCCGCTCCACCCTGCTCGACGCGGCGTACCGCGTACTCGTAGCCCGCATAGATGACGCCGCCGAGGATGCCGAGTGCGACGACGTGACCGATGGGGTTGGAGACCGAGTCGTAGGCCGGTGACACGCGCGAGATGCCCCGGGCAACACCATGGGCTACGACACGCTCGCCCAACTGCAGGCCGATCACGCCCGCACCGACACCCACGGCGATGCCGATCGACGATGCCGGCGACACGTTGGCGATAGTCGTGTCGCCCACCTGGTTGGCCTTGCTGTGCGTGCGGTGGATGTGCCATGCGGACAGGGCAACCCCGGCCGGCAGGGCGAGCGGGACTCGCGTGAGCCAGCGCCGTGACGGTGAGCCCTGGGCCGCGAGGTCGCTCGCACCCATCACCGCCGACAGCGCTGCGCCGACACCCGCGACCCGGGCCGTGCGATTCGCGGCAATCCGCAGCAGGCCGCGACGCAGCCGCTCGTCGTCCCGGGGTGGCAGGCTGCGCGACAGCCCCTCGGCAGCAGCCCCGATGAGGGCATTCGTGCCGACGGTGAAGGCCAGGCGCGCCGAGCGTGACGCGGTATCGGTGCGCCCTCGGGTGATGAGTCGACCGAGGGACTCCACGGCACTCTCCGCGACTGTCACTGCCGACAGCGTCGTGGCCGCGATGACCCCCGTGGCGATGGCCTGGTCGAGCGTCTTGCGAGGCTGGAGCCCCGGCTCGAACGACGGCCCGACAGCAGCGGCGGCCGCGAACAGGGCAACCCGCTCCGTGAGGGTGCGGTCAGGGCCGAAGGCGCCGATGACGCGATCGATGGCGTGCACGAGGCCGCCGCCTCCCTCGCGCTGGGACCCTGCGCTGACCTCCGCCGACATGAGCGGCATCCTGCCACGCCCGAAGGATCAGGCGCTGGCGTCTTCGACGACGCTCACGGGGGCGTCACTGGTGATGTCGACCTGGCTCGACCCACTGCCGAGAGCGGACTTCTTCAGCCAGTCGGCCCACGGGATGTTCCACAGGCCGCCCGGTCCGTTCCACTCCTGCACTGTCGTGCCGCCGGTGTTGGCGTACTCCACGACATCCCCGGGGATGGTCTTCTGGTAGATCCACTGGGCGTCTTCCGCGCGCATGTTGGTGCACCCGTGCGAGCCGTTGTAGTAGCCGATGCGCCCGTAGGCCCATGTCGCGGTGTGGATGAACTCACCGGTCGGGGTGAGCCGGGTGTTCCAGTCTGCTTCGAGCTCGTACTCCTCCTCGGGGCCGAGGCCCAGCGAGGTGCTGCGGTAGATCTTCACCGGCTCCTTGGCCGAGCTGATCACCTTCACGCCGTTGCGCGTCTCCCAACCTGCCTTGCCCAACGAGACGGGGAAGGTCGCGACCCGCTGCCCGTCGACGAAGACGCGCATGTTCACCCGGGCTCCGTCGACCTGGGCGATGAGCTTGCGGTCCGTGCGGAAGGTCCACGTCTTGGCCAGGTCGCGCTTGCCCACGAGGTACGTGCTCCCGGACCTGCCGAGGACGGCGCGATCGAGAGTAGACGTGACGAGGACTGTCGCATGTCCTGGCCAGTAGTCCTTGGGGCGGAAGACGGCCGTGCGATCGCTGGTCCAGCCCCACGCGCCATCGACCTTGCGAACCTTGCCGTCAGCCAGCACGGCGGACACGCCCAGGTGCGTCTCGACCACTCGCTTGTCGGGTATCGGGCGGGTGAAGGTGATCGACGGGAGCGTGCCCACCCCGAGACGAACCTTGGTGTAGTCCACGCCGAGGCTGTTGCTCGCCGCGTTGAACGTGGCGCCCACCCAAGCGCGGGGCTTGGGCAGGGTCAGGGGCCTGTCGGGGTCGGCTCCCACGGGTACGGTCGGCACGCCGGCGGCCGGCGCACTGGCTTCGCCGGCACCCACGACGTTGACGGCGCGCAGCACCACGCGGTACTGCGTGCCGTTGCGAAGGTTGGTCAGGACGCAGTCTCCCGCGGTTCCTGCGCAGGGCCACCACACTGCCCCGCGGTCGATCGAGGCCTCGTACGTCGTGATCGGCGATCCCCCGTCCGTCGCGGGTGGGACGTAGGTCACCGCGAGCTGCCCGCTGGCGAGCCCTCCGCGGACGTTGACGATCGTCGGCGCACCCGGAACGACGGCCACGGTCGCGGCAGAGGATGGTGACGGCGAGGGGACGGCCGACGACGGCTCGGCAGAGGGCGACGGGTCCGCGGCCCCCGCGGGTGCCGCCCCCGCCCCGACCACAGTGGCGACCGCCACCGCGCCTGCAGCCAGCAGGCCGGTCAGGCGACGCGCGAGTGACCCCCATGGGCTCGCGTCTGCAGGAGCGGGACGCACGTTCGCATGGTAAGCGTCCACCCCGAGCGTGCCCAAACCGAGCAGGTCGAATAGCGCCCAGCCGACTCCCTGCACCCTGCGACGGCGACCGACTCGCGGCGCTCCCGATTCCGACCGACGCCCACCGAGGTCGCTCCGCGGTGACCAGGATCACGTGCCGCGACGAGGAGGGTCCCGGGCGGCTCTGCGGTGGCCAGGGCAGCACGTACGGCCATGCCCTTCGCCCCTCGGACGTCGCCGTAGGGGGTCACCTCGGCCGAGTCCATCCTCGACGTGCTCCGTGAACCTCGTGGTCCGAGTGGATGTGGGACGCCACTACGCTGGGGTCATCCAGCGCCCCAGCAGACGTGAGTAGCGCGCGGCAGCCGAGAGGATTCCCGTGGCCACCGAGTCACCCGAGAGCCGCATCGCCGGCTTTGGTCCGAATGAATGGCTCGTGGACGAGATCTACGAGCAGTTCCTCGCCGATCGCTCTCAGGTGGACCCCGCCTGGTGGGAGTTCTTCGAGGGCTATACGCCGACCGACTTCTCCGGCATGACGCGATCATCGTCCTCGGATTCGGCTGCGGTCGGCGATGCGGTCACCGCTTCGCCTGCACCCGTCGGCGATGAGGTCACTGCTTCGCCGGTTCCCGTGCATCCGGCTCCGGTGTCAGCGGCGCCGGAAGCGCCCGACGCGTCGATCAGCCCGCTCAGGGGACCCGCCGCCCGGGTGGTCGCAAACATGGAGGCGAGCCTCGCAGTGCCTACCGCCACGAGCGTGCGGGCAGTGCCAGCCAAGCTGCTGATCGACAACCGCACCGTCATCAACAACCACCTCACTCGCGGTCGCGGCGGCAAGGTGTCATTCACCCATCTGATCGGCTACGCCGTCGTCCGTGCGGTGACCGACGTGCCCGCGATGAACAGTGCCTTCACCGAGATCGACGGCAAGCCCGCGGCGATCCACCACGACGATGTCAACATCGGCCTCGCCATCGACCAGGCCAAGTCCGACGGCACACGTCAGCTCCTCGTGCCCTGCATCAAGGGTGCCCAGGCGATGGACTTCGCCACCTTCTGGGTCACTTACGAGGATCTCGTGCGCAAGGCGCGCAACGGGAATCTCCAGGTGTCTGACTTCCAGGGCACGACGATCACCCTGACGAATCCGGGGACCATAGGAACGCAGTTGTCGATCGCGCGCCTGATGCAAGGGCAGGGCTGCATCGTCGGCGTGGGCGCGATGGACTACCCGGCAGAGTGGCAGGGCGCAAGCGAGGAGGCGCGCGTTCGCAACGCCGTCTCCAAGATCCTCACCCTCACCAGCACGTACGACCACCGCATCATCCAGGGAGCGCAGTCCGGGGAGTTCCTGCGTCGCATCCACCAACTGCTCCTCGGCGCAGACGACTTCTACGGCGATATCTTCCGCGCGCTGCGCATTCCCTACGAACCCATCCGCTGGGCCGAGGACGTCTCCGCCAACCACGAGACAGACCTCAGCAAGACCGTTCGCGTCCAGGAGGTCATCCATGCCTTCCGGGTGCGCGGTCACCTCATGGCCGACACCAACCCGCTGGAGTACGAGCAGCGGATGCATCCGGACCTGGACGTCCTCCAGCACGGTCTGACCCTGTGGGATCTGGATCGGGAATTCGCGACGGGCGGATTCGCGGGCAGGCCCCTGATGAAACTGCGCGAGATCCTCGGCGTCCTCCGCGACTCCTACACGCGGTCCATCGGCATCGAGTACATGCACATCCAGGACCCGGACCAGCGGGAATGGATCCAGTCGCGTGTCGAGATCCCGCACCAGCGTGTGGCCCGCGACGAGCAGTTGCGCATCCTCCACAAGCTCAACGAGGCGGAGGCCCTGGAGTCCTTCCTCCAGACGAAGTACGTGGGCCAGAAGCGCTTCTCCCTGGAGGGCAGCGAGTCACTCATCCCCCTCCTCGATGCGGTGCTGATCCGCTCGTCGCACGACAGCATCGTCGAGGTGGCCATCGGCATGCCCCACCGTGGACGGCTCAACGTGCTCACCAACATCGCAGGCAAGTCCTACGGCCAGGTGTTCCGCGAGTTCGAGGGCGACTTCGGGGACGATCTGGTTCAAGGCTCAGGAGATGTCAAGTACCACCTGGGCACGAGCGGGATGTTCACCTCACCCGATGGCAGCCAGACCCGCGTGTACCTCGCCGCAAATCCGTCGCATCTGGAGGCGGTGAACCCCGTCCTCGAGGGCATCGTGCGCGCCAAGCAGGACCGCCTGCCCGCCGAGGACAGGTTCAACGTGCTTCCCGTGCTGATCCACGGTGATGCCGCGTTCGCCGGGCAGGGTGTTGTCGCAGAGACCCTGCAGATGTCGCAGATCCAGGGCTACCGCACCGGCGGCACGGTGCATGTCGTGGTGAACAACCAGGTCGGCTTCACGACGAGCCCGAAGTACAGCCGCTCCTCGGTGTATCCGACCGATGTCGCCAGGATGATCCAGGCTCCGATCTTCCACGTCAACGGCGATGACCCCGAGGCGGTCGTGCGTGTCGCGGAGCTCGCCTTCGACTTCCGTCAGACGTTCCACAAGGACGTCGTCATCGATCTGGTGACCTACCGCAAGCGCGGACACAATGAGGCCGACGATCCGTCCCTGACACAGCCGCTGATGTACCAGATCATCGACGCCAAGCGTTCGGTTCGCAAGCACTACACCGAGTCGCTCATCGGCCGCGGTGACATCACCGTCGAGGAGGCGGAGACTGCACTGCGCCATTTCCAGGAGCAGCTCGAGCGGATCTTCCAGGAGTCGCACGGCGACGACTCCGCATCCTTCAGCTCGTCCAAGGGCGACGTCATCGCCGACGGGGAACGTCGGCTCACTCCGCAGCATGCTGCAGCTGAGATCGACACCGCGATCTCAGCCGAGCAGATCGACACCGTCATCGCCTCTCAGTTGCGGATGCCTGAGGACTTCACGGTGCATCCGCGCCTGGCACCCCAGCTGCAGCGCCGAGAGAGCATGGTGGCTGACGATGCCATCGACTGGGGCATGGCCGAGGCCCTCGCGGTGGGCAGCCTGCTCATGGAGGGGCGCACCGTCCGCCTGGCCGGTCAGGACGTCCGTCGGGGCACCTTCGGCCATCGGCACATGGTGATCGTCGACAAGGAGACCGGCTGGCAGTACAAGCCGCTGAAGCAGTGCTACCGCAACGGCGCCAAGCTGTACGTCTACGACTCGCTCCTCAGCGAGTTCGCCGCCATGGGCTTCGAGTACGGCTACTCCGTCGCCCGCCCCGATGCCCTCGTGATGTGGGAGGCGCAGTTCGGAGACTTCGCCGACGGCGCCCAGACGATCATCGATGAGTTCATCGCCTCGGGCGAGCAGAAGTGGGGACAGCGATCCTCGCTGACCCTGCTGCTGCCACACGGGTACGAGGGGCAGGGCCCCGACCACTCCTCTGCACGTCCCGAGCGGTACCTGCAGTTGTGCGCCCAGGACAACATGATCGTGACGATGCCCAGTACCCCTGCGTCGTACTTCCACATGCTGCGTCTGCAGGCCCGCGCGAAGGTCGTTCGGCCGCTCATCATCTTCACCCCGAAGTCGCTGCTGCGGGCGAAGAAGGCGGTGTCGAACAAGGCCGCGTTCATGTCCGGCCACTTCCATCCCCTCATCCAAGACCCGGAATTCACCGGACCCCAGATCCGCAAGGTGCTGATGTGCAGCGGGAAGGTTTACTACGACCTCGCTGCCTACCGGGAGCAGCACGGCATCACGGACGTGGCGATTCTGCGCTTCGAGCGCCTTTACCCGCTTCCCTTCCGCACGCTGCCACCGGTGCTCGAGCAGTACCCGAATGCGGAGCTGACCTGGGTACAGGAGGAGCCGGCCAATCAGGGGGCCTGGTCGTTCATAGCGATCAACCTGCCGGAGATCGTGGACCGTCCGATCACCGGCGTCAGCCGCCCGTCGTCCTCCTCACCCGCCTGCGGCACCCACCAGCGCCACGAGGAGGAGCAGAAGGCGGTCGTCGAGCAGGCGTTCGCCTAGGAGGTCCTATGTACTTCACCGACCGCGGGATCGAGGAGCTGCAGGCCCGACGCGGCGAGGAGGAGGTCACCCTCGCCTGGGTGGCTGATCAGATGCGCACCTTCGTCGACCTCAACCCCGACTTCGAGGTTCCCGTCGAGCGCCTGGCCACCTGGCTGGCACGCCTCGACGACGAGGACGAGTAGGCGGCTCTCGAGCTCGTCACGGCATCGGCGCTTCGACGCTCAGGCCGAGTGCGCGGCATGCCTGTGTCATGCATTCGTCGTAGGCCACGACCCTGGTGGCGTGCTGCTGAAGCTCC